>CAYQRW010000191.1:0-5399 GCA_964419735.1 uncultured Spirochaeta sp.
AGCCCCATGAACAGAAACACCCCGATAAACGAGATGATATAGTCGATGGTGGCGCTGCCGATGAACATGTTTACCACCGAAGCGATAATGATTCCAATGAGACCGGCGAACAGGTACTGTCCCATGCCGCCAAGCTCCCGCCGGGTGGTCACCGCGTACATGCTGAGTACGCCGAAGGTGGACGCTGCCACAAAGAACGTTACCGCGATACTGGCCCCAGTGTAGGCGAGAATAATCACCGAGAGCGTTACTCCGTTGAGCACGGCGTATCCCGCAAAGGAGAGTGTCGCCGCCCCGGGGCTCATCGTCTGAATCCGAGCTGAGAGAAACCAGACCAGCGCCAGTTCTCCGATAATCAGCCCGAAGAACAGTCCCTGGTTCATAACGATCGACCGGACCAGCTGCTCGTTGCCGGCGACATACATCGCCACCACACCGGTAATCGCGAGGCCCAGGGCCATCCAGGAATATACGTTCTTGAGAATGCTTCGTTGCCGTGCCACCGCCTGAGACAGGGCGTGTTGTTGATTCGTTGCCATGTATGTGTTCCTCCGTTGTTCCGTTCAACTGCTAAAAGCTACTACGCCTAATCCAAAAGTCAAGGGGCGAGCCCACCGCAGTTTTTAACCGTGGTACAATTCTATCGGTGGAATGAACGAGATGGAACACGGTCACATCAAGCTGGAAGATTTGCATCGCGCACTTTTTCGGTCCCACATTCGGCCCATGGTTGCGGCGGACCGGTCGGGGTGCGTGGTGGAGTGGAACGATGCCGCCGGACACTGTCTGGGGTTGGCGCGGGAGCGGGTGCTGGGCCGCCCGTTGTGGGAGGTGCAGGCCTCCGTAGCGCCGGCGACGATTCCCTATGAAAAGGCCTATAGTGCAGCGCGGGATACCTTTCTGCGTCTGGTGCACCAGAGTGAACGGGCGGACCGTCCGTGGCATCTGCACGCAGACAGCGATATCCTCTCCGCCACCGGTGCGGTTCGCCATATTCACTCCGAGATCTTTCCCGTGTGGGTAGGAAGTGAACTGGTGATCGTGAGTACCCTCACTGATGAGGTGGGGTGCTCGCCGCTGGAGTCTTCCGCCGCGGTTGTTTCGCCCGATCCTCCGGAGAGCTCCGAGACCGCCACCGCTTCGTAACGGCTTCGGAGCAGTTCATAGAAGCTGCCGCAGTCGCCGAAACGCCTCCCGCCGGGAGGATTCCTCGATCAGGGCGCTCACCACAAACCACGGTCCCCCGGAAAACTGCGGGTAGTCCAGCCCGTAGAAGTATCCCGGATGCAGATACACCCCGGTGCGCTCGAGAATCTCCACGGCGATTGTCTCATCATCCAGCGTCCCGAACCGCTCGGAGGCTGCCATCGGGTCCAGCTGGAGGGGAATGTGAATCCCGCCGTTCACCGCAGCGGCGTGCCATCCGGAAGAGGATTCGATCTCCGTAAGCATCTCGCTGCGCATACGGCTCACCCGGTTCCGTATCGCCCGGCGGGCGGTGCCGGCCGCCTCATCCCTGAGAAAGGGCGCCACCGCCGCTTCCGCGAAGCCCGACAGTGCGAGGTAGGTGTCGTGTTCCGTGTCGAGCGCCTCCATTAGTCCGGTCCGTACCGTGGAATCGCCGCCGGAAAGCATAATCCACCCCAGTTTGATCTCCGGCGCCGCGCACACTTTTGACACCCCGTTGAGATGTACCACCGGTACCGGGCTTTCGGTGGTGTCGTGGGCGACCAGGTCGCTGCCGGTGGGGGTGTCGCTGTTGGTGCGGGTGTCGCTGCCGGTGGTGGGGTTGCTGCCGGTAGGGGAGCTGCTGCCGGTAGGGGCGTCGCGAAAGAGGCTAAAGACCTCGTCCAGGATGAGGGTGACGCCGGCGGCGGCGCAGAGCTCCCCGATCGCCGAGACCGCCTCGTCTGGGTAGACCACGCCGGCGGGGTTGTTGGGGCTGATCAGCACCACCGCCGCCGGGGGATTGGGGTGCGTCACCAACCGCTGGATCTCCGCGTAATCTGGAAGAAATCCGTCCTCCGGAGGGCAGCGGTACCAGACGGGGCTCATCCCTAACGGCGCCAAGATACCCTCGAACAACGGATATCCCGGGGTCGGGAGCGCTACGGTGCGTGCCGGGTCTCTGCGTGGGGCACGGTGGCGCAGCACCGAGAACAGCAGGTGATAGGAGAGGCTGGACCCCGCGGCGAGTAGTAAGTCTTCCGGAGCACAGGGGATCCCGGCCGCACTTATCTCTTGCGCCAGGGCGGTGCGCGCGGTGATCCCGCCCCGGCCTGTCGGCGTGTAGCTCGGATCGTTCCGCCACACGGTCCAGGCGGCTTCGTAACGTTCCTCCGGCCACCGAATACCGGCGGCAGAAAACGAGGTGTTCACCAGTGTCCGGAGGCGGCCCGCTGCCGAGGCGCGGCGACGGGCGTGTTCAACGGGATTTACGATCTCTGCCATGATTGATCCATTGTGGCCGCCCGCTTCACCGTTTACAATACCGGCAGGAGTAGCCATACCATGATTGATACAATCGCGGTCTTCGATGTGGGGAAGACCAACAAGAAGATTATGATCTTTGACGGTCAACTGAAGCTGCTGGATCGGCGGTATCGCCACTTCGAGAGCGAGGTTGTGGACGGGGTTGAGCTCGAACCGATGACGGCGATTCGGGAATGGTTGTTCGCCACGCTCAAAGAACTGTCGGCGGAGTATACGATCACCTCCGTGGCGGTGACCACGCACGGTGCCTCGGTGGTTACCTTGGACGAGGATGGTAATCCTGCCTGTCCGGTGGTTTCCTACACGCACACGCCGGATGAAAGCTTCCACGATCGCTTCTATGCGGCGGTGGGGTCTCGCAGTGACCTGCAACGCACCACGGCTACCGCGGAAATCAAGCCCCTGGTGAATCCCGGGAAGCTACTGTACTTCACCCGAGAAACGTGGCCGGAGCAGTTCAAAAAGGTCTCCCGAGTGCTCTTCTTTCCCCAGTACTTCGCCTACCTTTTGACGGGAAAATTCTCCGTGGATTATACGTATGTCGGATGTCACTCCTACCTCTGGGACTTTCAGAAGTGGGACTGGTCGCAGGTGGCCGATGAACTGGGTATCCGGGATGCACTACCCGCCGAACCGATGCGCTCCTGGGCCACTATCGGCACCGTGAGCGCCGCCGCGTCGAAACTCACGGGTATCGGCACCGACGTCCCGGTGACCGCCGGAATCCACGACAGTAACGCCTCGCTGTTGCCCTACCTCTTGAAGAAGCGCGGTGAGGACTTCCTGCTCAACAGTACCGGCACGTGGTGTGTCGCCATGAACCCCGGTAAACGGGGCGAGGGGATGCCGGCGGAGTTTGCGGAGGAGGAAATCGGAAAGACGGTGTTCTTCAATATTTCCGCCTTTGGTACTCCGGTAAAAACTTCGATCCTCATGGGAGGTCAGGAGTTCGAGACGTACACCGATATCCTGAAACAGATCCACAGCACGGATATGCTGCCCGACTTCAATAAGAGTCTCTACCAGCGCGTGCTCGATCAACGCCAGCACTTCGTTATTCCCGGTATCGTTCCTGGATCCGGGCAGTTTCCCACCTCCCGGGCCCGGGTAATCGATGCCGGCCGGGAGTACGAGCTGGCGGCAATTAAGGACGGTACGATCGTGCCGCCCCTCTTTCAGGATCTCCCCGCGGCCTATGCCGCGCTGAACCTTTCGCTGGCGATTCAGAGCAAAGTTGCCCTGGAACGGGTAGGGATCACCCCGGGGATGGCGATCTTCACCGAGGGCGGGTTCCGCCATAACCTGGATTACAACATCCTGGTAGGCGCGTTCCTGGGAGACAATCCGGTGTACCTCACCGGTATCGAAGAGGCTACCTCCCTGGGGGCGGCGATTACGGCGATAGCCGCCCGCGACGGTGAGGAGCCTGACGCCTACGCATCGCTCTTCGAGATCGAGACGTTTCCGGTGCGGTCCGAGGCGTTTCGGGGACTGGCGGAATACGAAGCGGCATTCCTCGAGCACATATGATCATTATTCCCGCGATTGATTTGATCGGAGGCGCCTGCGTCCGGCTGCGGCAAGGATCCTACGCCGATACCACGGTGTATGACGAGAACCCGGTGGCGATGGCTCAGCGTCTGGTCGATGCCGGGGCGCGCCGCCTGCACCTGGTCGATCTGGATGCTGCACGGAGCCATGGCGATAACCGCACGGTCCTTCGGGATATCCGCCGGGCGGTTTCCGTGGAACTCGAGGTCGGCGGGGGAGTGCGCGATCATGACGCCCTGCAGGCGGTGCTGGACCTGGGAATAGACTACGCCGTGGTGGGGACGGTACTTGCGCGCGATCCCGATACGGTGGCCCGGTGGACCGAAACCGACGGCGCGCGGATGATCGCCTCCATCGACGCTCGGAATGGGTGGGTTCGCGTTTCCGGGTGGCAGGAGGATACGGCGCTCCGTGCGGAGGATCTGGCCCGGCGGGCGGGGACGATGGGGTTTTCCGCGGTTGAATACACCAATATCGCCCGGGACGGCATGCTGGAAGGCCCCGATATCGCCGGCACGGTGGCGGTTGCGCAGGCCACGACGATTCCCGTGATCCTCTCCGGTGGAGTTGCCGCCACGGAGGACGCGGAGCGCGTTCAACGGTTGAGTGGCGGTCTGGTGACGGGTATGATAGTGGGCCGCGCGCTCTACGAAGGTCGCTTTGACCTGGCCGCGGCGCTCGCGGCGCTTGCCGCGACGTGAATTGGTACCGGTGGCCACCTACCCCACCGGCCGTTACGCATACCGCCGCATCAGCGGCACGGGAGAACTCATGCCGGATACGCTACTAATATATGAGGCGGGCACCGCGGGGCCGGTGGTTGCCGTGGCCGCCTGCAATGAAAAGAGCCGCACCAAGAGTCTCGAACGGGGTGAACTGTGGATCGTGGACCCTGCCACCGGTCGAGTTTTGCCCTTTGCCCAGGGCGGGGTCAGGTATGACCGCTTTCAGGAGCGCGATTCCTGGTGGGAGGTGCGGGTGCTGGACACGGGCGCCCCCGGCGCGTCCAGCGCAGCCAATGGAGCGGATGCATCCAATACGTCCACCGATTCCTCACCACCCGTATCCGGCTCCCAGGGATCGGGTGCTTCCGGTACCGGGGCTTCCACGGAGACCGTCCTGAGTGCGTTGGGCGAGATCATTGCCGAGCGCCATCGTACGATGCCCGAGGGTTCCTATACGACCCATCTCTTCTCCAAGGGCCCGGAAAAGATTCGCAAGAAAGTTGGGGAGGAGGCGGTGGAGCTGATTCTCGCCGCCACGCCGGAGGAAATTTGCTCGGAGGGGGCCGATCTGATCTACCATATGATGGTGCTTCTGGAAGCCGAGGGGTTACGCATGGACGAGGTACTGGC
>CAYQRW010000191.1:5499-7076 GCA_964419735.1 uncultured Spirochaeta sp.
TGGGAATCAATCTCGATGATCGGCTGCGGCCGCGGGAGGCGGTGCTCCTCTCGGTGAATGAGCAGGAGTATACCTCCGGCGGCATCGTGGACGCGGTGGGGGAATCGCTCTTTGGTACGGATCATTCCTACCGGCCGCGGACTACAATTCGGAAGAACACCGCCCCCGGGGGCTGGTCCGGTCCTGCCCCGCTCTCTCCGCTCTTCGAGGAGTTGGATCATCTGCTGCGGGATGTGTCGCGGCCGTTGGCGCGCGCCTTGAAGCGGTATAACGCGATCCAGCTCTCCTGGTTACAACGACTCGTGAGTGAGTTGGCGGTGTTCGACGCGATCGCTGAATTGGAACTCCGTCTCCAGGAGGCGGGTTTACCCATGACCACGGCGGAGCTCTCCCGGGACGGTAGCTTCTCGGCGCAGGACTTGTACGACCCACTTCTTGCACTGAACCGGATCGATAGTGAGCAGGAGGCGATCGTCCGCAATGACCCCACCCTCTTCCGAGATACTCCGCTGGCGATCGTCACCGGTCCCAATAACGGCGGCAAGACCACCTTTGTCCGGGCGGTGGGGATTGCCCAGCTCTGGGGCCAGGCGGGACTGCCGGTGGCGGCGAGTTCCGTGACGGTGCTGGAGCAGGCGCGGGTGGTGACCCATTTTGCCGGTGGGGAAGGGGCGGAACCGATCGGCGGGCGCTTTGCGCAGGAGGCTGCCCAGGTGGCGGATCTTCTCACGCAGTGTGACAGCAGCACCCTGGTGCTGCTCAACGAGACGTTCTCCTCTACTGGTGTCTCCGATGCGCTGGAACTGTCTCAGGAATTGCTTGAAGTGATCGCTGCGCGAGGTGCCCGGGCGCTGTTTGCTACCCATTTGCACGACGTACCGCAGCGGGTAAACGGACTGAGCCTCACCATCCGCCCGACGCATCTATTTCGCGTGATCGAGGGCACTCCGGACGGCAGGAGTCTCGCGCGGGAAGTCGCAAAGCAAGCCGGCTTAGACTTCGATGCGATCTAAGGGCTGCATCCCCAACACGGTTCTCGACACACAACTTAGAATAACCGGGCGCCGGCGGCTACCGGCTCGTCCGGTGTTACCAGAACCACGGCGCCGTCGGCGGCGGCAACTCCAAGCGTGAGGCACTCCGATTTGAATCCCGCGATCCGCTTGGGCGGGAGATTGGTGACCGCCAGGATTTGCCGGCCCACCAGTGCTTCCGGGGTGTAGCGCTCGGTAATCTGCGCGCTGGACCAGCGCTCATCCCCGGCACCAAAATCGATATAGAGCTTGATCGCCGGGGTGCGCGCCTCCGGGAACGGATGCGCCTCCCGCACCGTTCCTACCCGAATCTCGACCGAGCCGAACGCGTCCCATATAGCGGTGGTGTCTGCCGAACTCATGAAGCGGCTACCGCCTCGGCGATTCGGCGACCCATCTCTGCAGTTCCGATGACCGTATCCCCGGCGGCGGCGGCGATGTCTCCGGTGCGGTAACCGGCATCCAGCACGGTTCGAATCGCGTTGAAGATCGCATCGTAGGCGTCGTCCATGGCAAAGCTGTACTTGAGCATCATCGCCGCCG
>CAYQRW010000192.1:0-2289 GCA_964419735.1 uncultured Spirochaeta sp.
CGATCCCGAGGTCCGGTGGAGCGTCAGGATCCGGTCAATCTCCGGGAGAAACGCCTCCAAAGCGGGCGAGCGGTATCCCACAACTCCGTCCCGCCACTCCTCGCGTGTGGCCTTTCCGGCGAGCGTGCGTTCCGCCCGGATCGAGATTTCCGGCCGGAGACGGTGCGCCGCGGTGGCGATTACCCGATCGTTGGGGTGCGGCCGGGCGTGGCCCACCACGCCCCGAGACATCAGGTCGAGACCGGCCACATAGATGCGTCCCGTGGGACGTAGCCCATGCAGCAGCTGGAGGGCGGTGGCGGTAACCGTAGGGGCGTCCGGCACGCGCCACCATTCGGTCTGGTCCGCATGCAGCGCCTCTCCAAGCCACCCCGTGGACAAGAAGCCGAAGCGGTGCCGGTGCGCTGATCGCAGCAGGCTCACCGGAACCGCGGCGTGAGCGGGCATCGCCAGCACCGGGGCGAGGTGATCGTGATAGGCATGGGCACTCTGTAAGTAGCGAGTCGCCCAATACCCGCCATCGGTGTGCACCACCATTTCCGGAGTGATATTGAAGTGTGCCAGAGTAGACCAGGCTGAACTGGTGCTGGTGAGCATACCGGGAAACCCGCTCCTTCCAGCGGGAAGAAGCTGTTCGAGGCTGGGGCCGCTGGTGGCCAGGGTGGCAGTCATGCCGGGGTAGGGTATCTCCCACCGATCGTCCACCAGGATCGCCGAGCGCAGCGCATTGGCGAGCCAGCGCCGGCCGAAGGAACCAATCGTCGCAATCTCCGCCGAGGCGGTCTGTACCACCTCCAGCGCCTCCCGCTCCGCCTGGGCCACCAGCTCCGGAGCCAGACGCCGGCCCGCTTCCCACGGAACCAGCTCGAGAGCCGCCGCATCGAGGGGCACCACGCGGTTACGTAGCCAACCGCGTAACCCGCCGGCGGGTAGGTTGGTGAGATCGATCTGCGGGACGTCAAAGTCTGGAGAGGGCTCACCAAGAATCGCGGCGAACACGGACATCTCCGGGAACTGGGAGGCGATCGCTTCGCTGAGGTAAGGGATTCCCTCGCCGATAACCACGACGGTCCGCGGCGAACGCTCCGTGAGGTTCAAGGTAGTCAGCTGTCGGTGTGCTTCACGGCGCGGATCGTATCCGGAGTGGAGAAAGATGCCGTCAACTCGGACCGTTGGGGCACCACTGCGACTGGATATCCGCTCACGCGTCACGCGAGAATTCGTGGGCCGCACGTTCCTCGTGACCGAGGCGGTATCGCGATCCGATGCCGAACAGGTGCGATATGGTGGTGCTCACCAGGTGTACGAGCAGTTCGGAGTCGAGGGGGGGGCGCAGCAATCCGAGTAATACCATGCGACCCTGACCCACATGGGCAACATCGTGGGTAGCTGAGACCAGCAGTGCCACGGTATCGACCATATCTTCCAGCAACCGCTGCCGGTCTAAGTGGGGGTGTACTTCAAGAATCGTATCCGCCATGGGGTCCAGATCAGTTTCGACGATTTGCAGCTGCCGCTGCGAACCTTCCGCCGACAAACGTTCGATCGTATCCGCTATCTGGCCGCGCTGCAGCACGACCGCTCGGGTACGGTTGCCCATGGCGCGTTGTCTGCCATCGAAGAGCAGACGCCCCGCGCTGTCACTCAATGCTCCCAGGATCACGTCGAGAACGGTGGGGTCCAGATCCAGAATGGGTGACTCGAAGACGATCAGTGTAGCCAGCAGGCGATGGTGATGGAAGAACGGAAACAGCGCGAGCCGCGGAGATTTCCGGTAGTTCGTGCGGGAGAGCCGATCCGCAAAGAGCTCACGCTGCTGCCCCGCCAGGATTCGGACTCCTTGGTGATTGAGCAGACCAAGAAGCTCCTCGTCGGTGGCGCGGAGGCGTAGGGTACTCGTCCGATCAAGCCCGGCCGTTGCCAGGGGAAGATGTTCGCCTTCCGTGGCCGGTACGAGTAGTGCACCCCGTTCCACCGCCAGGTGCCGGTGGAGCAACGAGAACAGGTGGGAGGGAGTGGTAATCCCGTAGACGCGCTGAACTTGCAGTTCTTTAAGGAGGGCGCGGACGGCGGCGCCCGCATCAACCGCGGTCCCCACTGAAGTGAGTACGATGTGTTCTTCGTCGAAACCACTCTCTGCGGTGCCCGGCTTCCGGGAATCCCGAAGCGCGAACGCCCGGGCGAACACCGACTCAGGTTCCGTGGGACCGTTGAGGCGGTCGATAAGGTCCATCAGACGCGCTCCATGGATTACGTTTCGAGTCCCAGTTCCTCAAAGAGCCGCTTGTA
>CAYQRW010000192.1:2389-7050 GCA_964419735.1 uncultured Spirochaeta sp.
CCATCGATGTCGTCCAGGTCGATTTCGATTTCCCCGTCGTCATCGTGTTCCAGTTCAATCGTTTCCGGTTCCGTCTCGGTGGCAGGCTCCTGGTCGAACTGCTCGTCCAGTTGCACGCCCTGTTCCCTGGATCCCGAGGCGATATCGTCCTCCACTGCAGCGGCGAACTGATCGAAATCGTCCTCTTCCGGCGGTGTATCCTCATCAGGTTCGGTAGTGAGACCCGCCGCTTCCGGCTCGCTCTCTTCGCCTTCATCGAGATCCAGATCATCGATTTCTAGATCGCCGAACTCCTCCAGGGCATCCTCATCGGCATCATTAGAATCGGACTCCAGCGCCTGCTGGTCCATCTCAACGGCGCTCTCTTCGGCGGCACGGTGGGCGCTCTCATCCAATACTCCCGAGGTGTCTACGTCTTCCAGTTCATCGATGTCTATTTCCAGGTCATCCCCGGCATCTTCAGTTTCATCTTCGAGGCTGTCGATATCGGCGAGCTCACTGTCGATATCCATTTCCGCCAGCTCATCAACTGCGGAATCATCGCCCTCGATCACCACCGCATCGCGCGCCACCGGCTCCAGTTCAATCGAGGCTACCTCGTCATCGGACGTATCAGTATCGTCGGATTCGAAGGGCTCATCTTCCGCGAGCTCTTCTTCTACGGTCTCGTCTTCCGTGGCCTCTTCTTCCGCGGACCCTTCCAGGTCGTCGTCGAGTCCAATATCGAGGTCTGTGGCGTCCTCATCCGCTTCCGCGGCCGGCGGTTCCGGTTCCACGATAAAATCGTCTTCCAGTTCTACCGCTTCTCCGGCCTGTTCGGTGAACTCGGCGGTGTTGAGAATGTTGTCCAGCTCGTCTCCGGTGAGGGCGATCGTTTCATCTTCCTCTTCCTCGAAGAACCCAGGCCCCGGTTGGGCACCCTCCGCAGCGGGAGGTGCTTCGGAGAACTCCTCCGGCTCGACCTCATCGGCGGGAGCGGACTCTTCCGCGGGGAGGGCGTCTTCGGCAGCGGACGTACCCGCGCCGCGAAGCGCAGCTTTTAGCTCCGCCAGTTCTTTCTTAATGTCGGTGAGTTCCGTCTGGATGCGTTCAAACGCTTCCCGTTCTTGCAGGTCCATCGAAGCTGGTATAGCACTTTCCGACTCGTTTTGCAAATCGGATGCGTCACTGAGGAATTCTTCCTCATCGGGGGAGATCGTGTTGCTCGGTCGGACGCTCTCAATGTCGATTCCCTGGTCTTCGGGGGTGAAGTCGTGCTCGGCATCATCGATCGAGTCCACCTCCAGCTCCGGAAGCTCTTCGCTGCTGTCATCTACCGAGATATCGTCCACCGACAAGTCGTCCAGCTCACCGTCGGAGCCGGGGATGGAAGAGTCAAACTCTTCGCTCTCGATCGGTCGATCTGTTCCAAGGGATTCCGTGGTGTCCAGTTCCAGCTCTTCAAAGTCGTCCGGAAGCTCTTCTTCCAGCTCATCGAGATTGAAATCGTCGTCAGTCGATGCTCCGGATTCGCTCTCCTCGGGAAGCGACTCAAAGGGGTCCGGCTCCTCGTCAGGAACTTCCAGGTCGAAGTCATCCAAGGAAATCAGGTCCTCCTCGTCGGGCTCTGCGGAGGGAAGCGAAGCATCGGATTCACCTGGTTCATCTGTTTCATCCAGTTCATCAAGTTCTGCGGCCAGCTCTGCGCCGCCGGAATCGGCAGAATCGGGCTCGGCGGGTTCGAGAAACTCGTCAAAGTCGGTGGCCTCCGGCTCGGCGTCATCAGCAACGTCAATCGTGAGTTCATCGGTAGGATCTCCCAACGTGGGCGGTTGGTCCGCAGCCAGGGGCTCCGGAGCATCCGCCGTGTCGATGTCGTCTCCCTCACCGAAGTCCAGATCGTCGAGACTGATATCGTCAAACTCGTCCAGGGCGGGGAGGTCCGTATCGTCCCCCATACTGTCGGAGGCACTGTCGGAGGCACTGTCGGCCTGTCCGATAGGTTCCGCCGGCGGCTCGTCCTCGGCGACATCTGCATCATCCGACAGATCCGAAAGTGAATAGTCGTCGTCAGCCTCTACGACCTCTTCAGGCCCGGCCTTCACCCAGACTCCGTATCGCTCGAGCTCTTCGTCTTGCATTTCCATTTCGTCGCTTCTTAATTCATCCATGTACGTGCTCCCCGCCGGAGAAATGGCTCCTCCTCATATTATGTCGGAGAATTCCAGTTCTGGGTTAACTCAAAATTACCAACTCAGTCACGCCGGTGCAACTACTCATCGGCGGTCCTACCTTAATCTAAAGCTTATCACCGGTTACACCGTATTGAGGTAGTAATGAAACTCTGGTCTCTGGTGATCGCGGCACTGGTCGGTGTCGCCACGTATTTGCTCCTCGAGCTGTTCTTCGGAAGTTATGGTTTCGTGGCGTACGAACTGATGAACGAGTACGTGGCGCTGTCGAACCAGGAGTTACAGGAGTTGGAGGAGCGTCACGCGGCGCTTCGCCGGCAGATTCGGCAGCTCACCACCAGCCGAGAGACGATTCGCATCGAAGCCCGCGATTCCGGACTGATCGCGTCCGATGAATACGTGGTCCGTATCGAGGGGCGTGAGCCGCGCCCACGGCACCGATATATGCCGGGATCTCTCCCCCCTACGATTCCTGGAACGCGTGATAATCGGCCTCTGTTTCGGTCTATCGGAGTTGCCGTGGCACTGGTGTACCTACTGGTAGACGCACTGGCGTTTCAACCCAAGCCGGCCGGTAAGCCGCGCCGCCGTCGCAAAACTGCCGCAACCTGGGAAGTTGAGGTGGAAGGTGATGAATTGCCGACCTGACCCGCGCGGTCGTCGTCCTATCGCAATGCGCGACATTCCAGGTAGTAGCGCTTGTCCCGGGCCTCGCCGAGAGAAAACGCCTTGCGAGGTAGGGCGCCGTCGCGACTAACGGTGGCAAACAGCTGACTGCGGTCCAGTTCCGGTAGAATGATCGCGATCGCCTCGCTCCGCTCCGCCGCCGTTACCACCTCTTCAAAACCGTGCACATAGTCGATATCCTCCGCACCGGCATCGGCGATTGCGGCGTCCACCACGGCCACCGGAAGGTCCGCCTCCTCAGGAAGTGTCAGAATTCCCGCCTGGTTGGGCCCAATAAACGCGATTTCCCGGGGGGAGAGCCCTTCGTAGGCGATGTGACCGGCGATGCGATCCACCGGAAATCCGTGGAATCGGGCATCGCCGTGACTAAGTAACGCATCCAGCGTAGCGGTTTCCGCTCCGGTCACCAGGCGATGAATCGGGTGAAAGGGAAGGCCTGGATCGTACACGTTGACCAATTCCACCAGGCACCAGCGACGCGGATCGTCCGGAGTAACGTCTGAGCCTTTCACCTCTTCCCACAGCGCCTTCGCCGCCGCCAGGCTATGGTTGCCGTCGCCGGTGGCAAATCTGAACCCGTACTGTTGGGGGGTAGAGAGCGCGCGGAGATCTGCCGACAGCTGTCGGGCCGTTTCGGACTCCGCTGGTACACGATACCCACTGATCTCACCACCGCCTTCCATGAGTTCCGTGGTATACAGCTCGTCGAGAGAGGCGCGCGCCGCCTCCAACTGGTCCATTACGGTATTCTCCGGATCATCGAAGAGTACTAGTACGTGGGGACTTTCCAGCGGGGCCTCCCGCCGGACATCAACGCGGGCGGGCAATCGCGCGGGTATCGTCTCTTCGCTGGCGCGGATCTGGGACGTACTGTCCGGGGAATAGTCGTACGCTTCCAGATCAACCGCAACTACCACTCCCTGTCGGACGACTCCAGAGGGCAGGCTGCGCCGAACGTACACCGCGGACTGCGGTATCGTAGTGAGCGTACCATCCTGCCGATACTGCTCCATCGTGGCGCTGATCTGCTTCAGTCGGACGGAGGTGTCTTCCTGAGTGAGATAGATCTCGGGGATGATCATGTGCAAGGTGGAGGGAGCGTCTCCCACGAAGGTGGTGACCGCCTGCCAGTACTCGGGATCGGAGGTGAACTGATCACAGGCGATAACCGCCCACTTTTTGAGATCCACCGCAGGCTGGGGAAGAATCACATCGGGAAAGGTGAACGGGAGCTCGTCCGTCGGCAATGTACTCATGGTTGTACCGTATCCCGGCACGATCCGCCGGTGCAAGCATCTCGCAGAAGCGGCTCCGCCTGAGCCCAGAACTCGAGAAAGTGCTGCTGAATTCCGCCAAAGAAGCGCCTTTCCATCTGCGTCCCCGTTCGCGAGAGCCAGCGAAAATGCCACGGTTCAAAGCTATATCCGGTTGTCTCTTCATACCCTTCGGGGTAGGAAAGGGAGAACCCGTACCGCCCCGCGTGGTCCGCCAACCACACCCCGGCGGGATGCTCGGCAAACGCCAGGGTGATGCTGCCAAAATCCAGCGTGGTGCCCAGCTGGTGCTGGCTCGTCCCCGCCCGGGCACTGACCCGTTCCGCCTCAGCTTGGCCCAGTTCCGCCACCCAGTAAGCAAAGAGATTTCGCTGGTAGTCGTAGCTGCGGTAGGTGCTGGAAATGTCCAGCTGAATACCGTCCTGCCGCGCCGCCTCAACCATCGCCAGCAGATCCGGCATGATCACCGCCCGCAGCGACAACCCTTCACGATTGAGGATCAGCTGATCGGCGTACCGTTCCAGGGGCA
>CAYQRW010000193.1:0-7034 GCA_964419735.1 uncultured Spirochaeta sp.
CCTCACACAAACAAGTTCACGTTGGAGTGGGAGGCGTGCTCCATGTAGGTTGCCACCCCGCCGATTTCCACTCCGTCCATGAGCTCTTCCGCTTTGATCCCCATGACGTCCATTGACATCTGACACGCAACTAGACGCACCCCGGCTTCCTGGGCGGAGGCAAATAACTGGTCCAGGGAGTCCACGTTGGTTTGTTTCATGCGCGCCTTCATCATCGCGGCGCCCATGCCGCCAAAGTTCATCTTGGATAGCTTGAGCTTCTTTCGGCTCTTGGGAAGCATCCAGCTGAACATGCGTCCCATGAAGTCTTTGGAAACGCGCGGCTTGTGATCCTTCTTGAGCAGCGAGAGCCCCCAGAAGGTAAAGAACATCGTCACATCCTTGCCGGCGCCGGCGGCGCCGTTTGCGAGAACCAGGCTGGCCAGGGCGCGGTCCATCTCGTCGGAGAAGACCACCAACGTCGATCCGGTGAGGGGTGTGGCGGCTCCCGCTACCCCGGCGGAGGGGGTAGGAGCGGAGCCTTTTTCCACTACCGCCACCGTTCGGGCGCCTTCTTTCTCAAGGTGTACCAGGCGGTTCCCGGTCATGCGGCACCAGCTCTCCACGTCGCGGGCGAATCCGGGATCGGTGGCGATCTCCCGGAGTTGCTCTCCCGGGGCGAGTCCATCGATGCTCTTTTTGAGCTTCATGATCGGCCCGGGGCACTGCAGGCCGGAGGCGTCAATCTGCAGGGCGTCGGTCTTAACGGTCGTGCCGTGGGGTCCCACGCTGGTTGCAGCATGGGTGGAACCGGCCTCGGCGATGCTCCGCTCCGGCTTGTGGGGATGGCGGAACGCGGTTGAGCCTTGGGCCCCTTCAACATCGCTCTGGTAGATGTTGTCGTCCTTGCCCACGTAGTCCCGGTCCCAGAGATCCTCGTTTGCTTGCTTCTGCACGGAGCTCTCGTACGTCTTGTACCCTCCGGAGAGGTTATACACGTCCTCGAACCCGTGGTGTCGGAGTATCTGCTCCGCGTGGTAGGCGCGCAGGCCGACGCCGCAGAAGACGACGAGGGTTTTATCCCGGGGCACTTCGTGGAGACGCTCCCGCAGCTCGTAGGTGGGAATGTTGAGCGACCCCTCTATGGTGCCGAGCTCGTACTCTTCCGGCGTGCGGACGTCGATCAGGGCGATCTCGTTCAGGTCGCACCCCATGATCTCACGCCACTGGATATGGCGGCTCCGCTTCTCGTAGACGTTCTCCGCCACAAATCCGGCGATATTCACCGGATCCTTGGCCGACGAATACGGAGGAGCGTAGGCGTGTTCGATCTCGGTGAGGTCGTGGATAGTACCGTGCTTCCGGACCACCGTAGCCATCAGATCGATCCGCTTGTCTACTCCCTCATAACCAACCGCCTGCGCGCCCAGGAGCTTGCCATCCACCGGGGAGAAGATCGTCTTAATGGTTAGTGGCATCGCGTCGGGGTAATAGCCGGCGTGGGAGGATGAGTGGGTGATCACCGTCTTAAAGGGAATATCCGTCCGCTGTAAACTCTTCTCGCTGGCTCCGGTGGAGGCCACGGTCAGGTCAAACACCTTGGCCGCGGCGGTGCCGATCGCCCCTTCGTACTCCTCCCGGGGACCAAACACGATGTTATTGGCGCAGATCCGCCCCTGCTTGTTGGCCGGGCCGGCAAGATAGGTGATGGTGGGCTGTTTGGTAATCGGGTGGGTGAACTCAATCGCGTCACCCACGGCGTAGATGTCCGCGTCACTGGTCTGAAGATACTCGTTTACCTTGATACCTCCGGTGGTGCCGATTTCCAGTCCCGCATCTTTGGCCAGCTTGCCCTCCGGGCGCACGCCGATCGAGAGGATCACCATCTCCGCCTCGATCGTGCGGCCACTCTGCAGGGTGATGGTGATCGTCTCTCCCTCCTTGGTGAAGGAGGCAACGCCGTCTTGGAGATAGAACTCTACGTCCTTGGTCTTGAGATGCTGATGGACCATAGCCGCCATTTCGTAGTCCACCACGTTCATCACCTGCTCGGCCATTTCGACGATCGTGACGAAGATGCCGCGGTCATGCAGGTTTTCCGCCATCTCCAGTCCGATGAAGCCGGCTCCCACAACCACCGCCTTCCGCGGCTTGCGGTCGTCGACGAAGCTCTTGATCGCGTCGGTCTCTGGAACGCTCCGCAAGGTGAAAATCCCCTCGGAGTTGATACCGGGAATCGGCGGCTTTACCGGCTCCGCCCCCGGGGAGAGGACAAGCTTGTCATACGGTTCCTCCCACTCCTCACCGCTCTCGGTGTTGCGTACCGTGACCACCTTGCGTTCCCGCTCAACGGCGGTGACCTCGCTGTGAATTTTCACGTCGATGTTAAAGCTGCGTTTGAAATTCTCCGGCGTCTGAACGAAGAGCCGCTCCCGCTCAGCGATCACCTCTCCGATGTAGTAGGGCAGACCACAGTTGGCGTAGCTTATGTGACCGCCGCGTTCGAGAATGAGGATCTCGGCGTCTTCATCTATGCGGCGAAGTCGTGCCGCCGTGGTAGCGCCGCCGGCAACACCGCCGACTATTACGATTTTCATACGAGCCTCCTAGTGCGCGTGCTTGTCACAAGTAATGTCGAAAAAATTATCGATATACAAAGAGGGTAAGAGGCATTCCGGTAAATGTCAACTGTGGTATATAAAGAAATTAGTATAGAATACGCCTTGGGCAGGTCGTGCGGAGACCCGGTGCGACGCTGCCAGATGTCCTACCGGATAAACCGCGGTGGCTCCCGGTAGATCCGCGCCTCATACTCTGCCTGGGAACACGGCCGAAAGACCTCGAGGTAATGAACCGTCTCATCTTCAACGGAACTCGCGATCCCCAGCTCTGCCCACACCCAGAGGTGAGCACGCTTCCCCGCCGGTGATCGTAATCTGGTCGCACCGAGACCCAGTTCCGACCGAAGATCGGCTGGGGAGACTGTGGCCATGGCCGCTCGCTTCACCCGGACGAGCAGAACCGACCCGTCCTGCAGATACACCGTGCCGGGAAAGACCTCCCCGTTTTCAATGGAAGTGAGGTCTGTGAGCCGGCCATATTCGTCTCCGTGGACCGGATGTGCACCGTCCCCGAGGATACTGCGCATTTCATTCAGGCTCAGGCCGATATAGGAGCGGGCAGTGCTGATCATCGATACCATGATACCTTGATATGATACCCAGACCAAGCAACCCATGGAATATCAATGTGAATCCAGGAGAAGATATTTCGCCGTGCAATTGCAAAACGGGTGGTCCCAGAAGGGGCCACCCGATAGATCTGATACAAAGTCGGTCAGTTCGGGAGCAGGACCTCGTCGATCACGTGGATAACTCCGTTGGTGGCCAAGACATCCGTTCCGACAACAGTGGCGGAATCGTTAAGCATTACCATCCCGCCGTCTACGCCGATCACAATCGCCTGCCCTTGTACCGTGGGAGCTTCGTCCAGCCCAACCACATCTCCGGAGAAGACGCGCCCCGGGGTTACGTGATACGTAAGGACCTCGGTAAGCGCAGGAATATCGGCTAGGAGCGATTCCACGGTTCCGGCAGGCAGCTTTTCAAACGCCGCGTCCGTCGGGGCAAACACAGTGAAGGGACCATCTCCTTGCAGCGTTTCAACTAAACCTGCGGCACCGAGGGCAGTGGTGAGCGTGTTGAAAGAGCCCGCCCCAACAGCCACGTCGACGATATCGCCCTGGGGGGGGAGCAGGACGGTGTCGATTACATGGATCACACCATTCGATCCCGTAACGTCGGCTTGAGTGACCGCAGCGTCATTGATCGTCACCCCGTCGGCGCTTCCCACCACAACCGGCTGCCCTTGAAGGGTGTCGGCATTACTCAGCATTACTACATCCTCAGCCATTACCGAGCCGGAAACGACGTGATACGTAAGTACGCTGGTCAACGCGGGGATATCTTCAAGCAGCCCCGCTACCGTTCCTTCGGGGAGCTTTGCAAAGGCATCATCGGTTGGTGCAAATACCGTGAACGGACCATCACCGCTGAGGGTGTCCACCAGATCTGCAGCTTCCAAGGCTGCCACCAAAGTGCTGAACCGTCCGTCTTCCGCCGCAATCTCAACAATCGTGGGTTGATCCATAGACTGGGGAGATTCCTCCTGCATACCGGTAGCAAAGGCGCCTACGGTAACTAACACGATCAAACTTGCAACTGTAACTGTTCGCATATGTTCCTCCTTTATGCGATTTATCTAACGGTTGGAAGGTATCGACTACTTGAGATAAAGTCCAATGATTGTCTAACGAAAGTTGAATCAATGCCCGTGATAGACTACAATCAGTTATGGAAGTACGCCAACACCCTATTCAGGTCGTTGCTCGGAGAACTGCGGTACCCGCAACTACGCTGCGGATGTGGGAGCAGCGGTACCAGGCAATCCACCCGAATCGCGATACGAGTGGAAGGCGGCTCTACCGGGAAACGGACGTGGTACGGATCGAAATGCTGTCGGCCTTGGTAGATGCCGGGTATCGAATCAGTGACATCGCCGATCGAGACGACCAGGCTCTCGCTGGGCTGATCGACACGATAGAGCAGGGGCTGTTACCAACCGGTCGTTCCCAGCGCTTCTCTGCCGATGATCCCGAGGCTTCGGTGGAACACCTGCTTGAGACCGCTATTCGTGGCGATTTGCATCGGATCGAGGCGACACTGGAAGAGCTGAGTGCGATTCACGGTCCCCTTGATGTCATCGACACGCTCGTATTTCGGGCGATGCGCACAGCCCACGACCGCCTGGCTTCGGGACACATGTCCCGATCCGGAGTTTCGCTGCTACACGCTGCCTTGATCCGATTCGTCACGCGCCTTGCGGTTGGACCACTCCGCCCAACCGGAGATAGCGTTTCGCCACTACGGAACGCAGCGGCGCCCGTGGTGGCAGTTGGTGTGCTTGGTACGCAAACCGACCAGCTAGGAGCGTTGTCGGCGCTCGTTCATGTTCATGCCGCCGGCTGGTATCCGCTTTGGCTTGGTGGTGGCATAGCTTCTCGGTCGGTCGTGGGCGCGATGGAGATAAGTGGTGCCTCGGCTGCTTTGATGACCGCCGCGGTCTACGCGGACGAGGACACCTCGAGTCGTTCAGCAGAGATCCGAGACGCCTTAATCCAAATCGGGGGCATGGTACCAGCGGGCCGTCCAGTACTCTTTGGAGGACGTGTTCCTGACTGGGTTACGCAAGGTCTGCCAGAGCACGGGGTCCGTCCGGTCCCCTCTATGAGCGCGTTACGCCACGAACTCGGCGCGATACGTGGTGCCGGCAGGCAGGTCGCCGCTGAGTAGCCTGAACGGACCCCACGATTCCCTGCACGTGGGGGCCGCACTAATGGGGAAGAGTCAGCTGAACTCTTCCATAGCTTCGTAGGCTTTCTTCCCGTAGACGACCGCAGGCCCGCCTCCCATAAGAACCGCAACGCCTACCGTTTCTACGATTTCTTCTTGGCTGGCACCGGCTTTGAGGGCGGCGGCAGTGTGAAACGCGATACAGCCTTCGCATCGGACTGCAATGCCAATGCCCAGAGCCATCAGTTCTTTATGCTTGCTGCTCAGCGCCCCGTCTGTGGTGCTACTGGAATGGAGCTTCTTAAATCCTTCAGCAATTCCGGCGTGCTCGTCCGATAACGTCCCGAGAAATTCGAGAACTGCGTCTGCCTGCGGTTTATATGTACTCATACATGTACTCCTTGGTCTGAAAGATAACGAGCACAGTACATATCGGCAAGGAAAGTACCAATATGCCTGAATACTCTTAAATGGATGCTGTGTGCACTACGTGAATCTTGACCAACGCCCGGCATCCAGAACCCGATAGGCATGGCATACGGCCTTGGTATCTGGGTGAGCATGAACCGTGCATGGGGACTAGTATGCTTTTTCGCAGCGATGATCATCGCTGTTGGTCCGCATCCCTCGTTTCTGATTCGATTTCGTTGAATCGGCGCTGATTGAGGCGTATCATAGCAGAGTAATGAAAGAGAAGAAGAACCTGCTCTCCCAGAATACGGAGATATGGGATGCGGATGATGAGCTCATTATCTCGAAGTCCGCCCGCCTCGTCTTCTCGACGCCGCCGCGCCTGGAAGCCCACGGTCGAAGTAAGACGCTGAGTCGCCGTTCCATCGGGATCGGCCGAGACAAGAGCAATGGCGTCATCATTGCAGACCCGCTGGTATCAAAATTTCACGCCATTATCACCGTCAAAAAAGGAGCTGCGCACATACGGGACACCGGTAGTACCAACGGTACCTTTGTCAACGGCGAGCGCGTTTCTGATCGTACACCGAGAGAGCTCCGAAGGGGGGATCAGGTGCTCCTGGGCGGAACGAAACTCACCATCGCATACTAACTCCTGTGTAAGTCCTCTCCTCCCGAGAGCCGTGGCTGACCCGCACCCAGGTGTAATGTGCGATAGGGCTTCGGTGGCACCCCGACGAGACTCAGCTACGATTGAACCTGCGCAGAGTGTCAGCTAACACTGCTCGAGTACCTCAGCGTCAGTCGCAGCATGTCCAAAAGTTGTATCCCGTCCTCGAAGATTGGGTCAGGATAGGTGGTGACGAAGAAATCATGGTCGATGCTGGTCACCCGAAAGCCTTGCCGCTGGTAAAACGCGAGTTGATAGCCGAACGTGCCGGTGCCCACCTCGAGTTGCCGCGCACCCAAATCGCGAAAGTAATCAATCACCCACTTCAATAGCGCGGTGCCATGTCCGGACTTCTGGTGAGCTGGGTGAACAGCGATGCTCATGAGCTCGTAAGCATCCGGGCCACGTGGTTGTACTACGCATGCACCAATCACAGCCGCACCACTCGAAGCAACGAAGCATTTTGACCCTGGAAGATAGGAGCGGATCTTGTCTTCCGCAGGATCGGCAAGCAGCAGAAGGTCGATTGGAGCATCTACTACAGAAACTTCTTCAATTAGTAGCGACATGGTCATATCCTCCATAGAGTTCCTCACCTATTCAACTCCATGGCTTTGCGCTGT
>CAYQRW010000194.1:0-7017 GCA_964419735.1 uncultured Spirochaeta sp.
CGGGGTTCATTTCCACCGCCCTGATTAAACGCGACATCAAGCTGGAAAAGAACCCCTTCCGCCAGTCCACCCCGGAGGCTCCCGAGATCCACGGCTTCCTGCGAGAGATGATCGAACACGGTAAACGCTTTGCCGTGGTGGAGGCTACCTCTCACGGGCTCAGCGAGAAGACCGCCCGCCTCAAGGATGTCGACTTCCACGCCGCGGTGTTCACTAACATCACGCACGAGCATCTGGAGTTTCACGGGAGCTTCGAGCGCTACCGCAGCGATAAGGCCAATCTCTTTCGCAGCCTCGACCACACCGCACACCACCGCAAAGAGAGTGAGTATCCGATCTTTGCCGTGATCAACCAGGATGATCCCAACGCCTATTACTTTCGGCACGCCACCCGAAAACCGGTCTTATCTTACTCCGTCACGGACCCCGAGGCCGATCTGTACGCGGAAGACCTGCGCCCCGACAATCGCGGGACGAGTTGTCTCATTCACTGGCGCCGGGAATCGCGAGAAGTGCGCGTGCCGCTGGCGGGCCCTTTCAACGTTGAAAACGTCATGGCCGCGGTGCTCACGGTGGCACAGCTGCTCGATCGCAATCCCTTGGACGTCCTGGACGTGGTGCCCTCGTTGAAGTCGCTCCCGGGGCGCATGCAGGTGATCGATCACTCCACTCCGTTTGTACCAGTGGTGGACTACGCCCACACACCGGGGGCGTTTGAGAAGGTGCTTCCGCTGGTCCGCGGTTACACGGAGGGCCGGCTGATTGTGGTATTTGGTTCGGCAGGGGAGCGGGATATCGCGAAGCGGGAGATGCAGGGCGCCCTCGCCGCACGCCACGCCGATGTGGTAATTCTCACCGATGAAGACCCTCGCGGGGAGGATCGCATGGCGATCATCGAGCAGATCGCCGCCGGATGCCTGGCGGAAGATGGTACGATCCGTGACCAGCAACGGCTGCATCTCATTCCCGATCGCCGGGCGGCGATTCGCCACGCCCTGGGAATCGCCGCCGAGGGAGATACGATCCTCTTTCTCGGCAAAGGACACGAGAGCTCGATTATCTATGATGGGCACATAATGGAGTGGGATGAGGCCGCCGTGGTAGCGGAAGAGCTGCGGCAGCCGGCACACAACGGGGCGCAGTCATGAGAGTAGCGTTGTTGTATGGGGGACGATCCACGGAACACGAGGTGTCCCTCTCCTCGGCGGCGGGGGTCCTGAGAGCCCTCATGTCCCGCGGTGATATGGCGGTGGAACCGATCGGGCTGGCTCGCGACGGCACCTGGTACTACCAGGATTTTGCGGCTCAGCTTCAGCGAGCGCAGGCCGATCAGCCCCTGACGATCGAGGAGCGCCGGGACCACCGGGTGGCGGTGCTTCCCGCCGGGGGGCTGGCGGTGCGGGAGGGAAAGGCGCTACCGGTGGACTGCGTTCTGCCCATACTGCATGGCTCCTTTGGCGAGGATGGTACGCTGCAGGGTTTGCTGGAAATGGCGGGACTGCCCTACGTGGGAAGTGGCGTGGTGGGGAGTTCCGTGGGCATGGACAAGATGCGCTCCAAACAACTCTGGCAGGACCACGGACTCCCGGTGGTCCCCTACCTCCACGTGGCGCAGAGCGATCTCCCCGAAGACGATGATCTACGCCGTCTGGCACAGGTCATCGATGAGCGCTTAGGCTATCCGGTGTTTGTGAAACCCAATGCGGCGGGTTCCAGCGTGGGCATCACCCGCGTGGGTGGTGCAAATGATCTTGCCGAGTCGCTGGAACGGGCGTTTCGCGTGGACCGGGTCGTACTCATCGAGCAGGCGCTCTCCGTGCGGGAGATCGAAACGGCGGTATTGGGCAATGACACCCCGCAGGCGTTTCAGCCGGGCGAGGTGATTCCCTCCCACGAGTTCTACGACTATGACGCCAAGTATGAGGATCCAAATGGGGCGCGATTGGTCATTCCTGCGGACATCTCGCCGGAGATTGCGGAGGAGATTAAGGCACTTTCCGTGGCGGCGTTCCGCGCCATCGATGGAGCGGGACTCTCTCGGGTGGACTGCTTCATTGTGACGGCGGAGAATGGATCCCAGGAGATCTACCTCAATGAGATCAACACGATTCCCGGGTTCACCCCGATCAGCATGTACCCCAAGATGGTTGAAGCCGGGGGGATCAGCTATGCGGATCTGGTGATGCGGCTCATAGAACTCGCCATGGAGCGCTTCCGGCAGCGGGAAGCGCGGGATTTTCTGGCCCGCTAGCGGCCGGGAACTACCAATGGCCTCTGCCGGCAAGCCGATCGAGCGGAAGTCGGGAGGTCAGTTCAGGATTCTCCGATGGTTTTCCCACCAGCAGGAGCATTACCACCCGCATCTGATAGGGCACACTTAAGAGAGATTTCACGTCTTCCTCCCGGAAGGTCGTGATCGGGCAGGTCCCCAAGCCCTCGTGTTCCGCCTGCAGCATCATAAACGCCCCGGCGATTCCCAGGTCCACGGGATAGCTGAGCTGACCGTTGGGCATGCGATAATCGATATTTGTGGTGCACAGCACCATGATGAGCGGCGCCTGGGAGACGTATTCCTGTCCGAAACACGCATCCTGTAGTTGCTCACGCATTTCCAGCTCGCTGATCGCGATGAAACGCCACGCCTGCCGGTTCTTGGCCGAGGGGGCCCGTTGTCCTGCGGTGATAATTCGGTCGATCTGATCTCGCGAGAGAGGTTCATCAGCGAACTGACGAATGCTTCGCCGTGTAGCGATTTCTGGAAGTAGTTCCAACCGTCTCGCTCCTTGACCCGTCGACTATGGGCTCATATTCTCAAGTGTGCGTAATCACCGTTTCGGTACATTACTGGTGGGTAGTGTAACAATACTTCTCAGCTTTTCCCAGCCCCTCTCCGGCAGCACCCATTTTCGGCCCTTCTTTGATGAACTAGTGGCTGAATCGGCGCTTCCCCTGCGGGAGGTCGAGCTTACGAATGACCGCGGCGGCCACAGTTTCTACCCGGATCTCTACGGTAGTGCCACGGCGAGCCCCACGGCGGTGCTGGTGGTAGATGCCACCGATCCTCTCCCCGTGGATGCGGAATTCATCTCCCAGCTACCGGAGTCGGTGGCGGTGCTCATTGTGGCCCCCCGACACTCCGATAACGCCCCGGGACAGGTGGCAGCGGCACTCCCCGATGTGGGACCCGATGTACCCCGTATCTTTCTGGGTACCGCGGATCTCGATGAGTGGCGTCTGTCCGTACCCGGAGAGGTCACTCCGGTGTGGCTGGCGGTGGCGGTGGCCCAGGAAAATCCGATAGATATCAGCTTGGCCCAACTCAACGCTGCTCGTTTAGGCTTTGGCCTGCAAGATCCGGTACTCTTCACCGCGCTGGAACTCAACCTGCCGGCCGCCCGTCTGGCAGTTGGCTCACTGGACCCGGTGCCCGCCGCCCTCACCGCAATGGCGGAGGCCCTGGAAAGGCGAACCGATGAGCCCCGCCGACAAGACAGCAACTATCTGATCCTGCCGCTCCAGGAGCCGTTCGTCGTGACCGAGGTCTTTCTGGTGTGGAGCATCATTGGTACCGGTACGCTGCTCCTGCTCTACGCCGTCAACCGTCCCGGTCGCGTGCGGCGGTATCTCCGCGCGATTCGACACAACATCCTCGCGATCATGGGCCTCTTCGTTGTCCTCAGCGCCAGTCTGGTAGCGTCGAATCTGGTGCTGAGGCTGGTAGCAGGGGTTCCCGGCGCCTCCCCGGCGCCCTTGGTGGTGGCCGCGGGAAAGTTCACGGTGGGGTTCCTGGTTCTGGCTGCCCTGTTCCCGCTGCTCCATATTCGGCTACGCCGCTCCAGCGCCGTCTACAGCGGCGCCGCGCTCCTGCTGCTCTTGGTGGGGGCGGTGGTCGCCGGCGCGGTGAGTGTTATTCTGGGAACGTTCTTTGTCATGACGTTCGTTTTGGGATTTCTGTTCAGTATTTCACGGCCGGCGTGGCTGAAAACGGTCTTTCTGCTGGCCGCCGCAGCCCCCCTGCTGTACCTGTTGATCGCCCTGGCCGCCGTGGCGGATTCCACTATGGCGGATGCGTTGCTCCGTCCACCTCCCGCGCGCGAAGGAATCACTGCAATCATGATCCTGCCGCTGCTGCTGATGTTTTTCCGGCTGGAGGCGCTCACCCCGCGGCTACCGCTCCTTCCGATTATGGTCATGATATCGCTGATCGGCCTAGCGTTGGTGTCGGCCACGATTATCGTTGATGCCCGGGAGGTCACCGTGGCAAACGTGGCGGTAACCGCCCGCGTTCCCTCCTCAGCCGGCTCCGGTGGACAGCTCACCGTCAACGCCGATGTCACACCGGCGGCACCGGTGACGCTACGCATCCCCAACGGCACCACAATCTCCTGCGAGACGATCCCCTGTACCCGCGCGTTCGTCCCGGAGGCTACTCCCCTGCGCTTTAGCGCGGACCAGAGCACCGCCCTGGACCGCACCAGCCTTGAATGGACCGTCGAGTACGCGGCAATGGCGGAGGAGCTCCAGCTCCTCATCGAGTCCAACGCGCCGGTGCAGCTGTACGCCACTTCCCTGCCCACGGTGCAGGCGATCGGCAGTACTGCGCGCCGCTTCGAAATCCGACCCGGACCGTACCCGCCGGACACCGTATCGGGGAGAATTATCCTTCGCCGCCCCTCCGGCGACGGAGAAGAGCCCACGGCGATCACCATTCGAGCGGTCTCCGTTTTCGATGAATCGGCACGAGCCGAGGTGGTGACAGTTCCGGACGGGCCCGTTTCCAGTCGGCTCGCGTCATTTCAGTCACGGTGGGTCCTAACGGAACGGGAGGAAATCCAGTAGTGGCGCCGGAATCCACGTTTTTCCATGTCGACATGGATGCGTTTTACGCCTCCGTGGAACAGCGAGACTTCCCGGAGCTCCGGGGTAAACCGGTACTGGTAGGAGGTAACGGCAAGCGCGGGGTGGTGGCGGCGTGCAGCTATGAATCGCGCGTCTTCGGCGTGCATAGTGCGATGCCCATGGCGGAGGCGCTCCGCCGCTGTCCCGAGGCGTTGGTCGTGCCGGTGCGCATGGAACGGTATCGAGAACTCTCTCGGGAGATCATGCAGCGCTTCTCCCACTACTCGCCCGTGGTGCAGGCGATATCTGTGGATGAGGCGTTTCTTGACATGACCGGCACCGAGCGACTCATGGGACCGCCGGGAGAGATCGCGATGGATCTCAAACGGGAGATTCGGGAAGCCACGGGTCTGACGATATCGGTGGGCATCGGGAGCAGTCGCTTCATCGCCAAACTTGCCAGCGACGTGGACAAACCGGACGGCCTGTACCACGTACTGCCGGGAAGTGAGGCGGAGTTCGTACTGACCCTGTCCCTGAAGGATCTGTGGGGGCTGGGCACGCGCACGCGCCGGCGGCTGGAGGCGCTGGGAGTCACCACCGTGGCGGCGTTGCGGGAGCAGCGCATCGAGTTTCTCCGGGGACACTTTGGCGAGGCCTCAGGGCAGTTTCTGTACGCCATATCCCGCGGCCAGGATCCGGGGATCTACTCCGGATCCCGCGATCGCCACAGCATCTCCGCGGAGGAGACGTTTGAAGAGAACATCAGCGACTATCGCCAGTTACGTCGGCATATGCTGCAACTTGCGGAAGAGGTCTTTCACCGCTCAATTACCGAGGGGTGGCTGGGGAAAACGGTCCACGTGAAGTACCGATTTCCCCCGTTCGAAACCCATACCGTCTCCCGGACGCTGCCACGCTCCCTCTCCGGCTCGGAGGAACTGACCGCGCTGGCGATGGAGCTTCTCGAGTCGAAACGAGCGGAGCGACCGCTACGGCTGCTGGGCGTGGGAATATCGGGGCACGCCCAGGAAGAGCCGGACCAGCAGGGAGATCTCTTTGAGGAGGACGCCGAGGCGCCCCTGGATCCTACGATCGTGGCGCTCCGCCGGCGATTTGGTCCGGGAGCGATCGGCCGGGCCGCCTTTTATCACCGGGGGAAGCCCCCGGAGCAGGCCAATTTAGAGTGAATCCAGCAGTTCCCGCGCCTCGTTGAGCCGACGGGTGTCGCTGGGGGTGGGGTCGGCGATATCTTCCAGGCGACGAACAGTCGCGGTGAGAATCTCCTCCGCTTCCGCGGCATCATCGCTGTCCGGCACCTGGATCGCACCCTCATAGTAGTACCCCCGCTCCAGGGGAGTTGAGGCGTTACCGTACTCACCGCGAATCGAGCGTAAACCCCGAGCGCGTTGGCGCGAATTCCAGTCGCGATCGATCAAATGGGAAGCGAGTTGGATGTAGAACGCGTCATTCACTTCATCCCGCTCATCCGTGCGCAGTTCCGCCTCCATCAGGTCCACCGACTTACGCCCGAGAGACACGGCGTACTCGACATTCCCAAAGGAGATCATCCCCGGCACCTGGGCGTAGAGCTGGCCCAGTACGTAATAACTGTCCGCATGTTCCGGATCGCGATTCACCGCTTCGCTCAGGAAATCGCGCATATCCGGGGCCCGAAAGAGGCTATTCAACACGCCCTTGGTCTGGCCCCAGCGCCCGATATTGGCGGAGGTCCAGTAGTATCCCAGCGCATTGTCGGCGTCGGCTTCGATCGCCGCCTCCCCATGCGCCTCTCCCGTTTCATAAATCGCCAGCAACGCCTCCTCCCCGGCGCCGGCATCATCCCGCTGATCTCCCAGCATAAGATTCGCCGAGGCGAGCCGCCACAGCACCTCCGCCCGCTGGGATCCCTGGCTTTCCGGTAGCATGGACTCCAACAGTTCGATCGCCGCCTCCGGGCGTTCCTCGTCGAGCAGCGCGTCCGCCGCCTCGAGATCCTCCGCGGACTGCGCCGCCACCAGAACCGCCACCACTACCATCATCAGCGGCACCAGGCCGCGCCGTAAACCGTTATGCATACCACCTCCTCACTACCATGCGCCAAGGGTACCCGCGGGGGCACGCGTAGATCGCTGTTCGCCGTTATCGTACCACAAAACGTACCGCCGCGCCGCCGGA
>CAYQRW010000195.1:0-6914 GCA_964419735.1 uncultured Spirochaeta sp.
GCCCGGGCAAAGCGCAGGAGTTTCTCCTGTACGTCCTCCGGCACGGAGCGATCATCCCCATCCTGCACGTCGCGCCCGTAGATGCCGAAGGCGGGAATCCCTTTCTGATTGTGGCCGGCGAGGGCCGCCGCCAGATACACCGCTCCCGGGCGTTCCGTCCCGTTGAATCCCCAGATCGCCTTGGGAATCAGCGGAGTCTGGTCGATCGTCTCAGAACCGTAGCACCACGAGGGAGTTACGGTGAGTGATACCCCCACGTTCTCTCGTTCGAACTTGGCGGCACACTGGGCGGCTTCCGCCACGCGGCCGATGGTGGTGTCCGAAACCACCACTTCCACCGGAGTGCCGTTGGGGTAGCGTAGATTTTCCTGGAAGAGTTGTTTCGCGGCGCGCGCCAGATTCATGGTCTGCTCTTCGAGACTCTCGCGGACACCGCCGAGACGGCCATCAATAACGGGGCGAATCCCGATCTTAGGGAGATTTCCGTGGAGTCGTTCTTCACCGATGTGTGATGGTAATCCTGACATATCAGCCAATGCAGGCCTCCTTAATGTAATCGTTTACATGACTAGTATACACCCGATCCAGCAGGGTCGCAATTCAAATTGGCCATCACTGTCCAGTAGACATTCCGCGTGCAGTAGACATTCCGCCGCGTGACTGCTACTACCTGTGGGCATGGTACGAATACACCCCCTGCTGCTCAGGGCGTATATCATAGTTGCCGGTGGGCTCGTCGCCGGTGTGCCGATCTCCGGTCAGACCGCGCGGGTTCCCCAGATGACATCCCCCGCTGAGATACAGACCCACTTGGAGGTGGAGCCACCGGAGCTTGAGTACGCCCAGGCGGCGGCGCTCCTCGACGTGGAAACCGATACGGTGCTGTTGGAATTACGCGGGCGAGAGCCCTGGCCTCCCGCCTCGCTCACCAAGCTGGTTACGATCTACACCGCCCTCAACGCGGCGGAGGAGGGCAGGTTTGATCTGGAGCAGCCGGCGCCCGTGAGTCCCAGCGCCTACGCCTCAGCGGTACCGCCGGGGAGCTCGCTGATGTTCCTGGGTCCGGATCAGCTGGTGAACGGCCTCGACCTGCTACGGGGGCTTGCGATTTCCAGTGGAAACGATGCCGCCGTGGAGGTGGCGCTCCGCGTGAGTGGGTCGGTGGCGGCGTTTCACGCCGAGATGAACGAGACTGTCCAGTCCCTGGGGTATGAGTCGTTCCACTTCGAGGATGCCGCGGGACTGAGCGCGGCCAATCGTGTTACCGCGGTGGAACTGGCTCGGTTTGCCCGGGACCTCATCGGTAGGTGGCCGTGGTTAACTGAAGAGGTCTTCAATCTTCGAGAGTTTACCTACCCTCAACTCCACCACTACCCCACCGGTGGCGGCGGGGGAACGATTCGGCAGTTCAACCGGAACGGTCTGGTGGGTTCCGTGGCACAAGTGGATGGCCTAAAGACCGGCTTCATCGAAGAAAGTGGGTACAATATCGCGGTTACCGCCGCGCGGGACGGCCGCCGAATGATCGCGGTAGTTCTCGGGGTGGATGGGGCGACCCACAGCCAGGGTGGTGCCCGACGGGAAGCGGATGCGGAGCAGCTGCTGGAATGGGGATTCGCCGGCTATGAAGCCACCCAGCTCAGCGTACCCACGGCGGATCCGATTACCCTATGGGGCGCAGATCGCCGCAGCGTCACGCCTCGTGCGGGAACTGCCCCCGCAGTTGTGGTCCCCAGCGGACAACGAGACGCAGTTTCCGGAACGATTGAACAGCCCCGAGATCTGTGGGCGCCGATCGCCCAGGGAAGCGTGGTGGGTACCGTCCGTTATGCGGTTGCGGGAACCGTTGTCCATGAAAGCTCCCTGACCATCGAGACGGAGATACCCCGGGGAAGTTGGTTCCGCCGCGCTGTTGACCGTTTCCGGTGGTGGCTTCAACAGGTCTTCGGATCGCGGAATGCGCCCGGGGCCTGAGCACCGGCCGATGTGGCGGCCATCGCCGCGCGATCGGCGCACTGGCACTCGCACTCAGCCGCCTCAGTGCCGTCAGTTTTCCAGGGAGCTACTGAGTCGGCTCTCGCTGAGCACTCCTCGGGCGGTAAACAGGGAATCTGCGCGATGGTGGTGCATCCATCCAGCGAGCCTGGTGTGAAATTCGTCCACCGCGCGGGCCGTCGCAGAGGGATCGTCCCCGGCGACCGGAAGCATACCCACGGTGGCTCCCGCCAGGAGCGCCTCCACCACCGATGCGGGTCGGCCCGGGGGAAGCTGTAATCCCAGATGCGGATTTACCCGGCGATACAGCGATCTACATGCCCCCAACTGCACGTGAAACAGCGCTTCCCGGGCCGCGCCGAACTCACCGTCGTCCTGCAGGGTCGGCCCGTTCAGGTCGATCGAGCCCGCCCCCTGGGTGGGTCGTATCGTTACGGCGGCGGCATCACTGTCTCCCAGCGCCTGCACCAGGGCGATCAGCCCGTAGGTTCCCGCCGGGATCCGTACGAGCACCGGAATATCGATACGCCCCGCCACCGAGGCGGTAATCCGTAGGAGAGATTTTTCAACAGCATCGGATCTCTGCGAGCGTGACAGCTCCTCCACCGGCGGCTGAATTTCAATCGCGGTCGCTCCCGCCTCTCGCAGCTGCTCGGCCAGATTCAGCCAGTCCGCGGCGCGGTCGCAGGAGAGGGGAGCGATCACCGGCACCTCAGTGACGCGGGCCAGTTCCGTCAGCTCATCCAGGTAACCTTCAATGTTGAGGCGGCGCACGATTCGGTTGGATTCCCTTCGGCTCTCATCGTTCTGGTTGTGTGAGGTCACCTCGTCCGCATCTTCCTGGTGGTTAATGCGCGCCGGATCGAGGGGTGCGGCGTACACCGCGCCCGCCCCGGCTCCCGCTGCTGATTGGGCGGTTTCGTGCGTCAGAACGCGCGCCGCCGGCTCTATGATCAGGGGGCTTCCTATCGGAAGTCCTGCGAATGTTACGTTGATGTCCGACATCGTTGCACGAGTATAGAAGGGCATGGTACATTCAGCAAGGTGGAGTGAAGGAGCATCGATGAGCCGTACATACGACGTGGTTGTGGTAGGGGCCGGTGCCGCCGGGCTTGCTGCCGCTACTTCCGCCCGCCAGACAGATCGATCCAAGTCGGTTTTGCTCATTAACAACGAGGACCGGCGTCCGTATAAACGCACCAAAATCTCAAAGAATATCGCTGATGGCTATGAACGCGATCAATTCGCGTGCCATCCCGAGGAGTGGTATCGCGACAACGCGATCGATCGTCTCGACGGCGTATCCCTGGAGGCTATAGATCGGGAGGCGCACCGGATCGAGTTATCCGGGGAGCAGGAGTCGGTGGAGTATCGCCGGCTGGTGCTCGCTTTGGGAGGCGATCCGCTACTGCCCAAAGTGGTGCGGCCGCACGAGGAGGGGGCTTTCTTTGTCGTTAGAAGTGCGCGGGACGGTGAAGAGTTGCGTTCTCGGGTGGGGCGGGTCAAGTCCGTACTTATTGCCGGTATGGGCGTGCTTGCCGTGGAAATTGCCCAGGAACTCCGGAAGATGGGCAAGCAGGTCACCCTGGCCGGGGCCACGCCGCAACTGATTCCGCGGCAGCTCAACGCCCGGGCGGGAGAGATCCTGGAGGAGGTGCTCTCCCGGAACAAGGTGAAGATGTTGTTCCAGGAAGAGATCCTCTCCTTTGAGCGCAATAAGAAAAACTGGACCGTACAGATGATCAAGCACGCCGCCCACTATGACTTGGTGGTGTTCTGCATCGGCGTTACCCCGCGCATCGCTCCGGCGCGGGATGCGAGCCTCGCCACGCGCAGCGGAATCGTGGTGGACGAGAGCCTGCGTACAAGTGATCCGGATATCTTTGCCGCGGGGGACTGCGCGGAGCATCCCGATGGAATGGTGACCTACCTGTGGCATTCCGCCCAGGATCAGGGAGAGGTGGCCGGGATCAACGCCGCCGGCGGGGAGGCGGTCTTTGACGAGCTGCCGCACCGACTCAAGAGCACCGTCTTCGACCAGTTCCTCTTTTCCATCCGCAAACCACATGAGCCGTGGGAGCATGACGTGGATGAGTTCGAGAACGAGAACCAGTTCTATGCGCTGTACTGGAACGGATCCGGCCAGTTGCACGGGGCGGTCATGATGAACGACGAGACCTATGCTCCCACGTTGGAATCCGCTGTACGTGAAAGCTGGACAAGAGATCAGGTGCTGCGGGCACTTGAATTAGACGACGACTGAACTGCAACAGCAGTTAGGGGGCGCACGATGCGCACGCATAAGATATCGATGATCACCCTCATATTCATCCTTGCCGCCGGAGCGTTTCCGCTCGTGGCTTCTGGGCACGGGGAAAGGGAGGCTTCGGAGCGGCAGGAGATTTCCGTGGCCGCCCTTCAGGGACCCACCGGCGTGGGGGTTGCGCCCTACCTGTCCGAATCTGTCACCGTGACGGATCGGGCCAACATCACCTTCGAGCTCGTTCCCGATCCCAGTGTGATGGTGGCGCGGCTCTCCAGCGGCGAGACTGACATCGGCATGCTTCCCTCCAACGTGGCGGCGCAGCTGTATAACCGGGGTGTTCCCATCAGAATCAGCGCGGTCACGCTGTGGGGTGTGTTGTACGTGGTGGGCACCGACGACGCGATCACCGATTGGGAGGACCTCCAGGGAACGACGGTGGAATCGATCGCGCGGGGAGCGACCCCGGATATTTTGTTGCGTCATCTTCTCGCGGAGAATGGGGTGGACCCTGAATCTGACGTGAACCTGAACTACCAGTTTGCCCCGGCCGAACTGGCCCAGATGGTGGCCGGTGGTCAGGTCGATCTGGCGGTGCTGCCGGAGCCCTTTGTAACCCAGGTTATGAGTCGGCGGGATGATCTTTCCATTCTGCTGGACTTTCAAGAGGGGTGGCGCGAGCTATACGATGATGCCTACCCGCAAACCGTGGTAGTGGTTCGCGAGGAGGCGTGGGAACGTTCACAAGCGGCCATGGAGGAAGCGCTGGCCCTGATTGAGGATGGATGGAACGCCGCCATCGATGACCCGCAACGAGCGGGAGAGATCGTTGCCGATTCACCTCTAAGTCTTCCCGGACCGGTAGTGACCGCGGCGCTGCCACGCTTCAACGCACGCTACGTGCCGGCGGCGGATGCCCGCTCGGCGTTGGACCGGTATTTCCAGGTTCTTCACGATTTTGAGCCGCGCACGGTGGGCGGCGAGATTCCCGACGAAGATATCTATCTGCGCTGATTCTCCGGTGGGTTTCATTGCCGAAACGCCCGGTTCCTTAGTAGTTTAGCCAAACAGGAGGAAAAATTATGGCTTTTACGACACCCGACTTACCGTATGCCTACAATGCCCTTGAGCCTCATATCGATGAGGCCACGATGAAAGTTCACCATGACAAGCACCACGTGGGATATACCACGAAGCTGAACGCCGCGGTGGAAGGTACCGAGTACGAAAAGATGGACGCCGAAGAACTGGTGGCCAAGGTCAATTCGCTACCGGACAATATTAAGACCGCCGTGCGGAACGCCGGTGGGGGCCACGTAAACCACTCGCTCTTTTGGACGATCATGTCGCCCAACGGTGGTGGCGCTCCCAGTGGCGAGTTGGCGGATGCGATTAATGCCGCCTTCGGCAGCTTTGATGCGTTTAAGGAGCAGTTCGATTCCGCAGCTAAGGGGCGGTTCGGAAGTGGCTGGGCGTGGCTCGTAGTCAACAACGGTAAGCTCGAGATCATGAGTACCCCCAACCAGGACAGCCCCCTCAGTGAGGGCAAGACACCGATTCTTGGACTTGACGTGTGGGAGCACGCATACTACCTCAAGTATCAGAACCGCCGTCCTGAGTACATCCAGGCGTTCTTTAACGTCGTGAACTGGGATCAGGTGGCTAAGAACTTCGCTGCTGCCACGTAGCAGAAGTGTTCGATGGTGCCGGCCGGCCAAGGTCGGTCGGCACGAGCTACGTGTATTCAGGAGCGTCTTCACAAGAAGACGCTCCTTTCTTTTGCCCGGCACTTTCAGTATGATTTAGGTATGATAGGAACCACTGATATCACCCAGGTGCGTGCGCAGTTTCCCGTACTCAGCCGGACGATGCGCGGCCATGACCTGGTGTATTTTGATAACGGAGCAACATCACTCAAACCCGAATGCGTGGTGGACGCGCTCACCGAATACTATCGGGAGTACAGTGCCAACATTCACCGGGGTGTCTACGAGATGAGTGGCTATGCCACGGCTCAGTATGATATCGCCCGGGAGCGGTTGCGGTCACTGATTACCGCCGATCCCGCCGTGGGGGAGGTGATTTTCACTCGCGGTGCCACGGAGTCGGTGAACATGGTGGCCGGCGGCTGGGGACGCCGTCATCTGGAACCGGGAGACGAGATCGTCCTGACCCCGTTGGAACACCACTCCAATATGGTGCCCTGGCAGGAGGTGGCCAAAGCCACGGGCGCAACCGTCCGTTATATTCCGCTCACCCCCGGGGGGAGTATTACCCCGGAGGCGGTGGCGGCCACGATCGGTCCCGCCACTCGGATTGTGGCGGTGACGGCGATGTCTAACGTGACCGGCTATATGCCTCCGGTGGATCGTATTACGGCAGCCGCGCACCAGGTGGGAGCCGTTGTGGTGCTGGATGGGGCGCAGTACGCCTCACACCATCCGGTGGATGTGGGGGCCCTCGATTGTGATGCGCTGGTTTTCTCCGGCCACAAGATGTGCGGCCCCACCGGCGTGGGAGTGCTCTACGCCAAACGCTCACTCCTGGAAGAGATGGATCCGATTCTCTTCGGGGGAGATATGATTGAGCACGTCAGTCTGGAAGGAGCCACGTGGGGGCGCATCCCGGAGAAGTTTGAAGCGGGCACACCGAACAT
>CAYQRW010000196.1:0-6856 GCA_964419735.1 uncultured Spirochaeta sp.
TCCAGAGAGAGCTCCTCCAGCCGTTTGCGGATCATCGGATCATCTCCAGAAGCATTGGCCAATTGTGGAAAATGCCCTACGGAGTGTCAAGTACTACAGACTCCGGCACACGAATGGGAATGGTCCTCCGTTCGACGGTGCCGTCGAACCGGTGCGATTCTACTTCTACCATGGTTACCCCTGGATCGAGGCGTAGGGACAGAAGCTGTACATGCCCCTCCGGGGTCATTCGTTCCGCAATCTCCTCGGGAAAGGTGAAGTCGACCTCCGCCTGCACAAGACCATCGACCAGAACGTAGATCCGCCGGGGAAGCTCGAGCGGTTGCAGCCACTCCTCGAGCACTACAAACTGCGCAGTTCCCGCGGAAAGGTTCCGGGAGAGGGTGAGTTCGCCATTCTGGATGAACCCAACTACCGGCAATCGGTCTTCCGGAAGCTCCCCACGCACCGGCAAAACGGCCCGAGGATTCACAAACGCCTTTCGTACCGTATCGTAGATCGCAAAGGAGATCGCCCCCTCCGCGTGGAATGTGGATCGAGGATGAACTGTTTCTCCCTGGGACCAGGATGAACCTGCCCGGTGCAGGTCTTCTCCAGCGTAGAACGTCCAGAACCCATTGTCGTGTCGTATGACGACCAGATCATCGGTGCGAGGCACCGTATGAGCACCGCCTGCCGCGAGACGGCCGGTGTCGTGGTACAACACCTCCCCCGAGGAGAGAAACCGATAGCTTTGCCTGTCGTGGTCGTCGTCCTCCGTCGGTCCTGAGGCGCGCCACCATGGGGATACCCTCCCCTGAAGCAGTTCCACTGACTCCGACATGCCCCGCGGCACCGGCCACTGCCATTGCGCCTCTACCGATACCCAGTTGGAGGTCAGCAGGGCAACAACAGTCAGTATGGCCCGTGCAGAGCGTGCAATTTGGAACACCGGCATCTTCATAGCGTCAATTCAAGCCCGATGAGGCGATCATCTCGCTGCACTACCACGATGCTCCCTGAGTTGGTTCGCCCGTGAACGGTGGCCTGGATAGATTCGTCCGCCAGTTTCCACGGAGCTACCATGGACATGTCTGCAGTGCCCGAGAGGATAATGGGCCCGCGCTCACCGCTACCGGTTACCACCACAAGGCTGTCCGTGGCCCTGGCAATACCTGAGATATCCACCAGGGACGGCACCGAAATCGTGAGAACACGCCCATCACCGGACTCCAGGACAAATAGCGCGCCGTTCAGCGCGGCAACCAGCAGATCCTCTCTCAGCTGGAGTAGCTTCCGCGGCCCCCGGGTGGCGTACTCCTCGGGTATTCGGCCGATTTCGACACGATTCGCCGTACCATCTGTGCGAAAGTCGAGACGAGAGAGCGTCTGCTGATTGAGTCCATGCAGGAAGTACACCGTCGGGGGACGGGGGGACGTGTCCCCGTCCCCCGAAGCTGCCACGGCAATTCCATAGATCCCTGTGGTCGCCTGTACTTGTCGCTCGAGCTCAAGGGTGTGGAGCCATTCCCCATTGGAGCGTGCATCACCTGCCGTGAGGAGGATCGTTCCTTCAAGGGTACCCACCGCCAACCACGCATCACCTGCAGAGTCGTGCGCCAGGTCATAGACGGTAGGATTCTTCGGAAGTGCCGCCTCCCACTGCTCCCCGCTGGTGACCGAATTCCCATAGACCTTCGCGTCGTCGGAGAATTGGAGGAGCGTCTCGCCGTGGAGCTGGGGGACTCCACGTCGCGGCACCACTCGCAACATGCGTCCTTCCCAAGACTGGACGGCCCAGCGCGGCGCCTCCGCCGCCTGATTGATCATCGCCTCGGATGACGCGTGAAACACGTCGGTTTTTAGCCCTGCCGCTACCACGTTACCGGTGGCGCTATCTAACAGGGCAAAGCGGCGGTCGGTTTCCACCGGAAAGAAGCCGGAGTCTGCCTCGGAGGGTGCAGCGTTGGTAGTGTCAGTTGCGGCAGAATCCAAGGTTTGCTCCCACGCCACTCGCCAGCGCGCCTCCCGTCCGATCTCGCGGGGGATGCCCATGGCCGCCACCACCCCCACTAAGACTGCCAGGAATACCCGGAGAAACCCATCCACGACTATTTGACCGCTCGTTTCCGCTGCGCCGCCTGAGACTTCTCATCTGTCTCCATCTTAGACTTCCAGACATCCATCTTCTTCTTAACTTCCTCCGCCTTTTCCGCATCGCCCAGCAGGATATGAATCCGACGCAGGGCTGCCAGAAACGCGATTGCGTGTTTGAAGTCGTCTATGCGCAAGGTAGAGAGCTCATATTTCTCACGGTAGCGATCGGCCGCTCTCGTAAGCAAATCCTGAGCTAAGTCCAAGTGGCCCATGCGCGCCTCGTACCCGTCAACCCGTGGATCCATTCCCGCCACGAACGTCTTGAAATTGATGAGGTTTTTCGCCACGGCAGCGTAACGCCCCTCAAGCTCCACGAAGGACCACCGCCACTTTGAATTGGCACCGAACGCTTCTTCCACCGATTCGATCGTGAACCCGATCTTGCGCACCAGGTGGTAGCGCTTCTCGTCCTCAAATCCGTCGATCTGCTCCAATAGATCCGAGTAGTCGGAAAACGCTACATCCACGTAGTTTGATACCACTTCTTCGACGTAGATCACCGCTTGGTAACAACTCTTCCGCGCATCATTGAGAAACGCTTCATTTTTGACTCCCAGCAGCGATACCGACAGGGAGTTCTGCAACAGATAGTAGGACGCGAGATTTAGCCGTTCATCGGCAAGCGCGAGATATTTGTACGCAACGCCCGGGGATTGACCGCGGACAACCTTGAGGAGGCTCTTCTCTCGTTGAACGATCGCCTCGGAGGTCTGTTTATACTCTTTAATGCGGTCGAAATACTGTTGTCGAGCCTCGTTACTAATCTTTGCCATCAGCTTCTCTTTGATACCGATCCAACAGCGCCCGGGCGTGTTCGATGCTATGACTTTCTTCAATATCTCCCGCAAGCATGCGGGATATTTCTCGTTCACGGTCATCGGATACGACGGGACGCACCGAAATCCGAGTGTTACCGTCATGAACACTCTTTTCCACAACTATATGATTATCGGCGCGAACGGCGATCGTCGCAAGGTGGGTTATGGCGATCACCTGTGAATGGCGAGCTAATTCCGCCATATGCGCAGCGATCGCCAACGCAACCTGCCCGCCAATGCCGGTATCGATCTCATCAAAAACGAGGCTTCGCACGTCATCTACGGCGGCCACAACCGTCTTAATCGCCAACATTACCCGCGAAATTTCACCGCCGGAGGCGATTTTGGACAGTTGCCGCGGCTCCTCCCCCGGATTAGTGCTGATCAGGAACCGCACCCGATCCGCGCCTTGCGGACCGCATACGAGCCGGCCGGCGTCATTGGTCCGGGTGGCAATGTCCACGACAAAGTCCGCCTGCCCCATAGCCAGATCGGCGAGTACCTTCCGGACGCGGGTCTGCAACGTCTCAGCCGCCGCGTTACGGGCAGCATGGATCTCTCGAGCCCGGCGTCCGATACCCTGCTCAGCCTCAGTTATCTGTTGGCCCAGCGATTCCCGTGATTCCCCCGCCCGTCTCAACTCATCCAGGGAGGTCTGAGCCGTTTCCGCGTAGTCGAGGACCGCTTGCTCCGTGTCTCCGTACTTCCTGAACAGGCCCCGGAGAACTGATAGGCGCTCTTCTATTTCCTCAAGGCGCGCAGGATCGTAGGCCAGTTGTTCCTGATACGTGGCGATTACCTGAGCCACGTCCTCAATCTCATAGTACGAGGTTTCCAACCGCTCTGCTTCCCGGGAGAGGTCGGTGTCCACACGGGCGGCGGCGGCAAACTCCTGCCGGGCGCGCTTCAACATCGGCAGGATTCCGTACTCGGTCCCGTCAAAGAGCTGCGTTGCTGCTTCCACATGGGCCGCCAGCTTCTCAAACTCATTCATTCGGTGGCGCTCACTCTCGAGGTCCTGCGCCTCCCCCGGACGCGGAGCCGCGGCCGCGATTTCATCCAGGGCAAATTCCAGCATTTCGATCTCGCGAATCCGATCCGCCTCCCTGCCCTCGACACGCTCCAGCGCCCGTTGAAGCTCCCCTAAGCGAGCAAACGCCGCGGTGAACTCTGCAACCTGCGCTTCGATTCCGGCGAAGCGGTCAAGTATGCGGCGGTGGTTCGTTTCCACAAAGAGCGACTGATGCTCGTGCTGACTGTGGAGGTCCAACAGAAACGCGGCAAACTCCGCCAAATCCGCCCGCGTCACCGGGACGGACTGCATATGGATTGCGCCACGGCCGGCGAGCTTGATCGAGCGTCGCACCAGGATGACTCCGTCCTCCGGCGCGATATCCCGCTCCTGAAGCCATTCCAGACAGGGGGCGTGATCACCCACCCGAAACTCCCCGACTACCGTAGCTTCATCACTTCCCGACCGCACCAGATCGGTATCACCTTTCGCCCCAAAGAGCATAGAAAGCGCTCCCACCAGGATGCTTTTTCCCGCGCCCGTTTCTCCGGTGAGCACGTTAAACCCTTGCGTGAAGTCGATCTCGAGAGTCTCCACCAGAATGAAATTGCGCACGGTGAGTCGCTCAATCATAGGGCCCCCCGGACCAGTTCAGCTTCGATCGAAGCACCTCGTAAAATGTCCGCTGGTCCGAACGGATGATCTGGGCCCGTTCGTCGCTCGCCCGCACCAGAACATAGTCTCCCTCACCCAAGGGGGTTAGACTCTGCCCGTCGACGGTGAGCGCCACATTGGTCCGTTGCGTCTGGTCCACGGAAATTCGAATCTCTTCATCGGGAGGAAGGACGATTGGACGATGGGACAACGTCAACGGGCAGATAGGGTTGAGGATCATCGCGTCCATTTCCGGATGCAGAATCGGCCCCCCGGCGGCGGCGGAATACGCGGTCGATCCCGTTGGTGTTGCAACCATCACGCCGTCGGCTTTGTAGGTCCCCAGATGCTGTCGGCCGAGAGACACCGTCAGACGAACCATACGGGAAATGCCTTCTGAGGAGACCACCGCATCGTTGAGCCCGCGAAAACTGCAGAATTCGGTTCCGTCGCGGTAGACACACACCTGTAACACGAACCGACTACCGGCTACGAGCTTGCCCTCGGCGTAGGCGTGAAACGCCTCCCGCCACTCACTATGTCCGATTTCGCTGATAAAGCCGAAATCGCCCAAATTTACCGGAAGAATTGGCACCTGGTGGGCGGCAAGCACGCGACTGGCGAAGAGCACGGTACCATCCCCACCCAAGGTGATCGCGAGATCGTAGTGTCGCTCCAGGGGGATATCGTGGGCGACCCCCTCATAATGAAACGAGGTTGCTTCAATACCGGCCTTCGTGAAGAACAACTCCATTTCTGCGGCCAGTTGCTGTGCATGATCCTTACCGGTGTTTGCAATGATTAGAACTGAGCGAATCCTATGCTTCATTCGTGCCTCTCTACACTATACAGACCGCCAGGTGAGCCGTAAAGCTTCGGGAAATCACGGCATTGTGGCAAGAATTCGCTCAATTGTCTCCTGTTCACCCTTTCCCAACGTAGGATAGAGCGGGAAGAGCACCATGCGTCCGGCCAAGCTTAACGCATTCGGAAATAGATGCATGACATCGTGCTCAACATCGGAAAGCAAGCTCAAGGCGGTATCCTGGAAGGCCCTACCCGCACGTACCCCATGGCTTCGAGCGTACTGCTCAACCTCGCGAGGTGAAGACTCAACCAGCACCGGTAACGCCGGGAATACCGCTTCCCCATCTCCACCCTGAAGCGGGAGCACATGGCGCCCGCGTTGGATCGTTCTCAAGAAACGGGAGGCCAACTCGCGCCGACGCTCGATGAACGCCTCCAATTGCCGCATCTGGGTGAGCGCCATCGCCGCATTCATATCCGGCAGCGACGCCTCCCCAAAACCGGAGTCCGTGGCCGCCGACAACGACGATACCCGGCGTGTGTTGTTGGTCACCACCGTTGCTCCGCCGCCGGCGGTGATAATATGCTCCGGCTCAAGGCCCACGATCGTAAGCTCCCCCGCGGAACCGGCCATTTCACTTCCGGTATTCCCTCCGAGTCCCTCAGAAACATCTTCGATGATCGGTACTCGTATTTGACGCAGACCATTCAAGTCTGGGATGAAACCCAGGCGGCTATCGACATAGATACAGCTCAGTTCCAACGGCTCGTAGTCGAAGTCCAGCGGACTGGGAAGGATCGGAAGAGATCGCTGGGTATCGATTACGACCGGCTCAAACCCGAGGCTGTCAAACACGCGCCACACATACCCATGCGTTAAGGCAGACAACCCGATCCGGGATCCAGGGGCCAACCCTAACGATCCGATCGCCGCGCGGAGCGCGCTGCCCAGCGACCGCATGGAGACACCACTGCGACGACCGAGGTACTTAGCCAGGCTCTGCGAAAACTCGCGGGAAAGCTCACCGGCTCCAATGGAGTCCTCGGCCAGTCGTCGCAAGACCGCATCCATGTCCGCCCGACGAATCGTCGGTCTATAAAGAGACAGCATCTACTGGTAACTCCGGGGCTCAGCGCGCAAAGGTTTCCAACGCCGCCAACTCGCGTAGGTTGAACAGGCGATCGATGTCTAGAATGATAAGATACCCGTCGTCGCGGTGGACGACGCCCTCAATGTACTCAGCCCCGATTCCAGAAAGCATTTGCGGGGGCTGTTGGATCTCTTCACTGGAAACGGTCAGTACGCGCGACACCTTATCAATAATGATTGCCACGTGCATGCCATCCAGTCGAATAATCAAAAAGCCACTTAGGAGCTCATCTTCCTCAGCAAGCTCAGCGGGCTTCAAATGAAACCGCCGGTGCAAAT
>CAYQRW010000197.1:0-6838 GCA_964419735.1 uncultured Spirochaeta sp.
ACCACGCCGGTGTACACCTCGTCGCACTCGATGTAGAGATGCTCGATCGGTTCCTGCTTTACCCCGTCCACGGTGCGAAAGATGACTCGCGGACGTCCCACGTTGAGCTCAAATCCTTCCCGACGCATCGTCTCCAGGAGGATCACCATTTGGAACTCTCCCCGGCCCTTGACGATAAAGCCCTCTTTGTTCTCCGTTGGTTCCACCCGCATGGAGACGTTGAGCATCGTTTCCTTGTCCAGTCGCTCCCGGATCTTGCTGGATTGCACGTAGGTTCCCTCTCGACCAAGCAGGGGAGAGGTGTTGGGGGCAAAGTACATCGAGACGGTGGGCTCATCCACCGTGATCCGCGGCAGTGCCTTGGGGGCGGTCTTGGAGCAGATCGTATCACCGATATGTACGTCATCCACCCCAGCCAGCACGATAATGTCCCCGGGCTGCGCGGTTTCCGCATCAACCAGGGTGGGGCCGGCGTATGCCTGCAGGCGGGTGATATTCAGCGGAATTTGACGCCCCTCCATGCCGAGGCAAACCAGAGACTCCCGACTCTTGGCTGAGCCGTGCATTACCTTGCCCACGGCCAGTCGCCCCAGAAAATCGGAGTAAGACAGATCGGAAACGAGCATCTGGAACGGCTCCGTCGAGCGGTACGCCGGAGGAGGGATCTCCTCCAAAATCGTGTCCATCAGAGCGTGGAGGTTGGTGGTCTCGTCGGTGAGGTTGTGTTTGGCGATACCGGCGCGACCGTCGGCATACAGGATAGGACATTCCAACTGCTCTTCATCGGCGTCGAGGTCGATGAGTAGATCATAAATCTCGCTGAGTACTTCCTCGGGGCGCGCGTCCGTGCGGTCGATCTTGTTGATGACCACGATCACGCGCAGGGATGAGCGTAAGGCTTTGTCCAACACGAACCGCGTCTGCGGCAACGGCCCCTCGGAGGCATCCACCAGCAGAATCACGCCGTCCACCATGGAGAGCGCGCGTTCCACCTCTCCGCCAAAATCGGCGTGGCCCGGGGTATCGAGGATGTTTATCTTAACGCCTTTCCACGCGATGGCGCTGTTCTTGGCGGCGATCGTAATACCCCGCTCCCGTTCAAGGTCCATACTGTCCATGAGGCGTTCAGCCGCGTCCTGACCTTCACGGAATACGCCGCTCTGGCGGAAGAGAGCATCTACAAGCGTTGTCTTTCCGTGGTCGACGTGGGCGATAATCGCCACGTTCCGCAGGGAATCATTGGTTGCGTCTTTGTGCATGACAAGCAACGTATACTACCTTTCCCCAGGAAAGATAGTGCTTGACGTAATCTTACCAGTGAAGTACAGTTCTTCGTGACCAGTCAGTTTTCGCGTTCGCTTGTCTGTATTCCTTCTTCGGTAGGCATAAAGATAGTAAAAGCATTTCGGACCACGGTTAACTATTTTTTCGCCCAGAGCAGAAGGAGAATTCCATGGGTACAAAACTTTACGTAGGTAATTTGAGCTTTCAGACGCAGGAGCTTGACCTCCGCGATCATTTCGCACAGCACGGAGAGGTGATCTCCGCCAGCATCGTCACCGATCGCGACACCGGCCGCTCCCGCGGATTCGGATTCGTTGAAATGGCTGATGAGGCCGGCGCCCAGGCCGCTCAGAGCGGTCTTGACGGACAGGATCTCGACGGTCGTCAGCTCAAGGTCAATGAGGCCAAACCCCGCACCGACAATCGCCGTGGCGGCGGTGGTGGTGGCGGATACAACAACCGCTGGTAATTGCTCACCGGCGCATCACGCCGGGTTGTAGTTTCCAAAACAAAGGCGGACCTGAGGGTCCGCTTTTTTTGTGTCCGCACCTCAGATTCGCATCAGATTCAGATCACATTCAAATCATAAAGTCCGCATCGGTGGTGGCGGCGGTCTGCAGACGGATCAGATCTCCCAGGGATTGGGTAAGAAACTCGCGAATGTGCTCCTGCATGCTATCCCAGAGAAACGCCAGGGGCTCCCGCCCCTGCTGGTTGGTCGCCACCGATAGGGGCCCTTCCAACTCCGTCATAATGTCCAGCAGTGCGATCGTATCGGGGTGCCGCGTCAGCTCGTATCCGCCGCGGGCTCCGCGATAACTGCGCACGATGCCGCTGCGCTTTAAGGCGCTAAGGATCTGTTCCAGATAGTGCTGGGGAATCTCGTGGCGGGTAGCGATATCCCTGATCTGGATCGGCCCCGAGCGGTAGTGGTGCGCCAGCTCAACCAGGGCGGTTACCCCGTAAATCGCTTTCGATGACAGTGAGAACACAGCGTTACCCTCGGTCCTGAGACTGGCCCTGAGACTGGCTCTGCGCGGCGGCCAGCGCCTGGTCGATGTCGGCGATGATGTCCTCCACGTTTTCCAGGCCAATCGCCAGCCGCACCGTTCCCGGAAGAATCCCCAACTCTTGGCGCGCCTCCTCGGATAGCTTGGAATGGGTCGTGGTGCGCGGGTGGGTGGCGATCGATCGCGAATCTCCCAAATTGGAGGAGCGACTCACCATCTGCAGCTGGTTAATAAATGCCATGGCCGCCTCTTCTCCACCGCGGATATCGATCGTCACCAGACCGCCTCCGCGCCGCATCTGCGCCCGAGCCAGCTCATACTGCGGATGCGAGGGGAGAAAGGGGTAGCGAGTATGTTCTACGGCGCCGTGACCTGACAGATGCCGCGCGACCGTCTCCGCGTTTTCGCAGTGGCGATCTACCCTCAGGGAAAGAGTTTCCAAACTCTTGGAGAGCACCCAGGCGTTGAATGGGGAGAGGGCAGGACCGGTTTGCCGCGCGAAGAAGCGCAGTTCCGCTATGAGGTCCTCAGGGCCGAGGATCGCTCCTCCCAGCACCCGGCCCTGGCCGTCCATGAACTTGGTGGCGGAATGGGTGACGATATCCGCCCCCAGGAGTGCCGGCTGTTGGAGCCAGGGGGTAGCGAAGCAGTTGTCCACGATGAAGGTGGCTCCCGCGGTGTGGGCGATCTCCGCCACGGCGGCGATATCGATCAGTTCCAGCCCCGGGTTAGAGGGCGTCTCCGCGAAGAAGACCTTGGTCTCCGGGCGTGTGGCCGCGCGCCACGCCGGCGGGTCGTCCGGGGGTACGAAAGTAGTCTCCACGCCCCACCGCGGGAGAATCTTGGAGAGGATCTGGGAGGTCGATCCAAACACGGCCCGAGAGCAGACGATATGGTCTCCCGCCGATACCAGTCCCGCGATCGAGGCAAACATCGCCGCCATTCCGGTGGCGGTGGCGATTCCGTCGGCGGTGTGCTCCATGGTGCACAGTTTGGCCACCAGTTCATCGACGCTGGGGTTGCCGTAGCGGGAGTAGACCAGTCCCGCCTCATCGCCGGCGAAGAGGTCGCGACCCTGCTCGGCGCTGTCAAACACAAAGCTGGAGGTCAGATAGAGCGGCACGCTGTGCTCGCGGTGGGAACTGCGCTGCGCCTGGGTGCGGATCGCCTCCGTGTCAAAGCCGTGGTGGTCGTTCATCGGGACGCCTCATGAATCGTCAGGGTCCAGGTGATTTCCACGCTGCAGGTGAGCATCGCCCCCACGGAGCAGTACTTGAAGACGGCCAGGTCAAGGGCGCGGTGCGCGGCGGCCTCATCGATCGTACCCCACAGGTCAAAGTGGAGGTTTATCGCGGTAAACGGTGATGGGGTACCGTCGGCGCGCTGTCCCGTGGCGATTACGCGCATGTCGGTCACGGTCTGGCGCTGTTTCGCGAGAATCGGTCCCACATCCATGCTGGCGCACGACGCCAGCGCGGTGAGGGCGAGTTCCATCGGCCGAAATCCCAGCTGCTCACCGCCCACCGCGGGAGCCCCATCGATGGAGACGGTGTTGCCATCGGCGTTCCGTGCCTCGAAATGGGACGCCTGATTAACCCGTTGCAGTTCTACCTGAATTTCCATGCCTCATCCTACCAATGCGCTGTTCACAAATCAAGATACTCAACTTATAGTACGGGTATGAGAATTCTGACTATCGAAGAATGCATCGGCAATACACCGCTGGTCCGCCTCCGGCGCCTCTACCAGGGGACCAACCTTGTCCTCTGCAAGCTGGAAGGCGATAATCCCGCCGGTTCCGTGAAGGATCGACCGGCCTATCAGATGATCGTGGCGGCGGAGGAGCGCGGCCGCATCTCTCCGGGGGATACGCTGATTGAAGCCACCAGCGGCAATACCGGGATCGCCCTGGCCATGGTTGCCGCGGTGAAGGGATACCGGTTGATTCTCATTATGCCGGAACATATGAGTGCGGAACGGCGGGCGCTGATGAAGGCGTACGGCGCGGAGGTGGTACTCACCCCCAAGGACAAGAGCATGGAGGGGGCGATCGATCTTGCCCGTCAGATGGAATCCGAGGGGAAGGGAGTGATCCTGGACCAGTTCGCCAACCCGGATAACCCCGATGCCCACTACCGCACCACCGGGCCGGAGGTGTGGCGCGACACGGAGGGGAAGGTCACCCACTTCATCGCTTCCACGGGAACCACGGGAACGCTCATGGGAAGCTCGCGCTATCTTAAGGAGCAGAACCCCGATGTGCGGATCGTGGGAGCACGGCCCGATTCCCAGGGAGGTATTCCGGGAATCCGGGCGTGGCCGGAGGCGTATCTGCCCAAGATCTATGACGAATCTCGTCTGGATGAGAAGCGCGAAGTCTCCCGGGACCGGGCGGTAGCCACGATGCGGGATCTCGCCGCCAAAGAGGGGATCTTCTCCGGGATCTCCTCTGGAGGCAATGTGGCAGTGGCGTTAGACATTGCCCGAGAGCTCGACGAGCAGGGCGTCCAGGATGCGGTGATCGTGACGATCATCTGTGACCGGGGTGATCGATATATCTCCACCGGTGTGTTTCCCGCGTGATGAGCCCGATGACCCGGTTTGCCCCGTTACCGTGGCACTAAGACGCGGCCCCACAGCGGCGGCACCGCGACCTCCAAACCGCCGATTACCGCCTCATCCGCGTTGAGGGCATCCCGGTAGGTGCCGGGGGGGATCTCCACCTCCACGTCGTGGTCAGCGGCGTTGACCGCTACCACGGCGGTGCCGCGACGAAACACGATCTGTTCGTCGCTCACGAAGAGCGGAGTGTACTCGCTACCGGTCAGCTCTACTACGCTGCGGCGGAGGGCGGAGAGGCGGACGACGGCGGCGTGAAGATCGGGGTGTGATCCGTGCTGGGGCAGTGTCTGCGGGGTCAGCTGTGGCCGCAACGGCCAATCGTCGGCTCCCTTGGTGCCCGTAATTCCCACCTCGCTGCCGTAGTAAATCGCCGGTGTACCGGGAATCGTGAATAGCAGTACATGCAGCGGGTAGAGATGGCGCGGGTCGGTGAGGGTTGAGGCGATGCGTGGGACATCGTGGTTATCCGCAAAGGAGAGCATCGACAGTCCCCGGTAGATACCCCCTGCGGCGAACTGGCGTTGCAGCGAGTGGGCGATCTCATGGTAGTTACGATCATTGTGAGATGAGTAGAGGCCCTTGTACACCTCATAGTTCGTGGTGCCGTCCAGTTTGTCCGGACCGCAGATCGCGGCGTAGTCGCCGTGCACCATCTCTCCGTTTAACCAGAATCTCCCCCGACCAAATGAGCGGTTGCTGCGGTAGTGAGTGTTCACTACGCTGCGAAGGTCCGGCCAGAGCGATGGATCGATCACGTCCGCTGCATCCAGGCGGAGTCCGTCAATATCAAACTCCTCAATCCACCGGGTCGCTGCATCCAGTACGTACCCCCGGACGTCCGGCTCATGTAGGTTAAGCTTTACCAGGTCTCCATGTCCGTCCCAGGTGGCGTAGTCCACGCCGTCACCGGCGGGACCGGGACGATCAAAGCGGAGCTCGGCAAACCAAGAGCGATACGCGGAGCGCTCCCGGTGCTGGAGTACATCCTGAAAGGCGAAGAAGCCACGGCCTACGTGGTTAAATACCGCGTCCAGCAGTACGCTGATCCCGGCGCGGTGGAACTCGGCGGTGAGCGCCGCGAAATCGGCGTTGCTTCCCAGCCGCGGGTCAATGCGGAAGAGATCCAGCGTGTCGTATCCGTGGGAGGCGGAGCTGAAGATCGGTCCCAGCAGTACCGCCTGGACTCCCAAATCTTGCAGGTGTGGAATCCACTGTGCCACGGCACGGATATTTTCCGGAGCATCCGGAGCTACCGCTTCTGCCGCCGGGGCTTGTTCGTGGGGAGCTCCCAGCAGGCCTAAGGGAAAGAAATGGTACACGGGGCCGGTGAAGAGTGAAGCCTCGTCGTGTTCCGAAGTTATCTGGGCGGTGGAATTGTAAGACATATGCGCTCCTTGGTGAGATAGTATACCTACCGGTCGGTATAGTCAATGGAAACTGACGCTCATCAGAAGATTCCGTAGAGAAATGTCTGCGCCGCCAGCACCACCGTGGGGCTTTCCGCTGTCAAAGCAGGGGTTTCCGCGGTGACAAGCAGCGACAAGGCGATGGCATGCCCCAGGAACACGGTGGCCAGGAAGCGCTCCTTGCCGATAAGGTTTCCGTGCCCGCCGGCGGCGGCGGTGAAAAACTCGACCAGGGCGCGATGGATGCGCAGAAGTTCGGGCGCGCCCACCTGTCCGAGTACCCCGCCCTGCGGTGGATAGAGCATCTGAAGAATGATCTGAAAGCGCGCGGGGTGCTCGTGGGAGAACCTGAGCACCGCCACAAACAGGGCTCGCACATCGGAGACCAGATCCCCGGTATAGGGAATCTCCTCCGCCGTGCCGGGATCCGGCGGGGATGGGGCGTCTACCAGCGTCGCCATAAACGCCGATGTGGCATCCCGGGCCACCGCGGCCAGGAGCGTCTCCTTGTTGCCG
>CAYQRW010000198.1:0-1118 GCA_964419735.1 uncultured Spirochaeta sp.
GTCTCGCGTTCGCCGTTGTCCCGGAGCACGGTGAACTGGGAGGTTACCAGCGGCGAGAACCGCGTCACGTCGGGGTCTGATGCGAGGTGTGAGAGCATCGTATCGTACCGGTCGGATACGCCGTCGGTCTGGCGTAGGTCGATGCGGATGTCGCTGCGGCCGATCCCCATGTAGGAAACAAAACTCGGGTCGTTAATCGTCGAGAGGAAATGAACCGGCACGATAATCGTGAACGCTGCGAAGAAGAAGATAAAACCAAGCAGCCCGTACAGGCGCAATCGTTGCAGAACGTCGCGAATTCCCAGGAGGGTATTCACCTCGAACGCCGGGAACCGACGGAGCCGCAGCGCCGTTCCGCTGCGCGGATTATCGCTGCCACCCGCCGCGCGCAACGCCTGCACGGCGGAAATCCGATTGAACCGCCGTAGGATAACCAGACACGACAGCACCACCATGAGAAAGATCATGCCCGCGCCGGCGGCGGGAAGTAGGTGTGTGAGCGGCGACCCGGGAGCGCTGCCCATATAACGGGTGATATTGCCCGCGAGGATTTCCCCGAGGGGAATCGAGGCTCCGTATCCGACGAGTACCGCGAGCCCCGCGACGGCAAGATACTTCGCAAGGTAGATGTGCCGGATCTGGCCGCGCTTCATTCCGATCGCTTTCATCACGCCGATCTCCCGGTAATCCTCCTCAATCGAGGCGATCAGGATGAACCGGAGACACAGGATCGCGATCAGGATCAAGAGCAGGCTGAGCACGATCACCACCGCCGCTACGATGCCGTCGGTGAGGGCGTTGAGCGTCCGAAACAGTCCCTGATCAACGGCGGGTCCGCGCTTGGGCAGGCCGGAGGCCTGGTACGCTGCGGAAAACGCGTCCACATCCGCCTCATCGGTCAGGCGAAATTCGATCAGATATTCCGTTTCGCTGAACTGTTGCCGGAGCTCACGGTAGTCGTCGTCATGAACCACGAATCGCTTGGAATGAATGATGGAGGGGTTCATCTGCGCATCTCGAGTAAACGCGCCGATCGTAAACCGAGCTTCCCCAGCGTCGGTCCGGAGTGTCAGGGTGTCCCCAAGCTCGAGATCGTCCCGCTCCTGGTAGTACAGCGG
>CAYQRW010000198.1:1218-4059 GCA_964419735.1 uncultured Spirochaeta sp.
GATAAACGCGAAGACCACCGCCATGGCACCTTTGGTGCGCAGGAGGTCGCGCCGGAGTATACGAAACAGAATCATCGTATCACCTCGTGTGTGTACGCCGGTGTGCCCGGATCGGCAGGCCTGTCACCGGCACGGCGGTCCGCGTCGGACCGCCGGTTGAATGCGACAACCGCCGTGAGGGCGGTCAGACATATTCCCGAAAGACAGAGAATGAAACCCATTCCGCGCCCGGGCCCTGTGCCGATTACCCGCCCCACCGAAGCGGCGAGCGCGGCGGACTCCGCAAAAAGCGGCTCAAACACTCGGTCCGCAAGAACACCGGCAGAGAGGTACGCGCCGAGATATCCGGCCTGAGAAAGAATCCCGATAATGCCCCAGGCGCGGCCCTGCTGTTCGTTGGCAATTCCGGTGCGGATCAGCACCTCAGCGCCGGTATTGACCAGCGGCAATGCGGCAAAGAAGAGAAAGAACGCGACGGTGAGCGGCACGAGGTGGGTCGTGGTGCCGAGCAGCGCCAGGCTGACGCCGGCCACGGCAAGCCCGACCAGGAGCATTTCATGGTAGCGTGTGCGGATGGTTGCCAACCCGAGCAGCACACTTGTCGCCACCATGCCGAGGGCACTTACCGATTGAACCGTTCCCAGTGTCCGGGCGTCAGTGAACGTGAGCACCATCGGTCCAAAGAGCGTCTGCAGAAAGCCCACAAACAGGGTGACCAGCGAGAGCACAACGACTATCCTCAGGACCTGCCCGTGAGCGGCAACGGCGTGCCACCCGTCGCGAAGGTCCCGGAAAAAGCGTTGCGTCTGCTGCGCGAATCCGGTGGTCCCCGTCGCACCCGCTCCGTCAGCGACGGCCCCGACAGCGCGTGCCGCCGGACCTGTTGCTACCGAGGCACCGAACGGCCCAACCACGATCAGAGTGATAATGGCGCCCCCGAAGGTGACCGTGTCGACGAGTAGCACCGTACCGATCGTAGCCACGCCCATGAGAACCCCCGCTGCCACCGGAGACAACAGGTGCTGCGCCGACGCGGCAAGCTGAACGAGTCCGGCGGCGCGGGAATACTGTTCCGGCGTCAGGAGATCTGTAACCGCCGCCTTGTAGGCGGGATTCTGGAACGCGGAAAACGCTGAACTGATCCCGACGCCGACGTAGATCGGCCACAGGACGGCGGGTCGGGTACTAAGCATCGCAAACACGAAAAGGATGCCCGCTGCCGCACCGGTATCGCCGATGATCATCATCCGTCGCCGGTCAAAGCGATCGGCACACACGCCGCCCACCGGCTTAAGGATTATGGATGGTACAAACAGACAGAGCACGACCGTGGCAAATCCGGTAACCGATCCGGTGTTCCGGAAGACGTGCACGCCCAGAGCGAATGCGGACATTCCCGTTCCAATCCCCGAAAGAAGCTGCCCGGTCCAGAGAATCAGGAATCGCCGCAGGGACGTTGCGTTACTCATACCGTCCCTCACAGCGGCAGAAACGCCTGGATCGACAGGAAATACCCGTCGCCCAGGGAGGTCGTGTCGGACTCCCCGGAGCGTCGTCTTCCGGCAAACGCGTATCCGCCGCTAATCTTCAGGATCGAAAGGTCCAGCGTTCCAAAGGCGGCCAGGTAGTGGACCTCCACCGGATCATCGGTGTCGGCCGGGACAAACCCGAAGGTGTCATTCTTGATGCCTGCGGCGACGAAACGGTAGTTCACCGCGGTCTCAAAGATAAGGTCCCGATGGTCACGAAACTGATCGATGCGAACGTCCGCAGTGAGTTGCAGGTCTCGCTCCGGCGCCAGAACGACGTTCAGGTTAGGCCCGGTGATGAAATCCAGGGACGCCTCAACAACCGGCGACGCGTGGTGAATCCGCACGAACGGAACCGGAATGATCGGCCACGTGCTGCCGTCGTCGAGTTCGATACCGAAGTCGCTCACCGCGAGCCCGCCGCCGATGAAGATCGAGGTCTGCGGCCGTCGCAGTACTTCATAGCCCCACACCGACGCGGCCTGAAACGTCGACCACGCCCCGGCCACCGGCTGGTCGGACTCGGATGAGAAGAGCGTTACCGAGTGGTGCCGCTCCCGGCGTCGGTCATACAACAGGTCAATTGAGTGGTAGCGGTCGGGATCATCGGTTTCGATGTCCCGGGTAAATATCGGCCGCCCATACAAGCCAACGAACATGTCTTCGTCATGCAGCGCGATCAACCCACCGGTCGGGGTGTGAACCGTGTGCTCGTCAAGTGCCAACAGGTCGTACTGTGCCACCGGAACGAACTGAGTTGTCACCTTCTCGGGCATCGCCTCCTGGGAGACCGGCTCATTCGCCGTAGCCAGCACCGTGACACATATCAGTATCACCGGCACGATTCGTCGTTCTTTCATCTACGCCTCCACCTTCATTCGGATGTGAAAACGATAGCTCGCACCGGAGACGGTTCATATCGGACAGGTGTCGTGTTTTGCCGCAGACCGCCTACGTACTGTGTCGTAGGTCGATTCAGACGTGTGTTCTATATCGCTGTTCCCGGTGCGGCTCTACCCTATATGTCAGATCGGAGGCATGGAATGAGTCAGGAAATGTGGTCGTACTATGGATTGTGGGGAACCGCCGCGCTGTGGGCAGTACTGTGTATGTTGTTTCTACTGTTTGTACCGTTTTATCGTCGAGTAGAACGGAAACCGGCGGGGGTATTTGCGGCGTTTGCCGTGGCCTTCGCGTTCGAGATGTTTGGAATACCGCTATCACTGTACGCGGTTCTATGGATCTCCGGGCGGTATCTGCCCGCCGGGGTACTCTGGGGATACACGCTCTCCGGGACACTGGGAATGACCGG
>CAYQRW010000198.1:4159-5630 GCA_964419735.1 uncultured Spirochaeta sp.
TCCTCGGCGATTTCTTTGTTGGTGAGGCCCCGGCCGATCATCACCGCCATTTCCACTTCCCGCGCGGAGAGGCCCAAGGAGCGCACGCGTTCTTCCGGAACCGACTCCAGCACCGGTGTCCCGCTCTCACTGGGACGGAGCAGGCGCACCGCGGCGCCCATGGACACGATGTTCCACGCCAGGTAGAAGAAGTGATCCAGCGATATCGTAGTGAGCCACGGTATTCGCGCGGCCTCCACCGCGTCCTCGATGAGTCCGATCGGGGCGAAGATGATTGCCAGCAACCCATAGGCGGAAAGCAGTGAACGGATCGCCGGGGGCTCATGCGGGGTAACGGGACCCCGCAGCACCAATCCGAAAGAGGCCATGGCCAGCGCCGAGAGCAGATGACCACCCAGGTCCCAGGCATTGATCGCCACCTCCGGGGGAGCGGCGGCGGTGACAAACACGTTGGCCAGGCTCTTCACAATTACCAGAGCCGCCAAAATCTCCGCTGCGGCAGAGACGGGGCTCCCACCACCAGTGGGCTGTCTGATTCGGTGCGCGATGACGATCACGATACCCCAGACGGACGCGTTGAGCGAGTTTACCACCCCTAACAGCACGATCTCCGCGGTAGCCGAGATTCCCCCGGGCTGAGCCACCAAGGCGAAGTAGACGATAATCAAGCCCATGGCCACGAGGAAGAGCAGTTGAAAGAGCAAGAGCGGCCGCACCAGCCGGCTCCGGACACGAACGCTGAGCACCCACAGCGCGGTACCGCCCATAAAGCCGGTCGCAAAAAAGATAATGTAGAACGCCATTAGGAACTGCTGCATCAACTCCTCCCGTCGGAACGGCGTCTCGGCCGCTTCCGCCGGTAACGCTCCACTTCCTCTCGCGTCGTTTCCAGCAACTCCTGAACGGAGGGGTGCAGGGTCTTGAGCAGTGCCTCATCCCGGAGCTCGGGGTTTGTCGTGAGAAGCGAAGTCACATCGGCAAGGTCATGCGCCGCCGTAGCCTCCCCATATTCTGCTTTCTTGGATAGATACACCGCCGCTTTCAGTTCCAGGAGTGCCGCAGGTCTCATGAACCACGCTCCCACGGCGGGGTCCCACTCGCGGACGCGCTCCGGGTCGGGGAGGAGGAATGGTAACTCCCAATCATCACCGGCAAAGAGCAGATCAACCGGGCTACCGGATTCGTGGTGCTTCGCCCAGTCAGGGCCCACGTGAAACCCCGAATCCGGTGCGGTTTCCGGGAGCCGATTCCACTCTTCCTGCCGCACCAGCAGGTCGATATCACCGGTTGTGCGGGACGAACCGCTGCGTACCACCGCCACCCCGCCGATCACGGTATACACAACGTTGTTGCGTGAAAGCCACCGGTGGAGGTCTGTCAGTACCTCGTGAAACGGAATTCCCCCTCCCGGTACCGGAAGACCAAACAGGAGAACTCCCGAAAGATGTGCGGCGGGCCCACCGGCGTGCAT
>CAYQRW010000198.1:5730-6808 GCA_964419735.1 uncultured Spirochaeta sp.
GTCACAGTTATGTTTGCCGTCACGTTGTCCGTGGCGGCGCAGGCTTCTTCCACCGGGGGGCAGCGCGCGTCCACCCCACCCCGTCTCACCCACGTTTCCATCTTTACCAGCGGCGTGGGTGAGTTCTTTCACGAAACCACGGTGCAGGACGACGGAATCGTCCGGTTGACGGTTCCCCGGGCCCAGATGAGTGATGTGCTGCGGTCGCTCACGATTCTTGACGCCGACGGAGGAACGCCGTATCAGGTGGACTACGCCGCGGGAGAGTCGCTGCAGGAGCGCCTCCGCCGCTTCCGAGTGGACCTGTCCGGGGTGAACACGCTGGCGGATCTCTTGCGCCAGGTGCGCGGCTCGGTCGTCTCAGGGAGCACAACCTCCGGAGAACCGTTCTCCGGACGCGTCACGGCGGTGTCGTCGCCAGTCTCCGGAGGTTTTCCTGTGACCTCCACTACGAGCGACGGCGGGGAGGCGGGAACTGTCGTGCTTGCCACAGCCCAGTCACTCCGTCGCCTACCGATCGCCGAGATCGCGGACATCTCCGTGGAGGACGAGGAGGTGAGCGATGACATCTCCCGGGCGCTCGAGCTGCTGGCCGCGTTCTCCGGAAGCTCGGAGAACCGCACCCTAGAGATTCAGCTTCATGGCACCGGTGAGCGGCGAATCGGCATTCGCTACCTGTTGGAAATGCCGGTGTGGAAGACCACCTATCGGGCGGTACTGGAAGATGATCAGGTCACGTTTCAGGGATGGGCGCACCTTGATAACACCAGCCCCGTGGATTGGGAGGGAACCACCGTACAACTGGTCTCCTCCGCCCCGGATACGGCGTTTTTCGATGTGTATCCTCCCCACTATGTGGACCGCGGCCGGAACGGCGAGCCGACGCCGATCTATGAGGCAGCCCCGGCGCCGATGCGGAGTATGGCCTTTGACTCGGCGGAGGCCCGAACGCCGGCGGAGCGAGCCACCACTGAGCAGCGCGTTTCCGGTGTGGGGTTCACGATTTCCGAGCCGGTTACCCTGTCCCGGGGGCAATCCGCCATGATTCCGATCGTGAATGGTCGGTTCTCCTCCGAGC
>CAYQRW010000199.1:0-1688 GCA_964419735.1 uncultured Spirochaeta sp.
CCTGAGTCGGCGGGATAGACGCCGTAGATCGACTCACAGACCTCGGTCCTCCCGGCCCCCACCAGTCCCGTGAGCGCCACAATCTCTCCGGCATGAACATCCAAAGACACGTCGCGGTAGTAGCCGGTGCGGGAGAGGTTTTCTACCCGGAGCACCTCTTTCCCAATGTGTATGCTACGCTTGGGGTACAGTTGAGAGATCTCACGACCCACCATCGCCACGATCAACGTGTGTTGATCACTTTGCGAAGCGTTCCAGGAGCCGATGTACTGACCGTCCCGGAAGACGGTCACCCGATCAGCAAGGCGTTCAATGTCTTCCATACGGTGTGAAATGAAGATTACTGCTACGCCTGCATCGCGCAGCCCCTCGGTAATGCGGTAGAGTTCCTCACTCTCGTGGTGTGTCAGGGCCGCGGTGGGCTCGTCCATGATGATAATGCGGGCGTTGGTGGAGAGCGCTTTGGCGATCTCCACGATCTGCTGCCGTGCCACCGAGAGCGTTCCCATTCGCTCGTGGGAGGTGAAGTTGGCGTCCAGCTGCTCCAAGAGCGCCTGCGCCTCTTCATGCATCTTGCGCCAGTCGATCCGGCGCGTCAGCGGCCGCACGTGCTCGTGGCCCATGAAAATGTTTTCCGCCACGGTAAGATCCGGATAGGAGGTGACGTGCTGGTAGATCGCGGCAACTCCGGCGCGCTGCGCCTCCATGGGGTTTCTAAATTGAACCACCTGGCCATCGATAAAGATCTCACCGGTGTCCGGGGTGTGCACACCGGTAATGATCTTTATGAAGGTCGATTTTCCGGCGCCGTTTTCTCCCATGAGTCCGTGAATCTCCCCAGGGTGTAGGTCGAAATGCACGTTATCCAGCGCTCTAACCCCCGGGAAGAACTTCGATATATTTTTCAGTTCAAGTATCGTCTCGTCGGACAAAGGCAATCCTCCTCGGATTCAGTCCATGTAAAACATCTCATCCAATGGGTGTACCACTGGTGAGCCGTCGGGGTTGGTTTCCATGAGATCCGCCATGTGATCCCACCACCGGCGCATGACGTCAGTCTCGGGGAGCGAGCCGCTGGTGTTGTGCTCAGTGAGTTTCTGAGAGGCGTAGAGGGTATCGGTACGAGGATCCAGGTAGATCCCGTAATCGCGAATTCCCGCTGACTCCAGTGCGGCTACCAGCTCCGGCCAAATCTCGTCGTGTCGTTTCTTGTACTCGTCCCGGACGCCCGGTTTGAGCTGCATTGCGAAGGCTACTCGTTTCATATTAGCACACCCGTTTCACCGGAATACCCAGCAGGCTTCCAAGTTTTTCGATTCGATCCGCCACATGTCCAATGCCGATTGCATTGTGGTGAGACGGCCCCAGATGCGACCAGCGCTCCACGAACTCCCGCGGCGGTAATGAAAAGCGGTACCGGCTGTTGGTGTTGCCAATATGCAGTACCGGACCGGGAACGCTCTCGCCTTCGGCGGTGATCATGTACACACCTTCCGGCCCCTCGCAGACGGAAAGTAGGGTCACCGGTCCGTGCTGAACCGTCATTTGGATCGAAAGCCCCTTCCCTGGCTTGCCATGGTACACCGGCAACGGAACCAGTCCCACCGGTCCCTCGGCGATCACCGGGTGTGCCGGCCCATCGTGGCCCAGGAGGACCACTCCCTCGTTGAAGTCCATGGCGTAGAACT
>CAYQRW010000199.1:1788-6591 GCA_964419735.1 uncultured Spirochaeta sp.
GGCCCATCGTGGCCCAGGAGGACCACTCCCTCGTTGAAGTCCATGGCGTAGAACTCCGAGAACGATCCCCCGGCCCCGAAGCTGTCCATAATCTTCATCGCCTGGGCGTTCTTGATTTCGCACTCTCCCGCTACGGGCACGTTGTTGCCGGTGAGAAGCGTATTTCCGGCGATCACCGAGGTAACGATGTCCTCATGGGTGGAGCCGGAGGTGCCCTCGTAGTAATAGGCCAACGATCCCAGGCGATGGCTGGAGACCAGCTTATCCAGTGCCACCGAGGTCCGGGCGGCGCGTTCGAGTTCCTCCGTCTCGCATTCGCGGGAGACCTCAAATTTCTGTCTGAACTCGGATAGCTTCTGGTCTACTTCCGCGGTGGATACGCCCGCCCGGAGTTCGGCGAGTTCATCAATCTCTATGAGGTCGATATGCCCGCCAAAATGAGCGATCTGTCGCGTCATATCGGTATAGACGTCGAGCATTCCCGCGTAGTAGTGACCCAGTACCCCCAGGCGATTGGCGCGCATCACGCGGGCCACGCGGGCAGCGGAGATCCACTCGGCGATCGCCGTTTCCGTGGCGGGCTCCCCCAGGTACCCGGTGACCAGGTGGTAATCGATACCCGCCCGCTTGAAGACGCTGGCGATTTCCGGGACGCAGCACGCCTGGCAGTGAGCAAGCCACTCTCCCGTCATCGTACCCCGATCGCCGAGGGCGTTGAAGCTCTCGTAGTCGATCGCCGCCACCGGTTGAATGTTCAACACGATAATCGGAACCCCGGTAGCTTGCGCCACGGGGAGCACGGTGGATGACAGTGCGTAGGTGGAGATATACAAAAAAACAACGTCTACTTGTTTCTGTCGGAAGAGCGATCCCACCGCCTGAGAGCGTTCTGGATTATCTACCAGACCGACATCTACAAGCTCCACATCGCCGGCGGCCTCGATGATTCCTGAGATCTGCTTCTGATATCCCTCGAGGCGCTCCTTTAACCCGGTGAACTGCGGCCAATAAGTGTCCAGACCGATTCCGAAAATACCTACTGTCAGTGGTTGCTGCAGTGGTTGGTTCGATTTCATGAATTTACGCTATACCCGGTTCCCGAAAACGCGGAATGTACAAAACGGCGGGTGTGATATACTTTTTTTATGAGTGGTTATCCCACAAGCTTTTCCCGGTACCTTCCCGTCAATTCTGAGGCGGTCCGATGGGAAATCTGGTGCAACGACGCCGGATACACCCGCGTACCTCCGTATGCGGCCTATCCCCCGCAGCCGGAATCCCACCCCGCCTCGCATGCCGCCACGGTGGTATCGGGGCGAGTGTTAGACGAGTTCCAGGTGGTGTACCTCACCTCCGGAAGCGGTTGGTTCGACTCTACTCCGTCCGGTACGGTCAGTGTCGAAGCCGGTGACATGATGATTCTCTTTCCCGGTGTCCGGCACGCCTATCGGCCCCGGCTGGAAACGGGGTGGAACGAGTACTGGGTAGGTTTCTCCGGGGAGCACGCCCATCGGCTGTCGCGGCACGGCCTCTTTACCCCGCAGAAACCGATCCACCACATCGGCCTCAACCAGGAGATCATCGCCGACTACGAGCAGATCGTGGGCTTGTGTCGCGGTCAGACCCCCGGTTTTCAGGTGCGGCTGGGCGCATTGGTGCTGCAGTTGCTGGCTCACATTCATGCGATCGAAATCACCTCCCGCACCGGGGCCGGGGATCGGGTCATGGTGGAGCGGGCACGGGCGATTATGCAGGAGCACGTGGAGGACAGCGTCAGTGTGGATGAGATCGCCCACCGTGTGGGTCTTGGCTACACCCGGTTACTAAACATCTTCCGGCAGTACACTGGGCTCACACCGTACCAGTATTACCTGCAGTTGCGGATGCACCGGGCGCGGGAGCTTCTGCGGGAACCGGGCATCACCGTCAAGGAGGTTTCCGCCCGTATGAATTTCGAAAACCAGTACTACTTCTCCCGCCTCTTCAAGAAAAAGACGGGCCTGAGTCCTACCCAGTGGCAGGCCGGGGTGGAGGGTGCTATGCCGGCATCGCTCTAGCTCCGGCGGGTCCCGGCGCCACATTATCCTTGCACCCGCGCCGTATCGCACAGTACGCTGAATACGCCGCGCGGTGTTTCGCCGGTAGGAGGTAACCTGATGACTCATGTGCTCATTGCCGACTCATTTCCCGAAGATAGCCGTGAGGAAATCACACGGCTTGGCGGTATGGTGCATTATGAACCGGGAGCCCGCGCGGAGAGTCTTGCAGGGGTGGCGACAGCGTGCGAAGCGACGGTCCTCGTGGTGCGTTCTACCAAGGTTACGGCGGCGGTGTTTGAGGCGGCCAAGGCGTTGCAGTTGGTGATTCGCGCCGGCGCGGGAGTTAATACGATCGATCTGGCCGCGGCGTCACGCCACGCGGTGCGGGTTGCCAACTGTCCCGGTACCAACGCCGCCGCTGTGGCTGAGCTGACTATGGGGCTCCTACTGGCGCTGGATCGCCGGATTCCTGACAACGTGGCGGATCTCCGCCGGGGGCGCTGGAATAAGAAACTATACAGCGCCGCCCGCGGTTTGGCGGGAAGAACGCTGGGAGTGATCGGTACCGGCGCAATCGGGACTGCGGTGATCACCCGGGCGCAGGCGTTTGGGATGGAGATCATCGCCTGGAGCCGTTCCCTGACGTCGGAACGCGCGGCGGAGCTCGGCGTCCGCCGTGCCGAGAATATCTATGACGTGGCTCGGGGTAGCGATGCCGTGACCGTACATATCGCCGCCACCTCTGAGACCAAACACCTCTTGGATGAGCGGTTCTTCTCGGAGTTGCCGCGGGGAGCACTGTTCATTAATACCTCCCGGGCGACCGTGGTGGATGATCAGGCGATGCGTGGGGCGATCCGGGAGCGTGGTCTTCGAATAGGCGTGGATGTCTTTGAGGGGGAGCCTTCCGGCGGTGAAGGCGAGGCGGATGCGGCGCTTTTCGCCGTGCCGACAATACAGTCGGCTGCCAATACCGCGGCCTCCGCCGATTCGAGTTCGTCCGGCTCGTCCAACTCGTCCGGAGGAGTTCTCTACGGCACGCACCATATCGGCGCCTCCACTGAGCAGGCACAAAACGCCGTGGCTGCAGCCACCGTTGAGCGGATTCGGGCGTTTCTGGCAGGAGAGACGGTACCGTCGCTCGTGAATGTTCCGGAGCGAGATAGCCCGGCTCCCGCGGAGGCCGTGGTTCTTGAAATTCGCCACCGTAACCGGGTAGGTGTGCTGGCCCATGCGCTTACCGCCCTGGAGCAGGCCGGAATAAACGTCCGGGGCATGACCAACCATCTTTTCTCTGGAGAAGAGGGCGCGCTGGCGACGATCCAGGTTGAACCCGCTCCGTCGGTGGCAGTAATCGATGAGGTCACCGCTTCCCATCCGGATATCTTGGCGGTGCGGCTTACCGCCCGACCGCCCGACCGGCCGGCTGACCGCGAGGGTGTCGGAATAACGTGATCTTGCGGTTCCGGATCTTGTGTTATGCCTTTCTTTGAGTTACATTAGATGTAGCTACAATTAAGAGAGGTAAGCATGTCTGACATTAATCGCTCCGATTCGGGTAACGCCCATGCGGGGCGCCGCGCATATTCATGGTGCGTGTTGCGCCTATTGCGCCTGTTGCGCCTGTTGCGCTTGTTGCGCCTATCGATTTCGTGGCGCAATGGGCATCCATCCAGCACCGCAGTAGTCGTTATCGGCGCGGTGTTCCTGGCACTGCCGGCAACATTCGTACTGGCAGCAGGACAACATGAAGGTGTGGTAAACACTACCGAAGAGGGTGTGGCGATCGGAGGCTACGACCCGGTGGCATATTTCACAGAAGGAGAACCGATCCAAGGGAGTGGTGAGCATACGGTGGAATGGGATGACGCCACGTGGTGGTTCAGTTCCGCGGAGCACCGTGAGATGTTTGCCGACGATCCGGAACGGTACGCGCCGAAGTTCGGTGGATATTGTGCGTTTGCTGCCTCGCAGGGGCAAGTCGCTGAGGGAGATCCGGAACTGTGGACGATTCACGACGACCGCCTCTACCTCAATCTGAACGAGCGATTTCAGCGGCAATTCAGGGAGGATCTGCCTGGAAATATTGCAGCCGCCGAAGAGAACTGGCCTGCGCTGCGAGCGGAACTGGCTGCAGCGGTGGAAGAGTAGGCTCGTTCCTCACCCGAGCCGGAAGGACTCTATTAGTTGTCTTTGCGCCCGTCGGGATGGCGGGTGCCCTTTACGGCTCCTGGTTCCCCCGTGACGAAATCGTTCCGCATATAGAGGACGAGGTCATCGGTGGAGACCACCTTGGCCACCGTGCTGTTGGCGACTCTCAGCGCCGTTTCCTGGTTGTCCGTGGCCGTGGCGACCGCATCGCCAACCACCACCACGTCATAGCCCCGAGAGTTTCCGGCATACGCCGTACTCAGCACGCACTCGTCCGTCCACAGTCCGACGATAACGATTGTATCGATATCAAGGCCCTTGAGTTTCTCATCCAGGTACGAGGTACCGTCTTCATTGAACGTCCAGAACATATCTAGGTGCTTCCCGTGGTAGAACCAGCCGTCGGCCACTTCCTCATCGGTGGGTGCGATTTCTTGCAACGGTTCTAGCCCGGGACCTCCCGTGAACACGTAGGCTGCGTTTTCTGGGTCGTCCGGTCGCAGTCCCCGCGGGCCGTACCAACGATCCATCGCGTTGGAAATGCCGTCATCGAATCTACGGCTCCAGGCACTCCACGCCACGCACACGCCATCACTCTGCGAGCGGGCATCCC
>CAYQRW010000200.1:0-6576 GCA_964419735.1 uncultured Spirochaeta sp.
ACTATGAGCCGGATACGGTGGTGGTGGCACTGCCGGATAGCTCTGTTGCCGATGCCACGTCGTTTGCGGAGCTCCGCGATGCTCGGTGGGGCGCGACGATCGGCACAATCGAGTTCGACTATCTGGAGAACGTGGTTGGTGTTGAAGATATCGCCGTATTCGATGATCAGGCAGCTACCTTTCAGGCGCTTCTTGCCGACCAGATTGATGCTACGGTGATCGGTCTACCGACCGCCCTGTTTGTGACGGGAGTGCAGGTGCCGGAGGCGGAGATCGTGGCGGTTCTGCCCAAGGATGAGAATAACAATGGCTTCGGGTTTATTCTTGAAGAAGGCAGTCCCCTGGTACCGTGGATTAACGAAGGTCTGCAAGCGATTATCGCCGATGGAACGGTTGATGCCCTGGTGGAAGAATACCTGATCGGTGACGATTCGATCCAGGAGATCACCGAGTGAGTTCGCAGCGTCCCACCCCGGCGGCTCCGCCGGCGGGGCGCATCCTGAGCGCCAAAGAGAAGTACCTCCCCACGATCATCAGCGTCACCAGCGTGCTGGTGGTGGTGCTGGTGGTACGCCAGGCGGTAGTCTCCGCGGAACAGTGGCCACGCATTAAGGCGCAGTTTTTCAGTCTGGATGCGATGATCGAGGTGTTTCCCAAGGTATTGCGAGGGTTCGGTGTAAATATGTCGGTGTGGATCATCGCCCTGGTGGTAATCGGGATCTGGGCGCTGGTTCTGGCGATATTCCGTTCACTCACGGGACCGTGGTTCGCACCGCTGCGCGTCTTTACGGTGGTGTATATCGATCTGCTCCGGGGATTGCCGTCGTTGCTGATGGTGTTGCTCTTCGGCTTTGGTATTCCGGCATTGCAGATTCCCGGTCTTCCACGGAGCAGTCTCTTCTGGGGGGCCACGGCGATGGTGCTGAGTTATTCTGCCTATGCTGCAGAGGTGTACCGCTCCGGCATGGAGGCGGTCCACGACGGTCAGCGCGCCGCCGCCAAGGCGCTGGGACTCTCCCAGTGGCAGACGTTGCGCTACTCGATCGTGCCCCAGGCAGTGCGCAACGTGATTCCCTCACTCCTGAACCTGGCGGTGGCACTGCAGAAGGATGTGGCGCTGCTGAGTGTGATCGGGGTGCGTGATGCCGTCCGGGAGGCGCAGATCTATACCGCCCGTACCTTCAACTACTCCTCGCTGATTGCGGCGGCGGTGCTGTTTCTTGCGGCTACCATTCCCATGGCGCGACTTACCGACTACGTTACTCGCAAAGATCGTGAGCGACGACTGCAAAGGACGGCTTAGCATGGAACGAGTTACCGTGGACCGGGTAACCAAATACTACGGAGATAAACTCGTCCTGGACGACGTGAGTCTGGCGGTACAGGAGCACGAGGTGGTGTGCCTCATCGGAGCGTCGGGCTCCGGAAAGTCCACGCTCCTGCGCTGCGTCACCGATCTAGTAGATTTTGACGCCGGTCAGATCAGCCTCGATGGCGTTTCGATCTTCGATGCATCCTTTGGTCGCAATGGGTTGCACAAACGGATTGGGATCGTCTTTCAAGCCTATAACCTCTTTCCGCATATGAAGGTGCTCGACAACATCACCCTTGCTCCCCGCAAGGTTCACGGGGTGTCCAAGGCTGACAGTGAGGCGAAGGCGCGGGAGCTCTTGCGGCTCTTCGGTCTGGAGGATTGCGCCGAGTCTTACCCGGAGCAGCTCTCCGGCGGACAACAGCAGCGCGTCGCGGTGGTGCGGGCGCTGGCCACCAATCCCGAGGTACTGCTGCTGGATGAAGTCACCGCCGCCCTCGACCCGGAGCTCATCGGCGAGGTGCTCAAGATCATTAAGGACCTCAAGGATCAGGGCATGACGATGCTCATCGTCACCCATGAGATGGGATTTGCCCGGGATGTGGCCGACCGGGTGTGTTTTCTGGAAGGGGGACGCATCCTGGAAGAGGCACCACCGAACCAGCTCTTTTCCGCACCGGAGCATCCGCGGACGCGGCAGTTTCTCCAACGCATTATAGAGGCTGGTCGGCTGTAGCGGCGCCCGTATCAGGTGGTGCTCAGTACTCCAGCGGGCTGCTCCCCGGCCTGCTCTTCGGGAAGAATCACCGTGTTGTAGTAGTACTCGATCGCATCGATCAGCGCCTCCCACGACGCCTCCACGATGTTCTCATTGACGCCCACCGTGTCCCAGTTGCGCTCATGATCGGAGTAAGTCACAAAGACGCGGACCTTTGCAGCGGCGCCGCTCTCGGGATTCAGCACACGAACCCGAAAGTCGGTCAAGGTGAGGCGATCCAGCCAGGGAAACACCGGAACCAGCGCATCCCGGAGGGCGTGATCCAGCGTATCCACGGGACCAACGCATACCGCCGCCCCCATGAGCTCCCGCTGTCCCATATTGAGAAAGATCCGGCCCACCGTTTTGGAGGGGGCGTCGGCGGTCTTATAGCTCTCCAGGTGGTAGTTTCGCAGGCTCACCAGCGGTTGGTAGCTGCCCAGGGCGCGGCGCACGAGGAGATCGAAACTGGCCTCGGCGGCTTCGTATTCGTACCCTTCCGTCTCTTTCTGTTTCAACAGCTTGGTGAGTTCCTCCACCACCGGGGAGGACTTCGTGTAGTCCCCGTATTCCCGGAGCTTCTCCACGACCGTTGACTTCCCGGCGAGTTCCGACAAAACGATATGGCGTTCATTGCCCACCAGTCGGCTGTCGATGTGCTCCATGAGGTGTGCGGCCTTACCGATGACGTCGGCGTGCTGTCCGGCCTTATGACTGAAGGAGGCATCTCCCACGTAGGGCTGGCGTCGATCCGGAATGATGTTGGCCTTTTCCGCAACGAAGCGAGACAGGTGGGTGAGATGGGTCAGGTGGTCCTCGCAGGAGGCGGTGTACTTCGTCTTGAGGACGATATTGGGAATGAAGGTGCACAGATTCGCGTTACCCGTGCGTTCTCCCCAGCCGTTAACCGTCCCTTGGATATGCACCGCTCCGTGATCTACCGCGGTCATGCTGTTGGCGATCGCCACGCCGCCGTCGTTGTGAAAATGCCCCCCCAGCGGCGCCAGATCCCCTTGCGGAAGCGCCTCCATGATCGCCCCCACTTCCTGCGGCATCGTTCCCCCATTGGTGTCACACAGCACGAGACAGTCGGCACCGCCGTCGGTACCCGCGGTGAGCACGCGCCGGGCATATTCGGGATCGTCCTTATACCCGTCAAAGAAGTGTTCCAGATCAAAAAACACTTCCCGTCCCTGGGATTTCAGAAAATGGATCGAATCAAAAATCATGCGCAGATTCTCTTCCTCGTCGGTTTGGAGAACCTTTTCCACATGCGCTTTCCAGGTCTTGCCCACCACGATCACCGTGGGGGTTTCGGCATCCAGCAGGGCCCGAATCATCGGATCCCGCTCCGCGGAGCCTCCCGCCTTGCGCGTAGAGCCGAACGCCACCACGCTGGCGTGCTGCAAGTTCTCCTTGCGCATCTGCTGAAAGAAGGCTGCTTCCTTTTCATTTGACAGCGGGAACCCGCCCTCGATGTAGTCGATCTTCATCTCATCCAGGGCGTGGGCGATCTTGATCTTGTCATCAAGCGTGTAGTTGACCTGAATCCCCTGCATACCGTCCCGCAGGGTCGTGTCGTACATGATGACGTGGCGATCGGGTGAGCCCACGGGCTGTAGGCCGTCGCCGGCGTGGGCGCCGGCGGAATTGTTCTCGTGATGTTTCATGGATGGGTTACCTCTTTCAGGAGTCGATGTCGGGACAGCGCGTTGACGTACGCCTTGGCGCTGGCCTCAAGAATGTCGGTGCTGGATCCGCGACCGGTTGATCGCTTGCCGTCGATTTCGATGACGACGCTGGTTTCGCCGATCGCCTGCTTACCGGGAGTTACCGCCTGTACGTTGTACTCTATCAGCGTAGCGTCCGTTTTGCAGGCGCGCTCGATCGCGCGGAAGACCGCATCCACCGGACCATCTCCGGTGGCCGCTTCCTCGTAGACCTCTTCGTGGTCCCGGATGCGGACGGTGGCGGTGGGAATTGAGGTGTTCCCGGACTGAAAGTTGACGTACTCCAGGACGAGCGAATCCGCCGTACTTCCAAACTGCTCACTGAGGATCGTGTACAGATCTTCGTCAAAGACCTCTTTCTTGCGGTCCGCCACCTTCAAGAACGCGTCGTACGCTTTCTTGATCTCCGCTTCGTCGATGACGATACCCAGCTCCGCCAGACGCTTTCGGAAGCCGTGCATTCCCGAGTGCCGTCCCAGGACGATCCGCGTCGCGTCCCGGCCGACCGATTCCGGAGTCATAATCTCATACGTCTCGCGGTGGCTCAGCATGCCGTGCTGGTGAATACCGGCCTCGTGGGAAAAGGCGTTTTCCCCAACGATCGCCTTGTTCCGGGGGATGGGAAAGCCGATCATCGTGGAGACCATGCGAGAGGTGGAGTACAGCTGTCTTGTGTCGATGCGGGTATCCACATCGAACGCGTCCTTGCGGACCTTTAATGCCATTACCACCTCTTCCAGCGCGGCGTTACCGGCGCGCTCACCGATACCGTTAATGGTGACCTCCGCTTGGCGAGCGCCGGCGTTAATGGCGCTCACCGTATTTGCCACCGCCAGACCCAGGTCATCGTGACAGTGAACGCTGATAATCGCCTTGTCGATGTTGGTGACGCGATTACGGATCGTGGTAATCAGATTGGCGTACTCACTGGGAACGGTGTAGCCCACGGTGTCGGGAATATTGAGTATCGTGGCGCCTTCCTCGATGGCGATATCCAGGACCTGGCACAGAAAATCGATGTCGGTGCGCGTGGCGTCCTCCGGGGAGAACTCCACTTCCGCCGATTTGTTGCGGGCGTAGCGTACGGAGCGCCGGGTCATTTCGAGGACCTCTTCGGGGGTCTTTTTCAGCTTATACTCCATATGCACCGGGGAGGTGGAGACGAAGGTATGGATCCGAGAGTGGGCGGCGTTCACCAAGGCATCGGCGGCGGCGTCGATATCCTTCTCATTGCTGCGGGTGAGTGCCGCAATCGTAGAGTCCTTTACCCGATCGGCGATGAGACGGCAGGCGCGAAACTGCTCCGGGGAAGAGACGGGAAATCCGGCCTCAATGACGTCTACCCCCAGGTGTTCCAGCTGCAGGGCGATCTCAAACTTCTGCTCGACGTCCATGGACGCCCCCGGCGATTGTTCCCCGTCGCGTAACGTGGTGTCGAAAATCTGAACATGATCCATGTGGTCCTCCTCCAAAAATAAAAAAAGGCCGTCCTCCCTGGGGAAGGACGGCCTTTTCATCCGACTGCCTGACAGGCTATCCCTCCACGCGCATATACCGGGTCCCAATAATAATTAGGCCGAGAATGGGTAGAAGGCTAAGTGCCGAAGCCGGAACAAAACTCATTACCGGTAGTGTTTACGAAAGACCGCGGTCTGTCAAGAAAAAAATGCGAAAAAGACGGTCGTCAGCCGAGATTCCTCCCACCACAGTTCTGAGGAGATGTGATAGGTTATGAGCTGGGGTATCCATGGAAACTGTGTCCGTTTTTGACCGCCTCAGCGCGCAACTCACCGATGATGACCGCCGACGGATGCTCTCTTCGATCCGAGAAACGATGCAGGAACATGCGGAGCCGTTGGCCGCTGAACAGGAAGAACCTCCCGGCCCCGTTGATCAGCAGGTGAAAGCGCTCAGTATCTGGCGACGGATTGTGCTGTTTCTGCTGATACTCTTTCGCGGTGCGGACCAGGGAGAGGTGGTGCGCCGGTGGATGCTGCGCGATCTGGAATTGATCGTGCACCGCGATGGGGGGGAGGCGATCGATGGTCGCCGCCACCTATTCTTGACTCAATTTGCCGAGGATTTAGTAAACCTGCGCGATGCCGCCGCGCAGCTGGAGCGAACGATCCGCGGCATCACAAACTACCGGAAAGACATCGTGATGATTCTCGCGATGGATCTGTTTCCTTCCGTCCACCAGGACCTACTGCAGCAGACCAGTTCCGAGCAGATCTCCAAGCTGCAGGAGCCGAGCGAGCGGGTGCTCAAACGAATGCTCTCGGATGCGCTGGACGAGCGCATCGACCAAATTCCACCGGATGCGCGGTCTGCGATGCGCCGCGCCATGTCACAGGGGGACTCACTGGTGAAGTTGGTCTCGGTAGGGTATGACGCGATGGTTACCGCCTTTGAAAGCTCCCCCAGTGGTGGAAGCTGGTGCGCCTTCGATTATCTGGATCGCCCGTTGACTGAGCTCTACCGGAATTTGGTCCACCTGCAGGAACCGCTGGACCTGACGTTGCTTGAGGCCCTGGCTCTGCTGGCGGAGTCTCTGTCCGGCGACCAATCCGGAGAGGACAATGACTCTTCCCAGCGGGCGGCGGCGCAGGAGGCGTTACAGGCAGCGATTCGAAAGCGCATGGCCGATATGTTTACCGCCTTCGATGAGTATCGGTCCTTCATGGAACGCTACCCGTTGCAGGCGGTGATCCGAATTATTCGCGAGGATCCGTGGTGGGCAGTGGAGCCGACCACCGCCGGTGAAGATTGGATCGGCA
>CAYQRW010000201.1:0-6576 GCA_964419735.1 uncultured Spirochaeta sp.
CGCGATTTCATAGTTGGGAGGAACGGAGGCCTCGTCGAACGCCGGAACGGCGGCGACCGGGATGATCACTCCGCCCAGGAGGAGAACTGCGAGTACTGCGCACGTGCCGGATGAGGGCCATTGCATAGCCTAAAGAATACTACCGGCGCCACCTGAACGTGCAGCAGAATCACTGAGAGTTCAGTGCCTGGTATACCTGCAGGAATCGATCATAATATTTCGTGACCCACGGCGCCGATACCAGGTCTTCCGAAGAGAACGGGGGAACGGGTGGAACCTCAGTGCCAACTGCTTGCGCGGCGGTGAAGGCGGCTCCCCGAGCTGAGCTGTCCGACTGTTCCGAATAGAGCAGGGGACGATCAAGCATCATCGCCAAGATCCGACGCCACTCCTGGAAGCGTGCGCTTCCACCCACAAGACGGACACTCCGTGCCGGGGGGCGCCCGTTTTCTAAAGTTTCGAGGCCGAGCCGAACGGTACACGCGACGCCAAGCAAGGCTGCCCGGGCAAGGCTGTCATTGGTGTCATATCGAGAAAGCCCCACCCATGCTCCGCGAGCATGGGGATTCATGAACGGTGTTCGTTCTCCAGAAAGATAAGGAAGAAACAGCAGCTCCCCTGGGTCGTCAGTGGTAGATCCATCCAGACGTGCGTAGAGGTCTGTCCATGAGAATCCGAGACGCTCCTTGACCCATTCCAGTGCGAGGCCTCCATTGAGCATGGCGGCTACCTGAAACCTCGAACCAGGCGCCGCTCCTTCAAAAAGGTTCAACGAAGAAATGGGAGGTATCTCGTGAGGCAGATCCAGCGCGCGACTTACTTGAGCCGCGGTACCCACAGATACCTGGGCTATCGTCGGGTCCACGAGACCTGTACCGTACATCGCGGCCGGTGTGTCCCCCGCTCCTACTGATACAGGTACGCCCTCTGGGAGACCATAGAACGTAGCCGCCGCTGCGGTGACGGTACCGGCCACTTCTGTACTCGATCTGATTGGGGGAAGCAGCGAGGGTGGGAGACCGAAATGGCGCAGCAGCTGGTGGTGCCAGTCTCGCGTCGAGAAGCTATACAGCAGGCTACCGCTGGCGTCCGAAAAGTCGGTCGCTATCTTTCCAGTGAGATCCGCTCGAATATAGTCTTTCGGAAACAGAATATAGTCTGCATTGTGCACCGTCTGTTGCTCGTGCTGGAGCAGCCACAAGACGGTGGGACCGGCCATGCCGGTTGCCGGAATATTGGCAAGATCCTGTGTGATGTCTCGGGGAAGTGCTTCGTACGCCGAAAGGCTCTCTGCTCCGCGCCCATCGGACCACAGGATTGCTGACCTAATGGCGGCGATTTTACCGGACGTTGATCGAGTAACAGTAACTACGCCGTGCATTTGGCCTGAGAGGCCAACGGCCGAAACCTGAGAAAGATCTCCCACTGCCGACAAAGCTGCCTGTAGCGCCTGGCGCCACGTGGCCGGATCACTCTCTGAATGACCGGGAGCCGGAGTCTCAACCGGGTATGCGCGACTCGCGGTGCGCTCTCGGCCTGATCTGTCAAGGAGCATAACCTTAACAGATCCGGTTCCGAGGTCGATTCCCAAGTACATTCGGGTGTTACTCTGGTACGTTTCTGTGCCGAAAACGTTCGATCAGTACGGCTAGGACGATTACAATACCGCGCACCACCAGCTGCCAGAAATAGGATACGTTCATCAAGGTGAGGCCGTTGTTGAGTACGGCAATGATCAACGCTCCTACTAGTGTCCCCACCACGCTCCCCATACCGCCGAGAATACTGGTTCCGCCAAGGATGACCGATGCGATTGCGTCCAGCTCGTATCCGTTACCGAGAAGTCCCGAAGCGCTGTACAGCCGGCTCGCAGTCATTACACCGCCAAGTCCCGACAGCAGTCCGCTCATGGCATACACGAAGACGATAATGAACTTCACATTGATTCCGGTGAGGCGTGCGGCCTGCGCGTTTCCTCCAACGGCGTAAATTCGGGTTCCCAAGACCGTCTTCTTGAGAATGAACCAAATCAACGTGATCACCAGCAGCGCGATAACTGCCAGCCATGGGACGGGACCTAGATACGAGTTGCCGATCCATGCAAAATTGAGATCATTGTTAATGAGAGTTGTGCCGTCGGCCAGAAGATATGCCGCACCACGGAGAGCGGTCATGCTTCCCAGCACGACAATGAAGAACGGTAGTTTGACGTAGGCGATCAGGAATCCGTTGAGTGCGCCGAACCCCATGCCTGCAAGTAGGGGTATCACGATCGTGAACGGTTGCAGCGCGGGATTTAGAGACACCATGAGGCTGATAACGGCGGTGGTTGCCAGTATCGATCCCACCGACAGGTCGATTCGTGCTGTGAGAATGACGAGCGTCATACCGGCCGCCAGGACAATATTTATCGACGCCTGCCGCAAGATGTTCATCAGATTGTTGGGTCGTAAGAAATTGCCATTGAGAACCGCAAAGAGTAATACGATAACGATCAGTATCGGTAGAATGCCGAGGCTCTCCCAAACTGCAGAGCGTTGCTGTTTCGCAAGTGCCGGTTTCAAATTCATGAGATTCACTCCCCCTTATGAGATCAGCCAGAAAAGGAATAGTCCGGCTCGCGGACGCCAGTTGCATAGGCCATGATCGTTTCCTGGTTAATGTGCGACCTATCCGTGATATCAGTGGTGATTCGGCCTTCACGCATCACCAGAACGCGCTGCGCCAGGCCAACAACCTCCGGAAGCTCACTGGAGATGAAGATTACAGCAACTCCTTGTCGAGCAATCTCGCCAATGATCTTGTAGATTTCACTCTTGGCACCTACGTCCACTCCCCGCGTAGGCTCATCAAGGATTAATACGCGAGGCTGTATTTGCAGCCACCGCGCCAGCAGTAATTTCTGCTGGTTGCCACCGGAGAGCGATACTGCTGGTGTTCGCGGGCTGGGGAGCTTGATATTGAGCTGCTCGATTGCGCGATAGGTGATCTTATCGTTGTCAGATCGATCAAGAATCCCGAACCTGGCTTTCAACTGCATGATATTCATCACGATGTTTTCCTGACTGCTCATCTTCAGGAATAGACCTTCGGATTTTCGTTCTTCCGGAACGTATCCAATACCGTGACGCATCGCATCTTGGGGTGATTGGATTGTCAGTTCCGTACCGTCCATCCACACCTGGCCGGAAATTGCCTTATCGGCGCCAAAGATAAGACGTGCGAGCTCTGTACGACCGGATCCTACCAGGCCCGCAAAGGCCAGTATTTCACCGGCCGCGGCTTGAAAGGAGACACCCTTGACCCGCTTGCCATCGGCCATGTTCTTCACAACAAGAAATCGATCGCTCGTCTCTTCGGCCACTTCATGCTGATAGAAGTCCTTCAAGGAGCGGCCCACCATCATGGATACGATCGTGTTGTTGTCCATCTCGTCACCGGTGAGAGTCCCGATGTACTGCCCATCCCGGAGGACAGACACGCGGTTCGCGATGACCGACACCTCGGCCAGACGGTGACTGATGTAAACGATCGCCAGGCCCTGCTGCCGAAGAGACTCTATCAAGCCAAACAGCTTTTCGATCTCGTGTTCGCTTAAGGCGGCCGTGGGCTCATCCATGATGAGAACCCTGCTTCTATGGATCAGGGCCCGTCCAATATCGACCTGTTGCTGCTCCGCGACTTTGAGCGTCGCCGCTTTGGTCCCTGGCGCAAATGGGGCTCCCAAGGAGGACAGAACTTCCTGAGTTTTCTCTTCCATAACTCGACGGTCAATGATGCCCCAGTGGTGAGGCTCACTGCCCATGAAGACGTTTTCGGCTACGGTAAGATTGGTGGCGACTCCCAGTTCCTGGTTAATGAGTGTGATGCCGTGATCCATCGCCTCCAATGGTGTCTGCGGTGAAATGATTTCTCCATCGAGGGTAATTTCACCATCGTCTGCTCGGTACACGCCGGCAAGGATCTTCATGAGCGTGCTCTTGCCGGCGCCGTTTTCACCCATGAGTACGTGCACCTCGCCGGGAAAGACATCCAGCGAGACACCGTCGAGAGCCTGAACCCCAGGAAAGCTCTTGCTCAGGTTCCGGACGGTTAGCAGTGGTGTCGGTGTAGTGGACTCACCCATAGATACTCTCCCCTGACATTGTCGAAGGGCCCCGGAGGGCCCTTCGAGATTGCGATCAGAATTGTATACTACCCGTAATCATTCGGGAGAGGTCCAGCCCTCGTAATCATCTACGTTATCACGGGTGATCAGAGAGGTGGGAATTAGAATCAGCTCCTCCTCGGGAGGATTGCCCTGCATGACCTGATAGGCGACTTCCACCGCACGGGTAGCCATGGTGTAGGGATCCTGTGAGGGCGTCGCTACGAATTCACTTTCCTCATCGTTCAGGGCCACTACTGCATCAGGTGCGCCGTCTACGCCAACCACGAACATCTCCCCGGTGCGCTGCGCCTGGCGGATCGCCAAGTCCGCACCAATACCTGTGGGATCGTTGATCGCGAACACCGCATCGATGTTGTCGAAAGAGGTGAGCAGATCACTCATCACACGGAGACCGCCTTCCCGGTTACCGCCGGCGTTCTGATTGTCTGACAGGATATTGATTCCAGGATACTCTGCAAAAACGTCTTTGGCGCCCTGTACGCGATCGATAACTGCGGATACTGGAGGGCCATTAACGATAACCACATTGCCCTCACCGTCTAGCTGTTCTACGATGTACTCACCAGCTTGTGTTCCGGCACCGTAGTTGTTTGACGTTACCGTGGCGTCTACTCCACCATCGGCGTTTACATCGGCAGCTACCACGATGATGCCCGCTTCCTTCGCCCGACGAACTGCCGGTGCGATACCAGCGGTATCCGCAGCGTTGAGCACGATAATGTCCACGTTGCCGCTAATGAACGTGTCCATCTGGCTGGTTTGGGTGTTCAGATCGTAGCCGGAAGACACCACAGTGACTCGGGCGTCCGGGTCGATTTCCCGTGCCGCGTCTTCAACACCCTGTCCCATGGTATAGAAAAACGGATTTCCTAAGTCGCCGAATGTTGCTGCCACCTGTAACGGTTCATCGCCCTCTGCCTGACCAGATGCGAACGCGGCGCCGGTGAGAATACTCAAGCTAACGAGTATCAATACAAGTTTCTTCATGCTGCCCTCCTTTAAAAAGGCTAAACGGGATTTCTGCAACTGTTTGATGCAGCTGCTATTCCATTAACCCCTGTAAACAGTTACCTGTCAAGAAAAAAGTTTGTCATATTAAGAAATTACCATTACAATACGTGGCAGAATACGGAAATTTGTAAAGGAATTTGTTATGTATCATTCGTTTCGACACACCGCCAGGACCGCGAAGTGAGTTCGAGATTGCCACATAATCGCTTCAAGTATCGCCGGGTATACGAGTACCTCCAGCGGATGGTGGAGGAGGGTCATTTTACGCCCGGTCAACGATTACCCACGGAGGCTGAGCTAACGCAGCAGTTTGGAGTTTCCCGGCCCACCGTTACACGGGCGTTGAACGCGTTGCAGGCTGAAGGCATCATTACTCGGCGAGCTGGATCAGGGAGTTATGTTCAGCCGGAGAGTCCTGCCGATAATGCGAACCGGTTATTCGGACTCTTGATTCCCGGATTAGGCAAAGGAGAAATCTTCGAACCGATCTGTGCTCAAATTGCCGCTCGGGCGGAGGCCAATGATTTTTCTCTGCTGTGGAGTGGAAGCCATCTTAGAACCGAGGAAGCTGCGGAAATACTGGTCGACGTGACGCGGCGCTATATCGATAACCAAGTGGCGGGGGTTTTCTTTGAACCGTTGGAGCTCAGTCCGTCCTTCGATTCGATCAACCGCCGCTTGGTGAGTATGCTCGAAGAGGCCAACATTCCGATCGTCCTCATAGATTCTGACTATCTTCCATTCCCCCAGCGCAGTTCCTATGACCTCGTAGGAATCGATAACTTCCGAAGCGGTTATCTGGTAGCGGAGCACTATCTCCAGCGTGGCGTAACCCGTGTGGATTTTGTTGCACGACCGTATTCAGCCTACACGATCTCTATTCGACTTCGCGGTTATCGTGCGGCCCTTCTGGACTACGGTATCGTCCCTCGCCCGGAATGGGTGCATCTGGGTGAACCTGAAGATGAGCAGTTCATACAGCACGGACTTATCAGGTCTGATGCGCGTCACATAATTTGTGGCAATGACGAAACAGCAGCCGTCCTGATGCCGCAACTTGAAGCATTGGGCGTCGGCATTCCCCAGGACATGGCGGTGGTCGCATTCGATGACATTCGATATGCAAGTATGCTCAAGGTACCGTTGACGACATTCCACCAGCCGGTACAGCAGATTGGAAATTTGGCGCTGGAGGCGATGCTCTGGCGGTTGGCGCATCCTGAGGAACCGCCCCGCACCATTACCATTGCCGGTACGATGATTACCCGACAGTCCTGCGGTGTAGAGTCCAGTTAATCATGAGGTCCGCCTGCGGAGGACGGGAATCGGCAGGTGACAACGGCGTTAGTTCTACTCGGCGCGTCGCGCCTTAACGACCGTCACGTGTGCCCAGC
>CAYQRW010000202.1:0-6574 GCA_964419735.1 uncultured Spirochaeta sp.
ATCGGCGCCCGCTCAGTCAGAGATCGTATTAAACACATCGCGCCCGATCGTGCCTACCAGGCGATCAACAGCGTCCGGACGGTCCAGAGCGGCTCGCTCGGAACGGCACCACGTCAGAGACTCCTCAACGCCATGAGTGCGCGCACCCTCGTCCTGCAGGGCGGTCTCCAAATAGGCGATCTCCGTATCGAGAAACGCCCGCTCCCGGCGATTGCACGCTTCCAGGCGGTCCCGATACCACGGGGCGTTCAACACGTACTCGCGACGAAACAGGTTACGTACCTCCGGGTCGGAGACCGGTTTCCCGTTCCAGGAACCCTTGGCCATGATATGCAGCAACGCCTGCAAAGGGGGTATCGCCGTTGCTAAACTGCCATCGTCGAGATAGGACTGGGCAACTTTGCGCTGCGTTTCTACGATGTTATTGATTCCGTCGACGTAGTCCTCCAGATTTTGGAGTTCCGGTTTCAACATCTGTTCGTTGAAGACCAATCCCGGTGAATCGAACACACGCCCCAGATAGTTGTTGGCAAACTCCCGGGTAATACGATACCCGAGACGACTGGCCATGACGGTCCGGCCCTGGTGCTCAAAGTCCTCCAGCTTTTCCAACGATCCGGTGGCGATTAGGTGGCGGGGCTCCCGCTCGTACGGTTGCAGGCGAGACCAGATCTCCGGAATAAGAAGGCTTACATCGTGCTGAACCTTGAAATGAGGACCGATATATCCCGCAGCGGAGGTAAATCCGCTATCCCCGGAGAGAATATAGGAGAGCAGCGCGTTGTTCAGGTCCGTGGTCGGGACCAGCGCGTTAAACGGGCCCTTGGTCAGCGCACCCTCAGAACCGGCCCCGGTGGTAGAAGGTGATTTTCCGGTCAGGCTGGAAATGAAATCCATGAAGAGCTCCGGCAGTTCCTGGTAGTGAATCGGCCCATACACCGCCAAGGGCCGGATCCCTGCCGCGTGATCCGGCGGATTGTTACGCCGCCCGGGAAGGATCGCGTTCACCGGATGGTATACGGGTCGGTCCGCCGGTATCTTGCGGTACAACCGTGATCCGATGTCCGCGATATACCGATCCCGTGGTTTCAGCAAGGTGGGGTCCGTTTGGAGATACCGCGGATTCTTGGAGGGCGCGCCGTCTACGATACGCGGATGCGAGGGCAGTACGAAGTACTTGGTGGTCTCGTCGTCGATCACCGATCGAATCAGATCCTGTACCGGCTGGGTATAATCGGTAAACTCCAACGTCCGCTCCAGGAACGTCTGCGCCTCCTCCTGGGGAAACGGATTGAAGTTGGAGGTGAAGACCGGAGCCGTGGAGATATCGTGTTCCGCCTGCTTGTCGTAGCCGCGGTAGATCGCATCGTCAGGGCGTTGAAAGAAGCGAAACTCGCAGTTCGTGGTGAATTTTACGCTGGGATTGAGGTAATCCTGGTTCAAACCGGAGAGCCATTCCGTGGGTACCACCACGCTGGCCGAAATATCGTCCTCCCATTGCACCTTATGGGACGGCATGAAGTCCTGGCGCAACTTGTGCGTCCACCCCGTTCCATCCTCCTGGCGACCGACCCGCAGATAGCTTCCAATTACTGGACGACCCAGGTATTTGAGCACGTTCCCGCTGGCTCCGTTCACCACATCAACGCTGAACTTCTCTCGCCAGGCGTCGCCCCATTCCTCGTGGTAGAAGCGCTTCACCAAGAACACCAGCGCCTTGATCCGGTGCGGAATCGACTCCAACCACGCGTTGAACTGATCGGTGTTTCCCGACGAGGGAGTCAGCAGCTTAATCACGGAGCCGAGACTCCGTGCCCGGGAGAGAATCTTGCGGCTGACATGGTTCTCACCATCGGGGGGATCGATAAAGCGATCACTGTAATCGCGATCGATTATCTCCTGCACCATGTCCATGTCCCGTTTGTAGTCGGCGATAATCATCGGTGTGTAGTGCATCGCGTCGTTTAACGCCTTGGAGATCTCTGATTTCCCCCCACCGGAGACGGTGCACGGTTTGTGACAGAGCGTGCCCTCCGAGGTAGTTCCCACCAGACGCCACGCCCCGGACACCGGATGCTGCTCCATGTGAATCTTGAAGCCGGTGGGGTGAATATAGGTGCGCTCGGGAAGGATCCGCAGCGCCTGCGCGCCGCCATCGCGGTCCACCCAATTGGCTTCCTGGGAGTCCAGATCGATCGTCGCCTTCTCCGGCAGGTAATAGATATCGGGATAGACCGTATCCACGCCGTATCCCCCGGGGCGGACCTCCAGCGCCTCCCCCAGAATCCCCGGAAGATCCGCAAACCGATGGCTCTGGGAGCGGAGATTGCTATCAGGAACAAATTTCATTCCCAGGTTATAACTGGGAAACGCCAGGGCTCCACCGGCATGCTCCTCTTCAACCAATCCCAGAAGGTTGGCGGAATAGCTGATTTGAGTCTTCACCTCTTTCTTGGAATACCCGAAGTAGTTGTCCGCGATGATCGTGACCATGACCCCGCGCTCATCGCGGGCGGTGATCTTAAAGGGCGAGCCGTCGTTGTAGAGCTCTTCCGGGTCTTCCCAGCACATCCCCTCCGCCTTCTGTCGAGCGGTGGCCTCAGAGACGTGCGGCAAACCCAGATCCTTCTTCTTGGTGTGAACCAGATGGGTGGCCAGAATAATAAACCCGGTATGGCCGGTCCAGTGTTTCGGATCGAGGGCGCTATCGTGCTCCGGCAGGTAGGGGTCGCCGGCGTTGCCGAATATCGATTCCACGAAGTCCAAGTTTGCCGTGAGCCCCCCGGGAACCAGAAACCGGATCTCCGAGTAGCGCTCGCGGAGCACATCAGGAACGGATGGTTGCACGATCGGCTTCAACAGCAGACTCACAAAACGGTGGGACGGCTCATCCGCATCGATCGTAAAGGGAATCGTTGCCAGCTCCTCCGGAGGATTCAACGCCTCCGTGAGTAGCCGCAGGTAGGTGATCCGGGGGACCGCCTTCTTGTCGGGGGGAATCGGAAGACCGTCTTCCGCCACGTGGAACACCCCTTTTGTGGTCCGGCGGTCATGCTTGGGATTGTGCAGCACCCCCTGTTTAGTCCGATAGGAGCTTATCCCTTCAGTGTGACAGGAATCGCGATACGGCGGAATCGACATCTCCCGGGCCAGCCCGTAGCGGTCGAGCACGAAGGAGTTTCCCGGTATCCGGGGTACGTCGTCTTCCAGGTCGCCCAGGTAATCGTCGAGAAACTGTTGCACCCGCTGATCAGCGGGGGGTAGATAGTCCTCGAGCAACCGGTTCTTCTCGCGGAAGTTACGTACCATGCCGCCGGCCATATCCAGCATCGACTCCGAGGTCTCCGGCACGTTGGAAAGACCGTGCGTGGCCAACTTGAAGTTGATGTAGCTGATGATGCGCGCGCGGTGCTCGCGATCGGCATGGGGGAAGTTACGTCCAAAGTCTGTTCGGAGCGGTTGGTTCTGGTCAAAATTGCGCATAGCGATCCTATTCGTGTGGGGTGAGATAGAATCCCCATGGTAGGGGATGCGCGCCCACCACGCAAGGACACTGCGAATGGATGCGGTGCAGCATCACCGGCGGTCTTGCATCACGGCCAATGCCCGGGCATTAGCGAGCTCCGGTCACCACCGGATCATGTTTCCGCCGTAACTGAGTCCCGCCCCAAAGCCCACCGTCAGCACCATCTGGCCCTGCTTTAGGAGTCCCTGTTCCTGCATTTCATCCAGGGCCAGGGGGATCGAGGCGGCGGAGGTGTTGGCGTATCGATCCAGATTGGTATAGAAGCGCTCCAGAGGCAGCCCGATCCGCTTCGCCGCGGCCTCGATAATCCGGGCGTTGGCCTGGTGCGGTACGATCCAGGACAGATCATGGGGCGTGAGACCGTGACATTCGCAGAGCGTTTCGATGGACCGCACCAGGGCGTCCACCGCAAACAAGTAGACCCGGCGCCCGTCCATGTGAATCGTCATGTCCGCGGCAGTGTGCCGCTGCGCATCATAGGGAGTTCGCGTGCCACCCACGGGGCGAATCAACGCCGCATCGCCACTTCCTTTGGACCGTAACCAGCTTCCCAGGAGCTCGTGGCGGGGGTCGGCTCCCGTAGGGGCGGCTCCCGTAGGGGCGGAGACGCCGGCCGTACCGGACTCCACAAGCGCCGCACCGGCTCCATCGCCGAACAGAACACAGGTATTGCGATCCTCCCAGTTGGTGATGCGTGTGAGCACCTCACTACCGATGACCATCACCGTTCCGGCGGACCCCGCCTCCACGAGTGACCGGGCAACTTCCAGAGCATAGACGAACCCGGTACAGCCCGCCGCCAGATCGAATGCTCCCGCCCGGGAAGCCCCGATGCGGTCCTGCACGATCGATGCCACCGACGGAAAATTGGCGTAGTCCGGAGATGAACTGGCCACGATAATCAGATCTAAGACCTCACCGGCGGCCCCGATCCGCGCCAACGCCCGCTGGGCGGCTCGTAGCGCCAGATCGCTGGCGGCCTGCTCTTCGGAGGCGATCCGTCGCTCACGGATACCAGTATGAGAACGAATCCACTCATCGGAGGTATCGATCGTACGGGCGAGCTCATCGTTGGTGACGATCCGGTCCGGGGCGTAGGAGGCTAACGCGCTGATATGGGCTGACATATACCCAGAAGTGTACGGGGGGGCCGTTATTCGGTCAATAACCGATTATTCCTGTCCTCGGGCGAAAGACTTTTCCGGATGCCGCTTTGCTGGTACCTTAGGGCCGATGAACGGATTCTATCTGTTACTTGGACTGTACGCCGTCGCCGGCACGGGTGTGTCCATCGCGGTCATGCGGAACAACCGCTCCCAGAGTGAGTACTTCGTGGGAGGTGGCGCGATCGGCTGGATCGTGTCCGCCATGACCTACGCCGCCACCACCTACTCCGCATTTATGATGGTGGGCCTCGTGGGGCTTTCCTACGATGCCGGCGTGGGCGCGCTGGTCTTCGAAATGGTCTACCTGGTGGCCACGGTAATTCTCCTGGCCGTATTCGGCACTCGTATCTGGGAGATCGCCCGCGCTCACCAGATCGTCTCCCCCATGGAACTGTTTGCGGTGTACTACGGAAAGCCCGCAGCCACCGTAGGTACGATCGTGGCCGCCGTGGCTCTCATCCCCTATACCGCAGTTCAGGTCATCGGTCTGGCGGTCATCCTCGAGGGGTACGGAATGGCGTTCAGTAGCGGAGTACTCTTTGCCGTGGTAGTCATCGGACTGTGGGCGCTGTTGGGTGGCCTCCGAGGAGTGGCGATCACCGATGCAATTCAAGGGGTGTTCATGCTGGCGGTGGCGATCGCGGCTCTACTCTGGGTTCGCGACAGTTATGGCGCGGTGGAACTGTCCACGTTTCCCAATGAGGTCTGGACGCCGGCGTTCTTCATCAATCTCACCTTACCGTGGAGCTTCTTCGCACTGACCAACCCGCAAGTCTTGCAACGCGTGTTTATTCTCAAGCGCAAAGAGGACTTACGAAAGATGATCGTGCTCTTCGCCGTGTTCGGGGCCGTGTTCACGGTCATCGTCACGGTGGTTGGTTTTGGGGCCAAGGCGGGCACCCTCCAGGGGCTGTTGCCGGAGATCGCCGGGCGGGACCGGGTGATCGTAGAGCTCATGGCGCGCATGGGACGGGCATTGGCCCTTCCCCTGGCGTTGAGCATCATCTTTGCCTCCGTGTCCACTGCAAACTCAATTTTGCTCACCCTGTCGAGCATGTTTACGCGGGACGTCTTTCGCAACCGGCGGGGAACCGGCGCCGGCCGTCTGGTGATCCTGGCGCTTACCGCCGTGGTGGGGCTGTTTGCACTGACCCGACCCACCACCTTGGTAGAACTCTCAGTGGCCTCATCGCGCATTCTCATGGTATTCTTGCCGCTTCTGTTCGGCGTGTTTTATCTCACGCGAACCGGACGGTGGTCGGCGATGCTCACTCTGGTAGGGGGCGGGATCGCCGCGGTACTGCTGGGTCGGGTGATTCCGGCTTACAGTTCGGTGGCGACGTTGGCCACCGCTGCATTACTGTTCGCCGCAGGCTACGCGGTAGATCGCCGAGGATCGGTTTTCACCGCGACCAGCGACGCGACGATCAGCCCCAACGACTGAGCACGCCGAGGAGCACGCGGATCAGCTCTTCCGGCCGCTCCCGGGCGGGAGAGTGGCCGCAGTTCTCGAGGATAGTGATCGACGCCGACGGCAGGTGTCGTCGAACCACCTCAACGCCCGAAGGATCCATTACGCGGTCCTGGGCGCCCCATACTACCGATACGGGACATTGGATGCGCGCCAGGCGATCGCCAAGCGGATTGTACCCTTCCGAGAGAAGGCCTTCAAAAATGCGCCGATACGTCGGGTAGTTGGTGGTCATGCCGCGCAACGCCTGGCGCCGCAGAAACCCCGGAATGTGTGGGCGACGATGGTAGAGAATATCCACCATATCGTCCCACTGCTCCGGTGTGGTGGGCAGGAGCAGATTGTCTCCCTCACTTAACCGCTGCCAGAAGGGGCTGGGCACCGGTGTCTCGATCCCGGCGGGATCGATCA
>CAYQRW010000203.1:0-1141 GCA_964419735.1 uncultured Spirochaeta sp.
CGGATCAGTTTCGGAGCGCGGTGGCGTTTGAGACATCACTGGCAGACGTAAGTGCCGCGGTGAACGATATGGACCAACTCCAGGAGATGGCCCAACGCGTACTGATTCTTGACGGTATCGCCGCCTCAGTAACGGTCTATTCCGTTGCCGAGGACGACTTCTACGTTGAAGTTGAACTCGTGGGAGGATCCTGGGACGGTCTGGAAACGGTCAACGTTCACAGCTCCTATGTGGTTCTTGATGATCCGATCTTTGCCGAACGGGTGGCTGAGCGTGAGCCCCGCGATCCACCGGACGATATGATCCTGCGGAATCGCCGTGTCCTGGTCGCAGGTCGGTTGGTAAACGTTGCCGAATCTCCTACGGGTGATCTGATTCCCGTCATCCACGCGTTCGAGGTGCGGGTTATCCGGTAGCGCCGGGAGTCTCCACCCTGCCGGTCCCGTCAATTGGTCTCGTCGATCCGGATATCCCGGGCGTGGAGCTTTTTCTTCCCGGACATCACCGCCGACCTGACTAGAACCGAGCGCAGCTCGCGCACGTTACCGGGCCAGCGGTAGGTGCGCAGCAGTTCCACCGCCGAGTGCCCCACCTGGACGTCGTCGAATCCTTCCGCCTCCAGCAGAGCTCGAGATAGGGCGGGAATGTCCTCCAGCCGCTCCCGGAGAGGTGGTACCTGTATGATAATGCCCGCCAAGCGGTGCCATAGATCCAGCCGGATCAGTCCGGTACGGCGGAGTAGGGCCAGGTCCCGATTGGTTGCCGATACGATCCTCGTATTCACCGGTATCGTCTCACAGGCGCCCACGGCGCGAATCTCTTTGCGCTCCACCGCACGTAGCAGTTTCGACTGTAACTCCGGTGCCATCTCTGAGACCTCGTCGAGAAACAACGTACCATTCCGGGCCGCCTGGAAGAGTCCGTCTTTGTCCTTAGCACCGGTAAACGCCCCCTGCCGCGAACCAAAGAGTTCAGACTCGAAGAGGCCAGGAGCCACGGCTGCCATGTTCGCCGCAATAAACGGTCCGGGGGGATTCCGCACGGCGTGAATTCCCCGAGCCACCAGCTCCTTTCCGGAACCGGTCTCTCCCGCCACCAGGACGGGAATCGTGCAGGCAGCAGCTTGCACCACGACTGCCCG
>CAYQRW010000203.1:1241-6573 GCA_964419735.1 uncultured Spirochaeta sp.
CGTTTCTGCCGCTTCAGGAAGCGCTCGGGGTCGTTCTCTTGCTGAACGGGTACCGCTCGGTCAACGGCGAGCTGAATCGTGTCAAACAGCACATTATCGTCAGAAAATAGAACGATCATACGATTTTCCCTTGAAGGGCCTACTATATTTGGGGTGAGTTCTGCGAATTGTCAACTATTAATTGGTGTCCACCGAGGGAAAGAGGTATTACAGTATCGTTTGGAGTTTCCCGTGCCGCAACCGGAATGGCTAGCGCTGTTTACCAGTCGTAGACACCTCGTGCAGTTTTTCTCCGATATCCTCTTGTTGGGGCTGGCGATGCTGGCTGATGGGTGGATCCTGGTACGGGTGGCACGGGATGTTGGTGTGTATCTGGCACTGGCGCTGGAAGCCGCAGTGGCGCTGGGCGCGGTAATCATTGTGGGTAGTACGATCCACCACCAGATTCAGCACCTGCACCGATCCGCGCGGGAGGGCAGCTTCCAACCCAAACAGTACGCCCTGCTGGCGGCATACGTGGTAGCGGCGGTTCTGCTCGTTCTTCCCGGCTTTGCCACCGATCTCGTGGGGCTGCTGATCTATACGCCGCCGGGACGGTCTCTGTTCGTGGCGTTCTTTCTCCGGAGAAACCGGGAACGACTTCCGGTGGTCTACGAGTATTTTAAGCTGAAGGTCTATTCCGACGGTAATGAGCGCGGAGGCGATGCACGATAAGGGGAAACCCGATAAAAGGCCGCACCAGCACAGCCGCCCAGGCACCGGGCCGGGGCGTAGCTGATCGGCCCGCCATCCGCTGGGCCGCGCGAAACGCCACGATCGTCAGGACCGGTCCAAACTGACTCGATTGCTCGCGCATCCACCTCAGGAGGATCGGCGCATCGGAACCGACGAATACCAGCCGCGGTCCAGCTTTGCGAATCGCCGTGGTGATCGATTCCGTGTTTGAGGCGTGGAAGACCGCCCGCCCCACAACCCGCAACTGCGGAAAGGTTGCACGAACGTTCTGTTCCACTCGCTGTAACTGATCCTGTGACCGTCCCACCAGGTAGACCGTGGCCCCATCGGCCTCGGCGCGCGCCATGATTCTCACGACGCTCTGAAACTCCGAAAACGCCCCAACCCGGCACCCGGTGGCGACTCTGATCTGCCGTGCGGCTCCCCCACCGTTGGGGACTACGCGCCCCGGCACATCCAGCAGGTACTGCCGCATCGGTCGCGAGCGAGCGATTCGCCACAGGAGCGTCCGGTCGGCGAAAATTAACGCCCCCAGCTGGGAGCGAGCGGCTCCCCAGACGTCGGCCAGCTCTTCGGTTGTCTGTTCCACCAAAGGAACGCCAAAAAATCGTCGTTGCGTGCACGCCATCAGGTACTCCCGTGTTTAAGAAGCGGAGGCAGTGTATTCACTCCGCAACGACTGTACAAGAGTGGCAGCGGCCACCGCGGCGGTTTCCGCGCGAAGCACCGGTACCGGCATGCGCCGGATCTTCCAGCCCTTCTCCGCGAGGTAGGTAACCTCTTCCCCGGCAAGGCCCCCTTCCGGCCCCACCAACACACGGATCGCACCGGGAGGTCGGGGGTAATCGATGCCGCGCCGGATCGAGAGCACCCGTTCCGCCGTCTCATGAAACACCACGGACAAGCTCGAGGTGTCCTCCGCCGGGATATCCAGCGCCCCCAAATCGGTCAGCTGTGCCGCCGGGGCCAACTCGGGAAGCGTGGGGCGACCGGACTGCTGCGTTGCCTCCCGAACGATTCCCTCCCAGCGGCGACTCTTGCGCAGTAAGTCCCCGGGATCGGGACGACTCACACAATGGCGGGTGATTACCGGCACAATCCGGTCGACTCCCAGTTCCGTCACCTGACGGACTACGGTATCGAGCTTCTTTCCCTTGAGGAGTGCCACGTAGAGCGTCACGGGAATGGGTGACAGGGAAACTGAACCCGCGGAAACTCCTTCCTCCCTCTCCACCACGCGGAGGACGATCCGGCCCCGATCGGCGGCGGCGGGAGCAACCACCACCGCCCGGGCGCGGCGGCCCTTGCGATCCACGCAGGAAATCTCACTCCCCGCGCCCACGCGTCGCACCCGTCCGAGATAGTGGTGTTGCTCCTGCGAAATCTCGATCACCTCCCCCGCCGCGGGAAGTGCCGCAACTACCAGCTGTTTCACCGGCGCTGTTGCTCCAGAAACTCCATGGCGCGCTGGAGTACGCGGTCGTACTCCAAATCGTACGCCTCGTCACGATTGAGGGTGCGGTTTACTTCCACCCGCACCAGGCGTCGGATGTAGCGCTCATTGACGTCCAAGCCCTCGTTTTGTAGTTCAGTGATGAACTCGGACAGCTCCCGGTCGGTAGGCTCGCCCACCCGATCCACGAAATCCACGATACGCCGTTCTTCCTGAATCTGGATGTAGGCTTCCTGCTCAGCATCGCTGAGTTCCTCTTCCTCCACCACGATATCCGGCTCCACGCCGACCTCATCGATATCGGTACCGGCCGGAGTGTAGTACCGAGCCATCGTCAGCCGGAAGCCCGCCTGGCCCACGCGGCGCACCTGCTGCACGCTCCCCTTGCCGTAGGAGGTGCGGCCGATCACCGTGGCACGGTCCCGATCTTTCAAGGCGGCGGCAAGAATCTCCGCCGCGGAGGCGGAACCGCCGTCGATCAGCACCACCACCTCGATGTCGTCATCCACGTCTTTGCCGGAACCCGCCGTGTACCGCTGGTTCTCCCGCGCGACGCGACCCCGTGTCTCCACCACCAGACCGCCGTCAAAGAAGAGGTCCGATACATCAACTACGCCGCTCAGGAGTCCTCCGGGATTGGACCGGAGGTCGATAATCAGCGACTCATAGCCGGCCTCGCGAAACTCCTCGATCGATTCTCGGACGCGCTCCTCGGTGTACGGGGTGAATTGGATAATCCGCAGAAAGGCGGTGGTGTCATCGATCATATCCGATTTGACCGTGGGAACTTGAATGACGGCCCGCTCCAGGGCCACGGGAAACTCCAGCTCCTCACCGCGAAGGATCGTGATCGCAACCTCGGATCCCGGCTCGCCGCGGAGCCGATCAACCACGTCATCCACGGACATATCGGCGGTTGATTCGCCTTCCACCTCTTTAATCCGGTCCCCTGCGCGAAGTCCGGCGCGGAAGGCGGGAGTATCTTCAATGGGGGACACCACCTCCACGTACTGCGATCTCCCGTTGTCGCGAACCGGTTTGCTGATGTACATTCCCACGCCCCCAAATTCACCACTGGTGGTATCCGTGAGGCCACGCATTTCCTCGTTGTCGAGATAGGCGGAGTGCGGGTCATCGAGCGCCTCAAACATTCCTTCCAAGGCACCCTCGATCAGCGTATCGGGATCAACTTCATCAACGTAACTTCGTTGAACAAATTCGTATACTTGTTCAAACAGCCCCAGGGCTTCTTCCGAACTGCTTACATCTCCCTGAGAACCTTGAGCGGTTACCTGTGGTACCAGCGCCAAGGCAACGAAGAAGGCAGCAAATATGGCTGTAATGCCGCCCCACATGATCGGTCGGGCCGTGCTGTGCTTGTGGTCCATGAGACCTCCTGTCGGTTTATTGTACTGATTGCAGGTTGACGCCAGCAACCACCGGCCCGTAGACTCTGGCAAGTGGCGAAAAAAACGCTTCTTCTTACCTCAATCGGGCTCTATCAGGCAGTGCGATTCGTTTTGCTCACATTTGTTCTGGTTATTATGCTGCAGATGGCATCGCAGCCGAGCTTCTCCGGCGTGGCCCTGGCGCTGGGGGGAGCGGCGGTCCTGCCGACATTGCTGCTCCTGCAGCTGATCCTGACCCGATCGGGAGCACTTCTGGCTCCGTTACGCGTTGCTCTGGCTCTCCAAGTAATCGGCAGCGCGGTCACAGTTGCGCAAGTGGCGGGGGGATACGCGTCCCTCCTGGAGCCGTCGGTCACCATGATTGGGCTCGCGGGAATTCTCCTGCTCCTCGATGCAGCAAGCCTCCTCTTTCTGTTATCATATACTCCGCAGTCAAACCGGCACGATCCAGAGCCCCCCTCCCGTGAGACTCAGGATCAGCCGCAGATTACCGTAGAAGATGTGGAGGACCAATAATGCTAATCGTGCCGGTGGCCAGCGGCAAAGGCGGCGTGGGCAAATCTCTTGTATCCGCAAATCTCGCAATCGCCTTGGCGCAAGGGGGACATCGAGTAGTCCTGGCAGACCTTGACCTCGGTGGGTCCAACCTACACCTGGTACTGGGATTCCGCGGAACCGGGGCCTCCATCGGCAGTTTTCTCGGTCGCAAGAAGATCGACTTCTCCAATGTAATTCAGGAAACCGATATCCCGAATCTACGCTTCATTCCCGGTGACGCGGAAATTCCCGGTCTGGCCAACCTCAACGCATCCCAGAAGAACATGCTCATTCGGCGCCTGAGTGACCTGGATGCAGATTACCTAGTCCTCGACCTGGGGGCTGGAACATCCCAGAACATCCTCGATTTCTTCCTGATGTCCGGTCAGGGAATCATTGTGACGACCCCCACCCCCACCGCCACGGTGAATGCCTATCTGTTTCTCAAGAACGCGGTATTTAGACTACTCCAGCGGTCGGTGAACAAGAAGTCCCCCGGCGGCGCGTATATCGATGGTCTGTTCCGGGATCGCAGCTCCCTGCAGAAGATCTACATTCCCGATATCGTCCGTGAACTCGATCAGCGAGATCCGGACGCCGCCAACCGCTATCGAGAGGCGGTGCGCCGCTTTCACCCCCGGCTGATCATGAATATGATCGACGACCCCAAGGATGCGGACACGGTAACCCGCCTTCGCCGGAGTGCCCACCAGTACTTGGACCTGGATTTGCTGCATTTGGGCATCATCTACCGGGACAGTCTGCAGGATACCGCCCTCACCGCGCGACTGCCGATCCTCCGGTACAAGCCACGGGCAGTCCTGTCTCAGGCGATTTACCGAATCGCGGAGAAAATGCTCTCCCTCCAGGATGAGGATCAGGACAGTTTCCTCGATCTGGAAACGGTGAACGATTCCTACGATGCCGCCGGACAGGAGGCGGAACAGGACTTTGACAACAAACTGAACTATATTGAAGAATTACTGAATACGGGAGCGCTCTCCCACGGAGACCTGGTGGAAACGATCAAGAGCCAACATCATGAGATCGTGCAGCTCAAACGGCAGAACGCCCTATATAAGTCCAAACTGGTGGCAGCAATGCAGAAAGGTTTTCAGGTTTGAGGCACCATGTCGGAGCATGCTGAGTCCGTCACCGGCCTACTGAAGATAGAAATTCCCACGCCGGCGTTATCCGT
>CAYQRW010000204.1:0-6549 GCA_964419735.1 uncultured Spirochaeta sp.
ATAATCGCGGTGCCGTGCTGGTCGTCATGCATCACCGGAATCGCCATGCGTTCCTTCAGGCGACGTTCGATCTCAAAGCACTCCGGTGCCTTGATATCTTCCAGGTTAATTCCGCCAAAGGAGGGCTCCAACGCGGCCACCGCATCCACGAACTGGTCCACGCTGCTCCGGCGGAGCTCCAAATCGATACCGTCGACCCCGGCAAAGCGTTTGAAGAGCACCGCCTTGCCCTCCATCACCGGCTTGGCCGCCTCCGGCCCGATCGCGCCCAGCCCCAACACGGCGCTTCCGTCGGTAACTACCGCCACCATGTTGCCGCGCGCGGTGTACTCGAAGCTGGCGTCGGGGTCGGCGGCGATCTCCCGGCACGGCTCCGCCACGCCGGGAGAGTAGGCCAGGGACAAGTCGTATTGGGTGGTGAGCGGCTTGGTGGCAGCCACTTCGATCTTTCCCGGGCGGCCGCGGCGGTGGTAGTCCAGCGCCTCCTCCCGGAGGCTCACCGTTCCCCCGTCTTCTTAATAATGTGATATCCGAACTGCGTCTTCACTACGCCGGAAATCTTCCCCGGCCGGAGCTTCACCAGCGCCGCTTCGAAGGGCTTGACCATCTTTCCCGGACCAAACCAGCCCAGATCACCGCCCTTGGATTTACTGGGACATGTAGAAAACTCCTTGGCCAGCGCCTCAAATCGTGCACCCTGCTTCACGCGTTTCAATAACTGCTCCGCGAGACCCTTTTCCTTTACCAGGATATGACTTGCTCTCCATTCCATGGCACCACTATATCGCAGGAGGCCGGCAGGGGGCAGCCGTCAGTTTTGGTAGCGTTGGTTATACTCGCGGGCGGTGGTATCGATGATCTCTAAAAGGTCCGCGTCTAGTTCACCTTGCTCCGCCTGCAGGCGGAGCAGCACCTCCGGCGGAATGGGGCCGGCGTCACCGTGGAGGATCGCCGTTGCCGCCCAGGCTGAGCGCTCACCGGGAAGCTGGTCGGAGACGTAGTGACTGCTCTGTTTTCCGCGCTGCCAGGTGAACGCCCGTTCGTTGGCGTGGCGGTCGTAGCACAGTTGAAAGCCCGTTGGTGGCGAATGGCGCGACTCGTACCACACGATAATATCGAAGTACTCGTTCACAAACCATCTCCGAAACCCTTCATCCGGACGCTGGCGGACGGAGCGATTTTCACTGAGTGCACCCATAGGACCTACTCGTTCCTTGGTGCTTCATGGCCGGACTCGATCGGATTGCGCGGTTCATACGGCGAAAGATACACCCGCGGCCGCGGCCTCACCACGATTTCCTCACACACCCGGGCTACCCGTAGTAGCAGCGCCTCTTCCCAGTGGGGCGCCATGAACTGGACGCCCACCGGCACCTGGGAGTATACGTTGCCGTCCTCATCGGTCTCCTCCACGGTGTGCCAGAACTGGCGGCTCCGGGCGGTGACGAATCCTGCGGGAACGCTCACCGCCGGGTAGCCCAGCATGTTGGCCGCCACCGCATACCGCATCGTCTCGCTGAGAGAGTTCAGGTCGGAGACCCCGGAGAGCAGGCGGTCACGATTGAGCCGCGGCGGTAGGTTGGCGGTGGTGGGCGTGGCGATCACGTCTACCGCGGAAAAGGCGGCCTCAAAGTGGCCCAGTGCCCGGCGCCGTACTCGCTGTGCTTTCAAGTAGTCAGTGGTAGAAATGAAGCGCGCCAGCGCCAGGTTTGCCCGCGCCTCATTGCTGAAATCGCTGCGATGCACGCGGTAATACGGGTCCATAGCGGCCCGCATCTCGGAGGTGATCGTCACCAGGTGGGCAACGCGGAGCGCGTCCAGTTCAGGGATTGAAATTTCCACCACTTCCGCGCCCCGGGCCACGAGCTGTTCCAGGAGGTCCCGCGCCGCAGCCCGGACTTCCTCTCGAGAATGCTCGAACCAGGCGGAGTACACCCCGATTCGTAGTCCTCGAACGTCTTGGAGGAATCCCTCCAAGGTGGGGCGTGGTTGAGCGTGACTATGGGGATCATCCGGATCAGGCCCGGCCATGGTGATGTAGGTGAGTGCCAGGTCACGGACGTTGCCCGCCAGGGGACCGGCATTGCCAACCGTGGGAGCCAGCGGAAACTCGCCGGACTCACTGGTACGTCCCATGGTGAGTTTGAGGCCAAAAATTCCGCAGTACGCCGCCGGAATGCGGACGGAGCCTCCGCCGTCGGCGCCGATCGCCACGGGGCAGATCCCGGAGGCCACCGCACTTGCACTACCGGAGGAAGAACCGCCGGGGTAGCGCCACGGAGCGTAGGGATTGACCGGTGTGCCGCGAAAGGGATTGAGCCCGGTGACCCCGATGCCGATCTCGTGCATGTTGGTCTTTCCCACGATGATCGCTCCCGCCTCCCGGAGGCGCGCAACGATCCAGGCGTCCGTCTCAGCGGGATCACCATAGATGAAGCTGGTGCCCAGGGTGGTGGTAAAATCCGCCACATCGAACTCATCCTTCACCGCCACGGGAACGCCCTCAAAGATTGAGCGGGGAGTACCGTCGGCAAAGCGTTCGGTGGACTCCTGCGCTTGGCGGCGGATATCCTCCGCTCGCCACTCGATAAAGGCGTACAGTGGTGGGTTGCCGCGGTCCTGGTGTTCCAGTACGTGGAGCAACCGCTCGGCCACCGTGTGGGGCGTCAAGGTGCCGGCGCGATACGCCTTGGCATAGTCCGCCACCGAAGGAAAGACGTAGCTCCCCTCCGGCCGTAGAGTGGTTCCGATCTGCTCGAGAATCTCGATCTCCGGCGCCGGATGCGGGGCGTCATGATCCGCGGCATCTTTGGGATCGCTGGGCGGTCCCACCGGTTTAAACAGCGGAGACTCCGTGAGTTGCAATTCTCGGAAGCGATCGATTCCCAGGTGGTGGAAAAATGTCGGAGCCAGCCGGCGACCGGACGTGCCGCGTTCCAACAGCCACGCGGCGAACAGCAATCGGGATCCCTCGAGCCGCGGCGCGTGAATCGTCTTCAGATCATAGTTCATGCAGCATTCCCCTTACCGATGCATTATTTGCCGCCGGGGGCTGGATAGCAAGTGGCAGGGTGACTTTTTTCGGCAAACACGGTGCTGTCGATTTCACTTGCCGAATGCCCCACCTCGCGTGTAGCCTAGAAGTATGACACAAACAACGACGCTCAAAGAAATCCTCGAAACCTCCCTGGAGCAGTACGCCGATCTGAACGCGTACAGTGTGATCAATGGAGAAACGTGGACATTTCGGGAGATTGGATACGCCGCAGGGGGTATCCAGCGGCGTCTGTTGGAGCTCGGCATCGGTGCGGGAGATCGGGTGGCGCTCCTCAGTGAGAATCAGCCGGCGTGGCCTGCGGCGTACCTCGCAATTGCCGCGGGCGGAGCGATCGCCGTACCGATTCTCCCCGACTTCTCCCCGGCGGAGGTGGCGGGAATCGTGGAGCACGCCGGGGCCACGGTGCTGCTGGCCTCAACCAAACAGGTGCGGCGGATGGAGGACCGGCCTGATCTGGCCGTCCCGGCGCAGATGATCGAGCTGGAACCGCTGTTTCAGGACGCGGTGAACGCCGGTGATCCCTCCGGCGTTACCTTTGCGCCGGTATCCCCGGAGGATACGGCGGTGATCATCTATACCTCCGGCACCACGGGCCACTCGAAGGGAGTTATGCTGAGTCACGGCAACCTCACCAGCAACGCCGCCGGGGCGGATGCCTTTGCCCGCCTGCAGCCGGGAGAGCGGATGCTATCCCTGTTACCGCTGGCGCATACCTACGAGTGCACTCTGGGCATGATTATTCCCTTTTCCCACGGATCCCACGTGACCTATTTGGATCGTCCCGCCTCACCCACCGTGCTTTCCAAGGCGCTCACGGCGGTGAAACCCCACCTCATGCTCTCGGTGCCGTTGCTGATCGAGAAGCTGGTGCGGGCGCGGGTGATGCCGCAACTGGACAAGCCGGCACTGAAGGTGCTGCGCCGGATACCGGGAATCGCCCATGTGATTCATCGCGCCGCCGGCAAGAAACTGGTGGCGGCCTTTGGGGGGGAACTGCGATTCTTTGGTATCGGTGGGGCACCGCTGGCGCCGGACGTGGAGAAGGTACTCTACAAGATCGATTTTCCCTATGCGATCGGTTATGGGCTTACTGAAACCTCTCCGTTGTTGGCGGGAACCAGTCCCCACCACAATACGCTGCGCAGTACCGGCACCGCCGTGGAAGGAGTCGATCTCCGCATTGAAGAGGGTGAAATCCAGGCGCGCGGTCCGAATATCATGCAGGGATACTACCGCGATCCCGAGCAGACTGCCGGGGTGATGACCGATCACGGGTGGTTCCGCACCGGCGACCTGGGAGAGTTTGATGCCAAGGGCCGGTTGTACGTGAAGGGACGCAGTAAAACGGTGATCCTCAGCAGTAACGGTGAGAATATCTATCCCGAGGCGATCGAAGCGCTGATCAACCAGTTCAAGGGAGTGGCCGAGTCGCTGGTGGTACAGCGCGGAAATCGGCTGGTCGCTCGAGTGCGGCTGGACTACGATCGCCTGGCGGAAAACATGCGTTCTCTGGGGGATGCGGCCAAGGACGCCGCGGGGCGCGCGGGAAGTGCCGCGGGACAAGCGTTCACCGGAGCTGCCGAACGAATGAGTGGATATCTCGAGGAAGTCCGCAAAGAGGTGAACAGCCGTCTCAGTAATTTCAGCAAGATCTCTGATATCCAAGAAGAACAGGAACCGTTTGAGAAGACTCCCACCATGAAGATCAAGCGGTATCTGTATCGCGAGAAGTAGTAGACGATCTTCGGGACATGTCCCTTGCCGTCACGGCGGGTGTGCATTATCTTTCGTGTTCAAAGGAGTTGCTATGAACACAGCGCGATTGAACACTATTCGCCGCGCGGTTTTTGCCGTGGCGGCAGCCTCGATGCTTATGCTGCCGATGCTTGGTTTTGCTTCGGGGACGGGAGAAACGGAGGAAGCCGGTGAGGCGGCCCAGAAGGGGCCGGTTACCGTGGCCAGCAAAATTGACACCGAAGGCAGTTTACTGGGATACATGATGCTCCTCATGCTGGAATCTGATGGGTTTGAGGTGGATAACCAAGTTGAGTTTGGCCCCACCGACGTGATCCGCCGGGCGATCACCAGTGGTGAAATTGACCTATACCCGGAATACACCGGAAACGGAGCCTTTTTCTTCGATGAGGCCGGCAGGGATACCTGGAACGACTTTGAGGCCGGCTATGAACGGGTGAAAGAGCTGGATATGGAAACCAATGGCCTCGTCTGGCTCACTCCGGCGGACGCCAATAACACCTGGGCGATCGCGGTCCGCAGTGAATTGGCGGAAGCGGGCGTCACCGAACTGGGAGACATCGCGGAGTGGATGGAGGCGGGAAACGAGTTCAAGCTCGCCGCCAGCGAGGAATTTGTGAGCCGTCCCGATGTACTTCCCGCGTTTGAAGAGGAGTACGGCTTCGAGCTGGAACAGGATGATCTTCTCGTCTTTTCCGGCGGAAACACCGCTACCACCATGCAGGCCGCTGCCCGCAACCAGGAAGGCGTCAACGCGGCTATGGCCTACGGTACCGACGGTCAGCTGGCGGCGCTGGGCCTGCAGGTACTGGATGACACCGCCGGAGTACAGCCGGTCTACCGTCCGGCACCGGTGATCCGCGTCGAGGTGCTTGACGAGTATCCGGAAATCGAGGATCTACTGGCGCCGATCTTCGAGAGTTTCGATCGGGAGATCCTGCAGTCATTGAATGCGGCGATCGCCGTGGAAGGCCGCAGTGCCGAAGTGGTGGCGCGGGAGTACCTCGAAGACAATGGGTTTCTCCAGTAGCGGTCTACCTTACTCATGAAACGGTGGATCACCGGCCTCACCGAGCCGGTGGATATTCTCCCCGTCGTCGTGTCTCTCGTACCGGCGGCGGGGCTATTTTTCTTGCAGGTAATTCACCTGCGTCCCAACCGAATCGCCGAGGGACAGGGATACTCGATGTGGGAGCTTTCCCTACCGGTGGCACCGCTGATCCTGCTTTTACTGGCAGGAGCGGTGCTGGTGGTGGCGGCGCGTTTCTTGCAGCAGGTGGAAATCCCGGCGCTGCTGCTCTGGGCGGTATCGGTGGGGATCGTGCCGTGGATCATGTTCCATATGGCCGCGGTGGAGCTCGCCGATCGCGGAGAGCTGGGGGAACTGGCGCGGGTGAGTCCCAGCGCCGGGGTGTGGATCGCGCTGGTGGCCGCCTTGGCGGCGTGGCACGAGTTGCTTCGCAGTAGTCGGGGACGAGCCAAGGCGCTCTTCGGTGCGGCGCTGGTGGTGGTGGTGGGATTCATTATCGCCCAGCTGGCGGCGGAGCCGTTGGACCGCATTTCCTATCTGGTTGAATACAACGTCCGATCGGAACGGTTTGGCCAGGAGCTCATGCAACATATGCGACTCAGCGGAACTGCGGTCGGCCTTGCCTGTCTTATCGGCGTACCGGCGGGGATAGCCGCCTACCGCCACCCCCGATTTCGGAATGCGATTCTTGATGTCACCAGCACGA
>CAYQRW010000205.1:0-4272 GCA_964419735.1 uncultured Spirochaeta sp.
CGGCGAGCGGGCGAGCGGGCGAGCGGGACAGCGGGCCGGCGGGGTTTCGGGTCGGCAGGCGGGGTCGCGGCTCACCTGGCGGGATCGCGGGCGAGCGGGCCGACCGGGGGATCGGGTCGGCTGGCTAAGTCGCGGCCCACCTGGCGCGCCGGCGGGGTATCGGGACAGCTGGTGGGCGCAGACCGGTGTGCCGGGGTGAGGCGCTATTCGCGGGCGCCGGTGAAGAAGCGGCGGAAGACGATGTCGGTGGCGCCGTAGCAGGCGTGGACGGGGTCGTAGACGGTGGGTATGACGGTGCGCTCGGGGAGGACGCTGCGGATCGCATCGCCGAGGACGTGGGAGAGCAGGGGGAAGCGCGTCACCAGCAGGATCGCTTCGGGGTGAAACAGGTGGTGCAGGTTGCGGATCGCGGTACCCAGCTCGAGGCATTCGCGGTACAGGGCGCTGGAGACTTCCACGGGGCTGAGTTTCTCCTCGGCGTCTTCCCACCCGGCCACGGCGTAATGCTTCTGAAGGCGCTCCAGCATCGGCCGTTCCGCCACGGTCTGCTCCAGGGTGTCGGCGTCCTGAGCGACCCCCTCCACGGAGTCGGGAGAGAGCGTCATGCGCCCCACTTCCAGGGCGGTGGCGGTGCCGTTGAGAAAGATGTCGCCCTGGGTGATGAGCGCGGCCCCCACCCCGCTGCGTACGAGCACAGTGAGAAGACTATCCACCTCCAGGGCGTCTCCATAATGGTAGGCGCTGGCGGCGATTACCGAGGTGTTGTTATGCACGTATACCGGCATTGAAAAGCGCGCCTCGAAGTGGTCTCGTAAGGAATACCCGTTGAGTCCTTCGATGCGGCGATAGTCGATTACTTTGCCGGTGGCGGTATCCACCACGCCCGGTGCCGCGAGGCCGATCCCTACGATCGCCTGCGGATCGACGGCGCTTTCGCGTATGGCGGTTTCGATGAGCTCCTCCACCGCGGATAACACCGCCTCCCGATCATCGGAACGACTAAGTTCGACGCTGCGATGGTGGATCACCTGGTTGGCGAAGTTCACCACGATCACCGCTGCCGCGAGGCGGGAGAAGTCCACTCCGATCGCGTAGGCGCTGGAGGCCTCCACGCAGTACAGGTTTGGTCGGCGGCCCTTGCGCTCACTGGAACCGGTGGAGGCGGCCGCGGTCTGGGAGGTTCCTGAGGCCAAGGGCGTAGCAGATGAGCCAGGCCCGCCGTGCGGGACAACTGCCGAGTCACCCGGCACGGTATCTGTGCAGGAACGAATGTAGCCTTCCTGTTCGAGCTTGCTAAAGATCCGGAAGACGGTGGGGGCTTTGAGTCCGGTCTGCTGGACCACCGACGACTGGGATGCGTGACCTTGCTGAAATATCAGACTGAGCACGAGGTTTTCGTTGCTGGCCCGCACATCGCGGCTTCGTAGTGGCTTGTGCATAGTTAGTTACTGAAAAAAAACAGAACCTCGGGGAGAGTATGACAAGGGTCCGGGAAATTGGCAAGGAACACTGGACCGCTCACGGCGGTCCGGAGCCGATGGAAGGGGGCCATTGGCGGCGGTACGGGGCAAGTGGGAAGTAGGCCGGTTCCGGCGCTGCGGGACTTTACAGCCCCGGGAACTCATGCTAATCTTGGTTTATTACTTTCAGAAAGAAATAAAGGAGTCCACATGAACAGTTCCGAATTGCGCGATCTGAAACAGAAAGCGATCGATATTCGGCGACTCACCATTGATGAGATAGCCCATCTGGGAATCGGCCACGTGGGTGGGTCGGTTTCGATCATTGAAATCCTGACGATCCTCTACTACCGCCACCTCCGAAATAACCCTACCAACCCCAAGGATCCCATGCGGGACAAGTTTGTCATGTCGAAGGGACATGCCGGGCCGGCGCTGTACGCGGTCCTGGCAGACCGAGGATTTTTCCCCCAGGACATGCTCCACACGCTCAACCAGGGCGGCACCAACCTCCCGAGCCACTGCGACATGAACCGCACCCCCGGCATCGACATGACCACCGGCTCCTTGGGCCAGGGTCTCTCGGCGGCGGTGGGCATCGCTCTGGGACACCGGATTCAGAAACTTCCCGGCCGGGTATTCGGTCTCATTGGCGACGGGGACACGAACGAAGGACAGACCTGGGAAGCGGCGATGTCGGCGGCGATGTTCGGCCTTTCTAATCTGATCGCCTTTACCGACTACAACAAGATGCAGATCGACGGTCATATCGACGACATCATGAAGACCGATCATCTCGCCGACCGCTGGACATCCTTCGGATGGTACACGCAGCAGGTCGACGGCCACGATTTCGAGGCGCTCGACGCGGCGGTGCTGTCGGCGATGGAAGAGAGGAACCGTCCCTCCATGATTATTGCGGACACGATCAAGGGCAAAGGCGTCTCCTTCTGCGAAGGCGACTTCAAGAACCACAACATGCCGATCACCGCCGAACAGGCAAAGGAAGCGTTTGCCGCACTGAAGAAGGAAGAGGAGGCCCTGGCATGAATTACGTCATCAATCGCCCTGACGCAACCGATGGAGTGGAAATGCGAGGGGTCTACGGCGAACTGCTCTCGCAAATGGCCACCAAGGATGAACGCATCGTCGTCCTCGATGCGGACCTGATGCGGGCCAACGGCACCTTCGACTTCAAAGATCAATTCAAGGACCGCTGGATCGACGTGGGAGTGGCCGAGGCCAACATGGTGGGAATCGCCGCCGGGCTGAGCACGACCGGGATGATCCCCTTTCCCGCGACGTTTACCTGCTTCGCCGCGCGACGCACCTTTGACCAGTTCTTCATCTCGGCAAATTACGCCAAGCAGAACGTGAAGCTCACCGGTACCGATCCCGGCGTATCGGCGGCGTTCAACGGTGGAACGCACATGTCCTTCGAGGACATGGGACTCATGCGCACGATTCCCGGCATCTATATCTGTGAACCGAGCGATCCAGTGAGCCTGCGCAAACTCATGCCGCAGATCACCTACCGCCAGGGGTCGAGTTATCTTCGCCTGCACCGCAAAGCGATCGCGCCGATCTACGCCGACAGTGAAGAGTTTGAGCTGGGCAAGGGAAAGGTGATCACCGAGGGCTCCGATCTCACGATCATCGCCACCGGTGCGATCATGGTGGCCGAAGCGATCGCCGCCGCCGCCACGCTCGAAGGGCACGGGGTGAACGCCACCGTCGTAGACATGCACACGGTAAAGCCGATCGACGAAGAATTAGTCATCGACGTGGCCCGCAAGACCGGCGCCATTCTCACCGCGGAAAACCACCAGGTTCGCAACGGCCTGGGCAGCGCCGTGGCGGAAGTGCTCACCGAACACGCCCCCGTCTACCAGACGCGCGTGGGCATCCAGGACCAGTTCGGCGAAGTGGGAACGCAGGAATATCTGCAGAAGCGCTTCGGCCTCACCGCCGACAACCTGGTGAGCGAAGCACAGAAATTGATGGCTAAGAAGGCCAAGAACCGACAGCCGGTGGGCGCCTGAGGCGCCGGGCGACGGCCGTCGCACGCCGGCACATGGGCTTAAGGAAGACCCGCCGCTGCTGCGCCGCCGCCACCGGGGCCCCGGGCGACCGGGGCGCCGCGCGACCGGGGTCCCGCACCACCGGCGGGCGCAAAGAAACCAATAGATAGAGGAGATATACATGGCAACCAAAGAAACAATAGCAATCGTCAGTGACAAATCCGGCTTCCCCCTGAAGGAAGCGGTCACCGAATACCTGAAGAGCCGCGACGACGTGGAAGTGCTGGACTTCGGTCTGTACTCCGCCGATGAAAACGAACCCTACCCCGTGCAGGCCCCGAAAGTGGCCAAGGCGATCCAGGACGGCCGCGCCCACCGGGGCGTGGCGATCTGCGGCACCGGCCAGGGCATGGGTATCGTGTGCAACAAGTTTCAAGGGGTATACGCGGTAGTGGCGGACACCGTCTTTGCCGCCAGCAAGGGCCGCATCATCAATAACGCCAACGTGGTCACCATGGGTGGCTGGATCACCGCCCCCAAGCTGGGTGTGGACATCGTCGCCTCCTGGCTGGATCTGGCGTTCACCGAAACGATGGAAGAGCGCGCCGAGTGGCTGAAGAACGCCTACGGCATGGTGCAGAAGATCGAAGAGGAGAACTTCGGATCATGATCGGGCCGGGACGAGAAATTGGAACACATATGAAACGGACATCGGGTGCGACCGGCGGGAGCTCCGCCGGCGCAGCCAGTGCGTCCGCGGCGGGAAGTGCCTCCCCCGCCGCGGACCCCGA
>CAYQRW010000205.1:4372-6501 GCA_964419735.1 uncultured Spirochaeta sp.
CGCGACCTGCAGACCGCCAAGACGGTGGGACTGATCGAGCGGGACGAGGCCAAGGGCATCTCGAAATACGCTAAGCCCGTGGGCGTGGTGGGAGCACTGCTGCCGGTGACCAACCCCACCGCCACCCCCGCGAGCAACGGCCTGGGTATCCTCAAGGGACGCAACGCCGTGATCTTCGCGCCCCACCCCCGGGGCGCCGCCGCGAGCAAACTGGCGGTGGAATACATGCGGCAGGGCCTCCGGCGCGTCGGCGCCCCGGAAGACCTCGTTCAAATGATCGACGAACCCTCCATCCCCAAGACCAACCACCTCATGCAGCAGGTGGACCTGGTGGTGGCCACCGGCGGCGGAGCGATGGTCCAGGCCGCCTATTCCAGCGGCACTCCCGCCTACGGCGTGGGCCCGGGAAACAGCGTGCAGATCATCGCCGAGGACGCCGACGTGGCGGACGCGGTGAAGAAGATCGCCCTGAGCAAGGCGTTTGACCACGCCACCAGCTGCTCCAGCGAGAACAGCGTCATTATCCATGACTCCCTCTACGATCGCGCCCTGGAGCTCTTCGAAGAGGACGCCAAGAAGAGCTACATCGTCCGCGGAGCGGAGCGCCAACAGCTCGAAGAGTGGATGTGGCGGCCCAACAAGAAGGGCAAGATCGCCCTCAATCCGGAGATCGTCGCCCGTAGCGCCATGAAGATCGCCATCGACGCGGGGCTCTCCGTCCCGGAGGACACCAAGATCCTCCTGGTGGAAGGCACCCTTCCCATCGAGGAAGACCACTTCGCCGATGAGAAGCTCTCACCGGTGCTCACCGTCTACAAGTATTCAGAGTTCGAGGAAGCGGTGGATATTCTCACCCACCTCACCGACAACGCCGGTACCGGCCACTCCTGCGGCATTCACACCTGGAACCAGAAGTACATTCAGGCCCTGGGAGAGCGGATGCGCACCAGCCGGATCATGGTTCGCCAGCCGCAGGCCCCGGCCAACGGGGGAAACTTCTTTAACGGCATGCCCAGCACCGTCACCCTGGGGTGCGGCACGTGGGGTGGCAACATCACCACCGAGAACATCCACTGGAAGCACTTCATCAACGTCACCTGGGTGAGCGAACCGATCGAGGGCCGCGCCCCCACCGACGACGAGATGTGGGGCGACTTCCGCACTCGGTACACGCTGGACTAATCCGGCGCAGGGACCTGTCCCGCAAGGAGCATTCGTGAAACTGTTCGAATACCAAGGGAAAGAGCGCTTCGCCGCGGCCGGGATTCCCCTTCCCGCCTCGCGGTTGGTTCGGGTAATTGAACCTGACGGCGCTGCAGTGCCCCGCGGCTTATCGGGGGCGGCCGAGGCCGTCCGGGAGGCGGCGGAGGCGCTCGCCAAGGACACCGGCGCCACCAAAGTGGTGGTGAAGGCGCAACTGGACATGGGCGGCCGCGGCAAGGCGGGGCTGATTAAGGTAGTGCCCCCCTCACAGGCCGGTGAGGCCGCCGGCGAGATCCTCTCCACCGGTTACACGATCCCGGCGTTGCTCGTGGAGGCGGCGGTGGATATCGAGCGGGAGCTCTACCTCTCCATCTCCGCCGAGCCTGAGAGCGCGCGCTACGTGATTCTCGCCAGCGCCGAGGGCGGCGTGGAAATCGAGGAGCTCGCCAAGGAGCGGCCGGAGGCGATTAAGCGCGTCTACGTAGATCCTTTCCGCTGGCTGCAGCCGTTCCAGGCCCGGGGCCTCGCCTACGATCTGGGCCTCACCGGCGCCGCCGCTCAGGCGTTTGCCAGACTGGTGGGCCAGCTCTACCACGTCTTCGAAACGGACGACGCGGAGTTAGCCGAGATCAACCCGGTCTTCGTCACCGCCGGAGCCGATGCCGAGGCCACCCCCCTCATCGCCGGTGACGCCAAGGTGATCATCGACGACAACAGCCTCGACCGCCACCCGGAGTTTAAAATCGCCCGGGAGCAGTACGACTCCGACGCCGCCTACGAGGCGGCACTGGAGGGAATCCCCTACGTGCAGTTTGATGGAGACATCTCCCTCATGTGCGCCGGCGCCGGCCTCACCACCACCGTCTTCGACCTGGTCAACGACGAGGGCGGCAAGGTCGCCAACTACCTGGAGTTCGGCGGGCCCA
>CAYQRW010000206.1:0-6496 GCA_964419735.1 uncultured Spirochaeta sp.
TCGTTGGGGGCAACGTGGCGGAGAACGCCGGCGGCGGGAAGGCGGTGAAGTACGGGGTCACCGGCAGATACGTGCTGGCGTTACAAGTGGTGACGCCCACCGGTGAGATCGTCCGCATGGGGGGCAAACTGATCAAGGACGTCTCCGGCTACAACCTGGTACAGCTGATGGTCGGCAGCGAGGGCACCTTGGGAATTATCACGGAGGTGACGCTGCGGCTCACGCCCAGCCCCAAGGCATCGGCGGATCTCCTGGTGACCTTTCCCGATACCCGCACCGCAATTACGCTGGTACCACGGATCTCGGCGGAAACGGGAATTACCCCAACGGCCCTAGAGTTCATCGATCGGGGGAGCTTTGCCCAGGCGTGTCGCTATCTCAACGAAACGCTACCGTATGAGAACGCCGGGGCGGTACTGATCATTACGGTGGACGGCCCCGATCGGGAGCAGGTAGAGCGGGAGTACGAAGCGATCGGAGCGCTGTGCACGGCGCACGGCGCGCTGGAGATCTACGTGGCCGACAACCACGCCGACAGTGAACGAGTGTGGAGCGTGCGGCGCAACATCGCCGAGAGTTACGCGCTCATCAGTCCTGATCAGGCGAACGAGGATCTCGTAGTTCCCCCGGCGCGCATCCCGGAACTGATCGCCGGCATGGAGGCGATCGCCGCGCGCTATGAGATCCTGATTCCCGCCTATGGCCACGCCGGTGATGGAAACATCCACACCCGCATCGTCCGCGATCCCGCCTGGAGTGACGAGCAGTGGCAGGACCGACTCCCCAAGATCCTGGATGAGCTGTATGCGCTCACCGCCGACCTCGGAGGCCGCATCAGTGGGGAGCATGGAATCGGCCATAAGCGCAAAGCTCACCTGCCCCGCTTCGTAGAACCGGGGTACCTGGAGCTCATGCGCACGATTAAACGCGCCATGGATCCTCAGGGGATTCTCAACCCCGGCAAGATCTTCGAATTGACGTAGGCTGGTGGGCAGTGGGCAGTGGGCAGCGACTCGTTGCCGGAGCGCCCGGAACCGCCGCAGCCCCGCTGGTGGTCTGGCCCCGCGCGCCGGGCGATTGTGTCACGGTCCCGCCGCTGGCCCCACCCCGCGCGCCGGCGCAGCTACAGCAGCTCCGCCAGCAGCTTGCGCACCTCTGCGACACCGTCGATTGAGTACTGCGCCGCGGTAGCACCAACGCCCACCTTAATCGACAGCGCGTCCCCGCCGAGGGCCTGAAACATGTACTCATCGGTGGCGTCATCACCGATCGCCATGACCAGGTCCCAGTGACCGCTATCGACAAAGCGATGCACTACCCGCCCTTTGTGCACGTGGGTGGGTTTCACCTCGATCACGCGATTTCCGTCCAGCACGGAGAGCTCGAGATTGCTGGTGAGGCTGATGAGCGTCTCTCGCAGCTCCGCCAGACGCACGTTGGCCAGCTCCGGCTCACTGTTGCGGTAGTGCCACGCCAGGGAAAAATCCTTCTCCTCCAGCGACGAACCGGGGGTTCGGTCCACCGTGGTCTGAATAATGGGAGCGATCTGCTCTTTCCAGCCGGGAACGCTCACCGAGGCCGCCTCCCACTCGTGGTCCAGCATACGAATCCACGCCCCGTGTCCGGCACCCAGTCCCACGGGCAGGTCGCCCAGCCACTCTTCCAGGTTCTTACGATCACGGCCACTGGAGATCACCACGGTGATGCCCTCAGCTTCAGCCAGCCGCGTCAAGAGCTCCCTCAACTCCCGGTCGGGCCGCGCCTGTCCGGGACGGCGAAAGAAGCGCATCAGGGTACCATCGTAGTCGAGGATAAGCAGCTTGGTAGCCGCTCCCCGCCAGCGCTCCAGCAGTTGCGTTTTCACCGTGGCGCTGATCGGCTGTGCCCGATAGGACGCCTGCAGTTCCTGCATGCCGTGGAGCTTCTCCAGAAAGCTCTCTGCCCAGTACTGCACGGTCATGCGCTGGAGGCGTCGGCGCATTTCGCCGATGTTGTGCTCCTGGTCTTCCTCGGACTGAATCAGTGCCTCGTGTATCGCCGACGCAATTCCGTCGATGTCGCTGGGATTCACGTGCAACGCTTCACTCAACTCCCGGGCGGCTCCGGCGGTTTCACTGAGAACCAGTACGCCATGATTGTCGGTCCGCGCCGCCAGATACTCCTTGGCAATCAGGTTCATGCCGTCCCGTAGCGGCGTTACCAGCAGCACATCGGCGCGCCGGTATAGCGCACTGAGTTCTTCGAAGGAGCCGGTCTGGTACTGGTAGTAAATGGGAATCCAATCGAGGGTGCTGAACTGCCCATTAATGCTACTCACCAGCTCATCCACCTCCCGCTTCAGTTCCATATAGCGGGGAACGGATTCCCGGGACGGTGATACCACGATCACCAGCGTCACCGTGCCCTGCAACTCAGGATACAGCTCGAGCAGACGTCCAAAAGAGCGAATCCGGGTGGGAATCCCCTTGCTGTAGTCCAAGCGGTCCACCGAGAGGACTACTTTCTGATTGCGATACCGCGTCGTCAACGTCTCCAGTACGTTCTGCACGGCGGGAAGCTCGCCGGCCTGGGCGTAGCGATTCCAGTCGATGCCCATGGGGAAGACATCGACCTTGACCGCTCGGCGGGCGGTTTGAATGACGCCCATGGCGTGGTCATAGCCCACCAAACGGCGCACACTCGACAGGAAGTGGCGCGCGTAGTCGTAGGTGTGAAAGCCGACGAGGTCGGCTCCCAGGAGTCCTTCCAGAATTTCCTCCCGCCACGGCAAAAGGCGAAACAGCTCATACGAGGGAAAGGGGATGTGCAGGAAGAATCCCACCTTCACCTCGGGAAACTGCTCCTTGATCAACGCCGGCAAGAGAAAGAGGTGGTAGTCATGGACCCAGACGGTGGCATCCTCCTGCAGCTCGTGCTTGAGCACCTCAAAGAAGCGCTGGTTCACCTCGCGATAGGAGTTCCACCACTGGTGCTCGTATTCCGCATAGGTCGGGAAGTAGTGAAAGAGCGGCCAGATGGTGTCGTTGCAGAACCCGCTGTAGAAGAGGTCCAGCTCCTGAGAAGAAACATCCACCGGTACCGCGTGGTACCGGTCGCGCAGAGTGGCCTCTATTTCGCGCCGTTCTTCGACCGCCAGCTCATCACTGGGGAGCCCGCTCCACCCGATCCACAACGTGCTGCCGTCATCACTGGCGACGGAGCTTAGGCCGGTGGCCAACCCCCCGACGCTGGGCGTATACTCCAGCCCTTCGGCGCCACGGCTCACGCGAACCGCAAGTCGGTTTGATACAAAAACTGTCTGACTGCTTTTCATAGGTAATCAAATGCTACCATAGGGTGAAACGATTCACAAATCGTATTAGAATTGCGCCGTTCATACGACTACCTCCGCCGGCGGAGACCGCCGGGGAGGGAGATGGCCGTTGCCCACGACCGGGCCCTTGGCACCGCCTACCAGCGGTAGTGAACCAGCGGGCGAATCCGTTCTTCGTACACCCGATTCACCTCCGCGTGGACCTCAGGCGTGAGGGGCGGCAGATCGGAAACGGCGCAGTTGGAACTCACCTGCTCCGTGCGGGAAGCGCCGGGAATCACCGTACTCACCGCCGGATGGTCCAGAACCCACCTCACGGCACTCTGAGCCATAGAAGCCGTATTCGGTAGGATCGAGCGCAGCTCATCAACCGCGTCCAGCGCCGTGTCATAGGGCACGCCACTAAACGTCTCGCCCTTATCAAAGGCGGCGCCGTCGCGATTGAAGGTACGGTGGTCGTCTTTGTGAAAGGTGGTATCCCGCGTGAACTTCCCGCTCAGCAGCCCACTGGCCAACGGAACACGGATGATAATTCCCACGCCCCGCGCCATGGCATCCTGGAAGAAGCGCTCCCGTGGTCGATGCCGAAACATGTTGAAGATCATCTGCACGGTGGTGACGTTGTCGTACTGCAACGCCTTTTCGGCTTCTTCTACCTTCTCCACCGAGACTCCCATGTTGGCGATTTTCCCCTCATCCTTGAGACGATCAAAGAGTTCGAAGATTTCCGGACGATAGTACGTCTGCGTTGGGGGACAGTGCAGCTGAATCAGATCCAGTCGCTCAAGGCCGGTGTTCTTAAGGCTGTTTTCTACGAAGCTTCGCAGCGCCTCCGGTGTGTACGATTCGTCCACGTGCGGTGAGAGATGTCGCCCGCATTTGGTTGCGACGAACACCTCCTCCCGACGGCTCCGAACGACCGATCCTACCGCCGCCTCACTGAGACCATTGTCGTAGACATCAGCGGTGTCGATGAAGTTCACCCCGGAGTCAATAGCGGAGTTGATGATCGTTTCCGCCGCGGAGTGATCAAACTCACCACCCCATCCGCCGCCGACTTGCCACGTACCCAGAGCGACCTCTGAAATTTTCAGACCTGTTTTACCGAGATTTCTGTAATTCATAATGTAAACAGCCTAGCACGGAGCGCGCCTCCCGGCAAGGCCGGGACACCGCCGGCGGGCTCCTACTCCAGCTCCACCCGGTACAGCCCGCCTCGACGCTGGTCGGTAAGCACGTACAGGTATCCGTCGGGCCCCTCCCGGACGTCCCGGAAGCGGGCAAATCCCGAAAACAACTCCTCCTGACCCTCGAGCGATCCGGTGGAGTCTAACTGAACGCGACGGAGGTGCTGTCCTGCCAGAGCCCCTACCAGCGCGTCATCCCGCCACGGCTCATAGCGCTCGTTCGTGCTCGGGATAAAGGCCATGCCGGAGGGAGCGATCGAGGGCGTCCAGTGCAGCAACGGATCGGTAAATCCGGGAAGCGACTCCTCCTCGGATATCTCCCGTCCGCTGTAGGCGACACCGTGGGTAACGCGGGGCCATCCATAGTTTTCACCGGCTTCGAGGATATTGATCTCATCTCCACCCCGAGGTCCATGTTCGTGCACCCAGATCTCTCCCGTGGTGGGATGCAAGGCCATTCCCTGCGGATTGCGGTGCCCCCACGTGTAGATCCCGCGGGCAGCGCCCGGAATCGACGGGTTGTCCACGGGAACCGTCCCGTCCGGCGCCAGTCGGACTACCGTACCCTGGTGAGAGCCGGCGTTTTGCGCCTGCTCGGGTTGGCCCCGGTCTCCTATGGTGATGTACAGGTATCCGTCCCGGTCAAAGGCCAGACGCGATCCAAAGTGCCGGCCACCGGAGAGAGAACGGTTCAGGGAGAAGAGCTCCTCCAGCTCGGTCAGCCGAGGAGATTCCCCGGAGCGCTCCAGCACCGCCCGACTCACGCGCGTTACCGCGCCGCTGCCGTCCCGTGCGGAGTAGCTGAAGTAGACCAGCCGATCCTCGGAGAAGGTGGGTGAGAGCGCCACATCCAGCAGCCCCCCTTGGCCAACGGCCGCAATACTCGGCAGGCCCTGCACCTGCTGCAGATCACCGGTACCGGGAGACACGGATGACAGGTACCACAATCGGCCGGGACGCTCGGTGATGAGGGCGCCCTGCCCGGGGAGAAACGCGACACTCCAGGGGTTTTCCAGGTCCGTCACCAGTTGCCGCAGCACCACGGGACCGGCGTCACTCCGATCGCGTTCCACCACGTCGTTGGTAACCGACTGCGCGTGGGCCAGACTGCCACCGGAAACAACCAATGCCGCCCCGAAGATCAGCAGTGGTGCAGTAATCCACCTCATGAGCCCACCTGCCACTGCTCGCCGGGATTCATCTCCCGCACCGTGACCCCGGCGGGCTGAAACTGATCCGCCGACTGTACCAGGGGCGGGAACGTCTTGTAGTGGATCGGAATTGCCGTGGGTGCGCCGATCATCTCCGCCGCCTTGGTGGCAAGTTCGGGCCCCATGGTAAAGCGATCACCGATCGGCAACGCGGTAACGGTGGGATGGTAGATCTCCCCGATCAGCGCCATATCCGAGAAGAGGCCGGTATCGCCGGCGTGGTAGAACACCTCCCCGCCCATGGAAACCACCAGGCCGCAGGGCATCCCCATATAGCGCCCCTGGTATGATGAGGAGTGAAAGGCATGAGTGAAGGCGATTGATCCGAAGGGAAAGCTGATCCGTCCGCCGGGGTTACCGCGCTCCACCTTGGTGACGCCGTTCTCCTCCGCCCAGTTGCCGATCTCAAAGGCCCCTACCACGGTGGCGTCGTTGGCGGTGGCGATCACCAGGGTGTCCCCAATATGGTCGCTATGACCGTGGGTGAGCGCCACGTAATCGCAGGTCAGTTCTTCCGCCGCCATAGCGGCGCGGGGGTTTCCGGTGAGAAAGGGGTCAACCGCAACGCGATGCGTCCCGTCGTCAAGCACAAAGCCTGAATGTCCTAAATATGTGATTGTAAGTGGCATATGAGCTACCTCCTATCTTCTAAGGGTACTCACAGGGCGAGGCAAGTTCAAAGTGTGTGGCGGTTGCGGTGGGTCACCACCATCAGCGAACCTAAGACCAGCAGCCCCCCGGCGGCGGTCACCAGTCCGGGAAGTTCGTCCAGCCAGATCACCGCC
>CAYQRW010000207.1:0-6428 GCA_964419735.1 uncultured Spirochaeta sp.
CGTCGCCCGTACGGGGGATGGCGGTGAGGGTGTCTCCATCGGTAACCCGAATGATGCGAATCTGCCGGAGTTCACCATCAGCCGGCTCGGCGCCGGCGAGAAGTAGAACCGTTGTCATGAGCACCGCGCTGAGGACGGCGCTCAGTGTGGTCTGCGCCCGGTTCATCGCTGGCCGCCGCCGAGGCGCAGAAGTTTGCGAAACAAGCGGTGGCGGGTGTCCTCGTTCACGTTTTCGAAGCGCACATGGATCGTTTTGCCCCGTCGCGACGAGCGAACAACGGTTCCGGAAATCTCAACTGGCGATGAGCTTCCCACATCGATGACCAGGCGTACCATACTGCCGGTCATGATTCGTTTTTTGGGATTCTTCAGGGCGGCGCCGCCGATGCTGAGATCCTGAGTCTTTGAGTCCAACGGCCGTTCGTCGATTCCGGGAAGCGCAATTTCTACGGGGACTTCCAGGTCCCGTCGGCGAAACTTGCGCCGCTGAACGGTTTCTACATGTCGGGAATGCTGCAGGAGCACCTCTTTACCCTCGCGCTGGAGAATTGCCGAGTGAAAACGAAAAAGTCCGTCCCCGCCACCGCACACGACCTCCACCGCGGTGCCGGGCTCGAGTGAGCGTTGTCCCTTTTCCAGACGTACCCTGAGGCCCGACTCTGCGCTCAGTAGGAGGGTGCCGGAGGCAACGTTCAAGTTTCGATCGGAGATCGATACCTCCGAGCCGGCGGGAATGGTATCGCTGGAACGGCCACCGGCTGCCAGCGCGGCATGATCTACTTCGAGTTTACGTAACAGGCGTAGGACTTCCGCCTCGGTGACGATTCCCTCACGGATCGCCTGCCGGGCAACGCGAACCAGGAGCCGATCGTCTTCGATAAGCCGTTCTTGACGTGTCGGATCTTTCAGCAGCCACGTCAGATGGTCCATGACCCGCTGCTCACCTCTTGAGAGTTCGATCAGATCCCGTCGCGTCTGGGGACGGCGTTGGAGCACCGGTTCCTGGGAGGTCGACTTCTTTTTCTTCTTTTTGGGCTTACCTCGGGTGCGGTTGAGATAGATCTGGTATCCGGCAAGGCTTATAAAAATTACAGTCATCACGATAATAAAACCAATTGTTTCATTTTGGGATGACTGAAATCCGGAACTTATGTCGGTTAGCATCGCGCCTCCTTTTGAATTCTAGGTTCAAATTGGTACACTGTCCACCACGATATGAGAAATAAGATGAGAATGCCGGTGGCCGAGTATCTGGTGAACAGCGCGATCCGCGGGGTGCTTCGGGTGGTCTGTCGTATCGAGCGGAACGAACTATCGCGGATCCCCATGGAGGGGCCGGCGATTCTGGCGACGAATCATACCACCAACTTCGAGGGGCCGATCTATTATGTACTGCTGGATCCGCGGCGGAAAACGGCGCTGGGAAAGCAGGAGCTCTGGGAAAGTCCTCTGACGCGCTTTATCATGCAGCTGTGGGGGATCATTCCGCTCAATCGACGCGGTGCGGATCGGCGCGCCATGAATCGCGCCAGGCGATCACTGGCTCGTGGAGAGTTTCTGGGAATCGCCCCGGAGGGTACCCGCAGCATGAGTGGTGAGCTCCAGCGCGGTCGTCCCGGAGCGGCGATGATCGCCACCGCTGCCCGCGTTCCGGTCATCCCGATGGTGCAGTGGGGCGTACAGGATCTACCGGCCAATCTGAAAAGATTTCGGCGGACACCGCTGAACTTCCGCGTGGGTGATCCCTTTTTTCTTGCGGTTCCGGAAGGTCGAGAGATCGGGCGCGGCGAACTCCGGCAGATGGCGGATGAAATCATGTATCAACTGGCGATTCTCATGCCGGAGCAGTTCCGCGGCTATTACCGTGATCTATCGGCGATGACCACCGATTTCGTGCAGCCCGTGTCCGAGACGTAACCCGTGTCCGGGACGTAACCGATGGCCCGGTCGTATCCGGTGTCCCCGACGTATCCGGTGGTGTATACCTTGCCGGAGCAGTTCTGATAGTGTACGACCTCGCGTCTAAAGAGAAGGAGTAATCATATGGGAGTACGGGGTGAGCTGTTTTCAGCACGAGTGAAGAGTAAGAATGATCGCCGTACCTACTTTTTCAATGTGAAGGAAAACCGAAACAACGATGTCTTCGTGACGGTGGTTGAAAGTAAGAAGACCGGCGAGGGTGAGGTCTTTGACCGTCACCAGGTGGTGGTGTTTGAGGAAGATATCCGTCTCTTTCGCAAGGGTCTCGACACCGTGCTAGAGTTTCTCGAATCCCGTGACGGTGGACGTAGTTCAGCGGGGGGACGCGATTCAACGGGCGGAAGGCCCCGGGGCGCTCCCAAGGGCGCTAAGGGCCCCAAGGGTGAACGCAAGCCGGTTCGGCTGCGGCGTCGGGACTCTCAGGAGGAGTCCGGGTCTCAGGATGACTCCGGCTCCCAGGCCGACTCGGAAGCTCAGGACGGCGGCGTCGACCCTTCAGATGCGTGAGGATCGTGGGCAGTGACCGGTGGTACGCCGCGAAAACTGCGGCGGTGGATCGGCGAGGCGCCGTGACGCGCCAGTGCCGTCCGGTGGGCGGCGGTGGGATAGCCTTTGTGGGTATCGAATCCGTAGCGCCCGTCCTGGACGGCGTAGCGCACCATCCAGCGATCCCGCGAAACCTTGGCGACGATGCTGGCCGCCATAATCGCCGGTTCCAGGTGGTCGCCTCCCACCAACGCGGTACACGGTGGGCCGGAGATCTCCGGGCAGAAACGACCGTCCACCAGTATCTGGGATACCTGTACCGCGGGAAAGTCTACCCGGAGCTCCCGGTAGGCGCGGTGCATCGCACGGAGACTGGCGTGGTGAATATTGATCTGATCGATCTCTTCCGGCCAGACCCAACCGATTCCCAGCGGACACATATCCCGCAGCAGGGCGTCGAAGGCTCGCTCTCGGGCGCGGGGCGAGAGCACTTTGGAATCCTTCAGCAATGACCGATCGAACGAGGGGAGCAGGACAACGGCCGCCGCCGTTACCGGTCCGGCCAAGGGCCCGCGGCCGGCTTCATCGATGCCGCAAATCGTGGATGTGAGACCATTGGGCTCGTTCATGGTTGCGAGCTATACTAAAGGGACTGTATTGTAGGAGCAAGCGTGTTTCTCAAGAGTATCGATCTATTCGGTTTTAAGTCATTTGCCGAGCGAACCCATATCAAATTCACCGATGGTATCTCCGCCCTGATTGGGCCCAACGGATGTGGCAAGAGTAACGTGGTGGACGCGGTCAAATGGGTGCTTGGCGAGCAGGCTACCAAATCGCTCCGCGCGGAGCGGATGGAAGACGTAATTTTCAACGGCACCGATTCTCGCAAACCGGTGAACGTCGCCGAGGTCACGTTAACGCTGCACAACGATGGAGTGCTCCCGTTGGAGTTTCCCGAGATTACGGTTAAGCGGCGCCTGTTCCGTAGTGGTGACAGCGAGTACTTCATCAATGGCGCCCCGGTGAAACTCAAGGATCTGCGGGAGCTCTTCTACGATACCGGAATCGGAAAATCCGCCTATTCCATCATGGAACAGGGAAAGATCGACCAGATCCTGTCCACAAAACCGGAAGATCGCCGTTCACTCTTTGAGGAGGCCGCGGGAATCACCCGCTACAAGATGCGCGGCCGAGAGGCGGACCGCAAGCTGGAACGCACCGAGACCAACATGCACGAGGTTGAGTCGGTTCTCTCGGAGGTTAAGCGCTCCTATGACTCGCTCAAGAAACAGGCGGACAAGACCAAACGCTATCGAGAGCTTCGGGAAGAACAGTTTGACCATGAGGTGACGCTGCAGCTGGCTCGTCTGACGCAGTTTCGTGGGCAATACGAGGATCACGAGCAACGGGTGACCTCCCTGGATTCACAGCGGGGCGCGGTCAAGGGCGAGATCGATCGCTTGAACGAGCAGTTGGAGTCGGAGCTTGATCGAGTAAACACGATGGAGGGGCGGCTGGTGGAGGTGCAAAAGCAGCTCTACGGCTTGGGTGTCGAGAAAAGCTCGCGCATGGAGCGGATCACCCTCATTAAGGAACAACGGTCGCAGCTCGAGGATCAGATCGAAAACGAGCGAGGCCGCCTTACGTCTCTCGAGCGCAAGGCGGAAGAGATCCGGGCCGCCGGGGAGGCGGCCACCACAGCTGCGAAGCAGGCGGAAGCGCAGATCGCCGAGGCCGACGTGCAGATCGCTACTATCGAAGAGCGTATTGCCCGGGCGCAGGAACGGCAGCGGGAAGCGCGGGCCCAGATCGCTGCCAACGACGAAACGATTGCCGCCAACGAGCACGAAACGCAGGAATGTCAGCAGGAGCTCCGGGAGGTAACCGACGAACTCGTCACTGCCCTGGACACCAAACTGCGGGAGTCGGGATACTCCAGCTCCGATCGCAAGCGTGCTGAAGAGGAGCTCACCGCTGCACTGGAACACTTGCGCATCACCGTTCACGGTCGCCGGGATTCCGTGCTGGATCGGCTCAAGCTGCGGGACGAGCGGCACGGCGATAACGAGACCGATGGCCTCACGGCTGCCGAGAACGCCTTCGCCGCGGTGGAGGAAGGACTGACCCAGGTAGCGACCGCGGTAGACCGCTACCAGGAGCGGATTCCGCGCTTTTTGGACGATTTTCTTGCTCCGGAAGGGACGATCACCCGTAAGCGCTCGCTGGACGATCGCATGGAAAAGCTCAACGATCATAATCGCCGCCTCCGCGAGCAAAACCGGGAGCTCTCGCGGGAGATTGAAGCGCTGCAACAGACGATCGAAAAAGAACGCAACAATCTGGAAGGGATGAAACTGAATCGCGTTCAGTTGCAGGGGCGCGCCGCGTCCTGGAAGGAAACCGCCGCGCGCCACGCCCGGGAGTACGAGGATAACCGGCGGCAGAGTGAAGAACTCACCCGTCACGTCGATCGTGACATCGAACGGGGCCACGCCATGGAGCAGCAGGTAGACGCGCTTCATGCGGAGCACGCCGACTTGGAGCGCCGGGAAACCGAACTCCGCACGGAGCTCAAGGCGCTGGAAGACAAGATCGCCGCCGATAATCGCAGTCTCAAAGACGAAGAGCAGAATCTGAAACAGAAGATGCAGGACCTGGCGCAGCTGCAGGAGAAACTGGAGGAGGTCCAGGTTCGTCTGGCGGAGAAGCGTACCGAAATTCGCGGCCTCTACGATAGTTTCTCAGAGCGTCACGGCCGGGATCTGCGGGAGTTTGAGTCTCGTGAGCTATCACCGGAGATCGACCAGAAGGCGCTCCGAGAACAGATTGCGACACTGCGCGCCGAACTGAAGGAACTGGGCAGCGTCAATTTGATGGCAGTGGAGGAGTTCGCCGAAGTTGCCGACCGGTACGAGTTTCTCAACTCCCAACTCGAGGATCTGCGGTCGGCACGTCACGACCTGGTTCAGGTAACCACTGAGATCAAGCGGGAATCCGAACAGCTCTTTGTGGAGACGTACAACCGAATCCGGAAGAATTTCCACACGGTGTTTCGGCGACTCTTTGGCGGAGGCCGCGCCGAACTGCGTCTCACCGATCCGGACAGTATCCTTGATTCCGGTATCGACATCCTGGTGCAACCGCCGGGGAAAAAACTCGAAAACATCGCCCTGCTGTCCGGTGGTGAACGCAGCCTCACCGCGGTAGCGCTGCTCTTCGCCACGTTTATGGTTCGTCCCTCTCCCTTTACCTTGCTCGATGAAATCGACGCCGCCCTGGACGAGCACAACGTCAGTCGTTTTGTGAACATGCTCCATGAATTTGGCGAGCAGTCCCAGTTTATCGTGATCACCCATAACAAGAAGACGGTCGCCGGAGCGCGCACGCTCTTGGGGGTGACGATGCAGGAGAACGGCGTAAGCCAGGTGGTGGCGGTCAGGATCGATGGGAATGGAGTCGAACCGGAAGAACAGCCGGAGGTCTCCGACGAACCGGCGTTGGAGTTTGAGGACTCTGAATGAAACGGTGGATGGTCTGGGCCGGTGGTGGCGCGTCGCTGATTCTACTGCTCGCGGCGGCGCTTCTGCTGTTCCGTGGAGACGAACCGGAGCGGGATGAGCAGGCGGGCCGCTATACGGAGCGGGAGCTCCTCATGCCGGGCGCCGCGTTTCGGTTTCCCCGCGTAGAGGACGAACTCCTGACACCCCAGATTCGCTCAGTGGTCGATCCGGAAGAACCGCTCTCTCAGGAGCGGGTGGACGAGCTGAAGATGGATACGATAGAGGCGCTGTACACCGACCTCAATCCCCGGGTAGAGAATGCGGTGGAGGAACTTCTGTTTGAAGAGTGATCGAGCTGGACGTTTTGGTGCGGTTCTTCTCGTTCTGACAGGCCTGGGGGCGCTCCTGGTTGGATGCGCCTCGCTCTCCCCCCCACCTGAGGATGACCTCGGCTCGCAGCGG
>CAYQRW010000208.1:0-6406 GCA_964419735.1 uncultured Spirochaeta sp.
GGGGTTCGCAGGAAGTGGCCGTAGTTTCCGAGGTGGAAGGTCGTATCCAGGAGTCGTCCCTGAGGCTCGGGGATCAAGTGGAGGCCGGGGATGTACTGCTGCGGGTGGATGCCACGGTGGCCGAGCTCAACGTAGAGGAATCTCGGGGAGCACTTCAAAGTGCGCGCCTAGATCTCTCCGCCACGGAGCGGCGTTTCGAAAATGGGAGCGCCTCCCAGGCGGAGGTTACCCGCGCCCGGAGCGCCGCCAATGGAGCTGAAGCGCGCTACGAGACCGCCCTGAAGACGCTGGAAGATCACACCTTGCGTGCTCCCATCGGCGGGTTCATCGCGGAACGGGCTTCTGATCTCTCCGCTGGAAATTACCTCAGCCGGGGAACTCCCGTGGCTCGCGTGGTGAACCTGGAGCGTCTGGAAATCGAAGTAGCCGTGGGAGAACGGGAGTTACAGTACATTCGTCAGGGACTTCCGGTGGAAGTGTCGATTCCCGCCTGCGGGGATACCGCGGCCTCCGCGGAAATTGACGCGATTGCCGCCGGCGCAGATTCCCGCACGGGAAGTTTTGCCGTGGTCATCGGGTGGGACAACACCTGCGAGGTGGTACGCTCCGGTATGAATGCCACGGTTCGCATTCGCACCGCCACCGCCGGTGAAAGTCAGATTGTGGTGCCCAGCGCCGCGATCCGGAGCGACGGTGGCGAAGAGTATGTCTATGTTGCCATTGATGGGGTCGTGGAACGGCGCGTGATCCAAGCGGGGCGCCGGTTAGGCAATCGCGTGTACGTGTCCCAGGGGCTTGACGTGGGTGAAGTGATCGTGACCTCCGCCCTGTCGGCGCTTAGCGACGGTATGGAGGTTGAGACCTCGCTCCGTGGCACTACGGGAGACACGCTGTGACTATCGGGAACTTCTCAGTTCGGAATCCCGTCCTCATCAATATCACGATGATTCTGATTCTGGTGGTGGGCTTCTTCAGTCTGAACCGCTTGCCCCGAGAACAGTTCGCGGAGATCCCATTCTACTTCATCAACATCGTGGTTCCATATCCTGGAGTATCCGCGGAAGATGTGGAATCCAGCGTGACCGTCAAGGTAGAAAACGAGATGTCCGGGCTGGATAAGCTTGATGAGATCTCCTCAACTACCTCGGAAGGGATATCCCAGGTAACTCTCCAGTTTGAGCAGGACATCACTGAGCGCGAGTTCAACCGCGTCTTTCAAGACGTGCAGAACCGATTCAGCAATATCGATCTCCCCAGTGATACGTTGCAGGAAACGATCGATGACTTTTCCACCAATGATTTCTTGCCGGTCATTGAAGTGGTGCTCAGTGGCTCCGTGCCGTATGAGGATCTCAATCAGGCCGCCCGGAATCTCTCCGACCAGCTGCGTACCGTACCGGAGGTTTCGCAGATCAACCTTATCGGTTCCCGGGATCGGCAGATCTCCATCGCTTTGGACCGCCAGCGCTTGGAATCTCGCGGGATTTCAATCGATGAGGTGGTCAACGCGGTGCGTTCCCAGAACGTGACGATTCCCGGAGGCACACTGAGAACCGATTCGCGGGAGTTCTTGCTGCGCACCGTGGGAGAGATGGAAACTGAGGAGCAGTTTCGCAACATCGTCGTCCGCAGAACCGGTGAGGGGCGGACGGGGGTAATTACACTGGGGAACCTGGCCACGGTGACCTCCGGCTACGACCTGGAGGGAACCGCCGCGCGTTTCAACGGTGAGCAGGCGATTAGTCTGCAGATCACCAAAGTGCCCGGTGGAAGTTCGGTGGGAATCATCGACGAGGTTCGCGATCGCGTGGGAAGCTACCAGTCGAATCTACCCAGCGGAATTGAAGTCGACTATTTCAACGACTCATCGATCGTGATCCGGGACAGTCTGGATGTGCTCGTCTCCAATGCTGCCGTGGGTCTCGCCCTGTTGGTGGTGATCCTGCTGATCTTCGTGGGCGTGCGCAACGCGATTATCACCGCGGTAGGCATTCCCCTCACCTTTGCCCTGACGTTCATCGTGCTGGAGGCGTTTGGGGAGACCCTTAACAGCAATACCCTCTTCGGACTGGTCCTCGTGCTGGGTCTGATCGTTGACCACGCCATCGTCATTGTGGAGAACAGCTACCGACTCCAGCAACAGCAGGGAATGAGTCGCCACGATGCGGCGGTCCACGGCGTCAATCAAGTGATCGTGCCGGTAATCGCCGCCACCCTGACGACCGTAGCGGCGTTTCTGCCACTTACATTCCTGCCCGGAATCATCGGCCGCTTTCTCCGGGTGGTCCCATTGACGGTAAGCATTGCGCTGATCGCTTCCACCTTTGAGGCGGCCGTGTTTCTTCCGTCGCACTACGCCGACTGGCCCGGTGGGAAGCGAGTACACCACGGCAAGAAGGGAATCGAGTCCTTGCAACGTCGGTTTCGGAGCGTGCTCGCCTTTCTCTATCGCCACCGCGGCGTGGCGGCTATGGCATCGGTGCTGATCGCGATCGTCGTGTTCGCGCAGATTACCCGCATCCAGCCGGACCTCTTTGATTCGGAGGATGCCACGCTGTACTACGTCGACATCGAAATGCCGCCGGGGACACCGATAGAACGGACGGATACCTTCGTCAGAGCCTATGAACAGCGCCTTCTACCGCAGATCGGAAACGGGGAAGTGGTGGCGATCAATGCGTTTGTGGGATTCGCCGGAAGCGAATCGGAGAACGTGCGGCGATCCAACGTCGGACAGATCGTGGTGGATCTCACCGAAGAAGACGAGGGACGTACGCGGTCGATCACCGAAATCATGAACGAGGCGCAGCAGCTGACGCGCGACGTTCCCGGGGCGGAATCGGTACAGTTCCGCAAGCAGCAGGGGGGGCCGCCGACTGACCCTCCGGTGGCGTTTCGGATCTACGGAGATAGCTATGACGATCTCAGTGCGGTGTCGCAACGGTTGCGTGCGCAACTGGCGGAGAATTCAGAGCTCTTCAATATCGATGACGACCTGGACGCCGGCACTCCGGAGATCCGCGTCACCGTGGATGAGGATCTTGCGGCGCGGTACGGACTCAACGCGCAGCTGGTGGGTAACGTGGTGCGCCGGAGCTTTGATGGGATTACCACCGGTAGCGTCTTCGTCAATAACGAGGAAACCGACGTGGTCGTCGAGTTCAGCGATACCGACATCGACACCGTGGGTGGCATTCTCCAGCTGCGAATACCCACTCCCGACGGACGGGTGATCCCCTTTTCCCGGATCGCCTCGCTGGAGGAAGGGTCCGCAATTTCCTCGATTCGACGGATCGATGGAAAACGACAGGTCCAGGTCACCGCCGAGGCGTTCACCGAGGAAAACGTACCGGCGATCAATGCGTCGATCCGCTCGACCTTCGATTCGCAGTTGCAGCCGACGTATCCCGGGGTGACGTTGGATATTGGTGGTGAGTTTGCGCAGTTCGGAGATACGTTACGCGAGATCTTACAGGTATTCGTGATCGGGGTGTTCTTGATCTACCTCATCTTGGCGACGCAGTTTAACTCCTACACGCAGCCCCTGCTGATCCTGCTGACCGTCCCCTTTGCCTTTGTCGGCGTTATTCTGTTTCTCCTGGTTTCGGGAACACCCCTCTCCACCACTGTGATCTACGCCAGTGTTGCGCTGGCGGGAATCGCGGTGAACGACACGATCGTACTGATCACCTTTGCGAATGAGTCACGAAGAGATGAAGGGAGTGCCGTGGGGCCGGCGGTAACTGAGGCGGCGGTGACGCGGCTGCGTCCGATTCTCCTGACCTCTATCACTACGATCGCCGGGCTTGTTCCCACGGCGATCGGTCTCGGGGGTTATTCGGTTGTCTGGGGTCCCATGGCGCGAACGATAATTTTCGGCCTGGTGTTCTCGACGATTACCACCCTGGTGATCGTTCCCAGTTTCTATGGCCTGTTCTACGATCATGAGCGCCGCGACGCACGCCGCGAACGGCGCCGCCGCCGACGAAGTGCCCGCCGAGAGGCACGGAAAGGAGCACACCGTGAACCAGAACAGAAATAGTATCCGAGCGCTGCTGGTGATCACCCTGGGAGTAGTTGGTGCCGGTTTACTCGCCGCCCAGGACTCGGTACCGGAGGTGCTGTCGGTACCGGCCGTTATCGAGCGGGTGCTGGAGGCAGACCCGGAGATCATTAACTCCCGCCGTGGATTGGAGGAAGCGCAGGCCCAATTCGGAATTACACGGTCCGGGACGCGTCCCAGCGTAACCGCCGAGATCACCCCGTACCAATGGGACCAGCGGCGCATCACGGTACCCGGAAGTGGTCCTTCAGGGAGCTCTGGGTCCGAGCAGATCCAAACGCAGAGCTTCGGTGCGGGGCTTTCCGTTCAGCAGCCGCTGCCCACCAGCGGAACGCTCTCCGCCGGCGTTTCCAACCAGATGCGGTTCATATCGGGATCAGATGACCGTCTCGAGCAGACCCCGGAGGCAACCTTTGGCTATCGGCAACCGCTGTTCGTAAACGGCAGGCTGGTGAGCACCGAGGTGTACCAAGCGACCCTGCGGAACGCGGAGATCGGGGTTGAGCGCGCCGGCCTGAACAATCAGCTCACGGTAAATGGAAACATCGAGCGGGCGCTCAGTTTGCTGGTGCAGGTAGGAACGCTGCGGCGATCCCGGGACGTCCTGGACCAGACGATTCAGGTCCTGCGGCGGCAGCTGGATTCGGCGGAAATCGACCGCCAGCAGGGGCTCATCTCGGACAATTCGCTGCTCTCCTTGCAGGTCACTCTCAACAACCGCCGGGAGGCGCTGTTCGATACGGAGCTGGCCCTGGTCCAGGCGGAGCAGGATCTCGCCCGGATCCTGGGGGTGCCTTCTCTGGAGGGGGCCGAGCTTGCGGAGGACCTCTTCGATGACGGGGAGGTATCTGAGAGACGGCTCTCAGATGCGGCGGGGGCCGACACCAACGCCCAGCTCGAACTCCAACGGCTGGCGGTGGAACAGACGGTGCGCTCAGGGCTCTTCAACGACCTGGAAGACCGGCCGAGTTTGTCGGTGAATGTCCGCATGGCTCCCCTCTATCCGGACTCCCGCGAGGACCCCGAGGCGCTTGGGTCTTCGGTGGGTGATTTCTTCGAGAGCGGCGCGGATGTGGAGGCCACGGTTGCTTTGGGACTAACGATTCCGCTGTTCACCGCGCGGGAGCGCTCGTACCGGGAGCGAATTGATACGCTGGCGCGGCTCCGGGCGGAGACCAATCTGCAGGATACCGAACGGGCGGTTGCCAACCAAATACAGACGCTCATGACCAACCGGCGTTTCTTGGAACGCCGCGTGGACATCCTCGAGACCGATGTGGAATATGAGCGGCAGCGTGTCGAAAACGAGCGCACGCTCCTGGAATCCGGTGCTACCACTGAACTTCGGGTAGAAGAGGTTGAGCTAGATCTCTTCTCTCGGCAGAATGAGCTGTGGCAAGTGGAGGCTGAACTCTTTCTGAACGCCGTTTCAATTCTGGCGGTGGTGGGAGAAGATCTGGCTGCCGTGCTCCGGTAATCGTGCCCGCGCCTGTATCGTTTACAACTCCTGGAGAAATCGGTGGGCGGCGGCAAAGATTTTCCGCCTCCGCTGGGGGTCGAGCCGATCCAGCTGCCGGGGCATAAGCGACAAGCGCGGATTGCCGGCAAAGAACTCCCGGTGCCGGTCAATAAAGCGCCAGTACAGCCCATCCCACGTCTCCTGCCACGGTCCGGGGGAAGTATTCGACATCTTGCGCAGGTAGTTGCTTCCACTGATGTACGGCTTGGTGGTGATCAGTCCCCCGTCGGCGTATTGGCTCATGCCATACACGTTAGGCACCATCACCCAATCGTAGGCATCCACAAACAGCTCCATAAACCACCGGTACACCGCGTCCGGATCGAACTCGCACAGGAGCATCACGTTTCCCACCACCATGAGCCGTTCGATATGGTGCGCCCATCCTAACCGGTTCACCTTGGTGATTACCGCGTCCACCGGTGGCAGCCCGGTAGTGCCCTCATAGAACGCGACGGGTATGCGACGGGTATGGTTCCAGAAGTTCCTGGTTCGCATCTCTCTCCCGTGGAGGTGGTACGCGACGCGCATAAACTCTCGCCACCCAAGGAGCTGGCGGACAAAGCCCTCCAGGGAGTTCAGGGGAATGGGAGCGTCCAGCCGATTCCGGCGTTCCGCTTCGTGAAGGACCGCTTCGAGTATCTCCTGCGGGGTGAGCAATCCCGCATTGAGCATCGGGGTGAGTACGGCGTGGTACCAGCGATCATCCCGATCGTCCACGGCGTCCTCGTACGGGCCGAACAGGTCCAGCCGCTGGTAGATAAACTCTTCCAGCCAGCGCGCGGCATCCTCCGCGGTAATCGGGTACGGCGGCAGCTCCTCCT
>CAYQRW010000209.1:0-6391 GCA_964419735.1 uncultured Spirochaeta sp.
GTGCCCGAAACTCACCCAGCTGCCACACGTTCCAGTCGCGGATCGTCTCGAATCGCAGGGCGCCGTGGCGCGCTTCAAAGAAACCGTACGGCGTGAAATGGACGGCGTAACCACAAGAGGTGCAGGTGAATCGTCGACGGTGGGAGCGGAGCGTACCGATATCGCCGCAGGCGGGGCACACGAACAAGGCGCGCTCCAGGTATTCCGCCTGGCGGGCACCGCGAAACCGTATGTGCGCGTGGCGCTGATACTCGAAGGCATCGAAGGCGAGAGCCGCCCGGATCGTGCCGCGGACCTCCTCCACCGTGGCCTCTTTGAGATCTTCCTCGCTGAAGAGGCGGCTGAAGAAGATGCGAATCTCCCCTCGGCGGATCCTGCGCCCCCAACGAGGCCAGGAGAAATATGCACCGCGAATCTGCGCCACATAGACGGGAATCTTTAGTGATTTCACCAACTTGTCGGTAGCTTTGACGATCGGCAGTTCCGAGCCGTCCCAGGAACTTTGCCCTTCCGGAAAGATACCGATAATGCCGTTCTCCCGCTTCACCGCCACGATTCGCTTCACCGTGTCCAGATCCGCCACAACCTTGGTCTTAGGAATAACCCCCACCAACCCCAGCACGAACGATAGAAAGCGGGAACGGATCTGGGAATCGGATATCACGTACTGCACGGGGCGCCGAATGAAGATCGCCACGATAAACGGATCGATCACGGAACTGTGGTTACCGAGCATCACCATGGGGCCGTTGTAGCGGTTGATGACATCCAGTTGTTCCGTCTTCACGTTGAAAAGATTCTTCAGAATGAGGCGCGCGAGAAACCTGAGGATTCGCACTGCAGGACGATTTGGGCGGCTTCTGCGCCGTTCCCGTCGGCGATCGCGGCGTTTCCGTCGCTTCTGCTGTCGTTCGTTACTCATCGGATGCTTCCTTCCAACTCTCCCGCTGCCGCTGGCGCGCACCACGCGTCATACGTCACACATCGCACGTCGCACGTCACCCTGCAGGCGCCGGTCCCCACGGTTCCGGTGAATCGGTATTATAGGGGCATGTTATCGAAAACGGAATACCCACCGCGGCTGGTTACCGCCGTGGTGCTCGCGGGAGCGTCGCTGGTAACGATCCTGGTGGCCTTCGCGCCCGATATATCGATCGCCCCCATCGACATGGGCAGTGTGTTCTATGTGGCGTTCGTCATGCTCCACCCGGCGTGGGCGGTGTCGCTTCTGGCAGGGGGGCCCTGCAAGCCGATTGATCCGGCGCAGCAGCGGCGGGCGGCGGAAATCCTGTTCTTTCTCGGGCTGTTTCTCTTTCTCTTCGCCTATATCTTTGCCAGCAACGCCAACATGGATTACGTGCAGCGCTTCATCGCCGGCGGAGGTAATCTGCAGCTCGCCCCGGATACCGCCACCGAGCGGCTGATTGCCGGCGGGCGCTTTGTGCCGTTGCTGATGGTAGATCTGCTCCTGTGGACGCAGGCGGTCCTGCGCAGCCGGCAGGTGCCCGGTGAGCCGCCGGTGTGGCAGGCACCGGTGCTTACGCTCGCGGCGGTGGCGCTGTCGGTGGGCGCCAATCCCTCCTTCGCCGATGTGCAGGGATTTTCCTGGCTGGGATGGATCAGCCTGGTGCCGTTGTTTGCCATGCTCCGACAGGAGACCGCACAGGGCAGACCCGGACGGGCGATCGGGTACGGAGTGCTCTACGGGGTGCTCTTCACCTTGATGGGCAACTACTGGCTGGGAACGTTCAACCTCATCAGTCTACAGGCGGTGGGGGTGATCTTTCTCGGTTTCTACGCGATCTATATGCCGGTCGCGGTCATGCTGCTGCGGGTCGTGCCTGCGGGAGTGGCGCGGGCGGCGGTGCTGCCCCTGTCATGGACCGTGTTTGAGGCCGCCCGGAGTGCCGGGTTTCTCGGTTATCCGTGGCTCCTGTCGGCGCACAGCCAGTACCAGAACCTCGCGGTGATTCAGTGGGCGGAGTTCGGCGGTGTCTGGCTGGTGAGCCTGATCGTGCTGGTGGTGAACGCGGCCCTGGCGGAGGCGATGCTATCGCACCGCAGCGGCGCCGGCCCCGGTGGCCTTCCCCTGCTGGGGCGCGGCGGTCGTCGCCCACCGACGCGGCGCACCTGGGCGCTGGTGGCGGTAGCGACGCTGATCCTCTCCCACGGCGTCGGGGCCCTGGCGCTCATGCGGGAGCTCCCCTCTCGGGATACGGTGCGCATGGCTCTGGTCCAGCAGAACAGCGACCCTCGGAAACATGACTACCAGGAGACGCTGGACGCCCTGCAGCGGATCACCGACCAAACGCTCCCGTACGACCCGGATCTGATCGTATGGTCGGAAACGGCCTTTGTGCCCAACATCCGCCGCTGGTCTCAGGAAGATCCTGAGCGCTATCGCCTGGCGCGCCTGGTGCAGGAGTTCAACGGTTACCAGGAGTCTCTCGGCCGTTGGTTGGTGACCGGAAACGATGACTACCGCCGCGTCCTGGATGAGGACGGCCGCGAGGTGGAACGTAACAGCTACAACGCGGCGGTGCTCTTCTCCGATACCGGTGAGCGCCGAGAGACGTACCACAAGATCCGTCTCGTGCCCTTTACGGAGCACTTTCCCTATGAAAAGCAGTTTCCCTGGGTGTATTCGATGCTGCAGGACTTCGACATCGCCTTCTGGACGCCGGGAGAGGAGCGGACGATCTTTCACCATCCCCAGGTACGCTTCGCCACGCCGATCTGTTTTGAAGACGTGTTTCCTCAGGAGGTGCGCCGCTTCGCGCTGAACGGCATGGAGGTGATCGTCAACCTTACCAACGACTACTGGTCGCTCCAGGAGACCGCCGCGCAACAGCATTTCGCCGCGGCGCTCTTCCGCACCGTGGAGCTCCGCCGGCCCATGGTGCGTGCCACCGCCAGCGGGGTGACCTCCCACATAGACGCTCGCGGGTCGATCGTTGCTACCACGCCGCAGTACTCCGAAGAGTACCTAATCGCCGATGTGGCGGTACCCGCAGCCGGTGCCACCGGCAGCGGCCCCGCCACTCTGTACATGCGCTGGGGAGACTGGGTACCGTATGGCGCAGCCGTGGCGCTGGTGATTCTCACCCTCTACGGCATAATTGGACGGCGCACGTGGCGGAAGGGGACGAACCAACTATGAGAGATGACGCGTTTCGGATCGCCGTCGTCAGCGGAAAGCTTGGCGGAGTTGACGGCGTCTCGCTGGAGGTGGACAAGTGGATTGCGGTGCTGCAGGAGCTGGGACACGAGGTGTTTACCGTGGCCGGTACCTATGCGCAGCCCCTGGATGTGCTCCCCCGGGAGCGGCAGTACGAGCTGCCGGAGTTCCGTTTTGACAGCGACTTCCAACGTCACGTGGAGCTACAGGTGTTTCCCCACATGTCGCGGCGTCCGCCGCATCCCAGCGGAAACGACCTGCGCCAGCTGGTGGAACAGATCGAAACCCGCGGTCGTGAGCTGGGGGAGATGCTGCATGATCTGGTGAAAGATAACCGTATCGACGTACTGATCGGTCAGAACACCAACGCCATGCCCATGACGATCCTCGGCGGGGTTGCGATGTACTACGTGGCCACCGCCCAACGGGTGGCCACGATCTTTCACCACCACGATTTCTGGTGGGAGCGGAGCCGCTTTTCCAAGAGTCGGATTGAGACGCTGCTCAATCGGATCATGCCGCCGGTGGATCTGGGCTTGGAGCACGTGGTGATCTCCTCCTACGCGGCGCACATTCTCACCTCGCTGAAGCGGGTACAGCCCCACATCATTCCCAACTGCGAGGACTTCCGTACCCCGGTGGTCGCTGATGAGTACAACGCGCATTTTCGCCGCGACTTCGGTTTCCGTGAGAGCGACCTGCTGATCGTACAGCCCACCCGCATCGTCCCCCGCAAGCGGATCGAAGACTCCGTGGCGCTGGTGGGTCGACTTGCGGCGCGCTTCCCGGAGCTCCGAGACCGGCTGCAGTACATCATTTCACTCTACCAGGGAGATGAGCCCGATCAGGACTACATCGAACTGATCCGTCGGACCGCCGCCGACTGCGGTGTGGCGCTACACGTCATTAGCGACCGGGTGCGCAGCGTCCGGGGCAGCGGAGAGGAGGGGGAGCGGCTGTACACCAATCGTGATGTTCTGGCGAACGCCGATCTGGTGACCTACCTCCCGGCGTGGGAGGGGTTTGGTAACGCCCTGCTGGAGTCGATCGCCGCGCGGGTGCCGGTGGTGACAACCACCTACCTCGTCTATAAGACCGACATCATGACCGCGGGATTACGAAATGTCGAAATCCGCGATCGCTACGATGAGCAGGGACATCTGGTGGTGGAAGACCACGTCCTGGAGGAGATTCGTCGCGTTCTTCTCGACCACGACCTACGGGAGGAGATCGTGGAGCACAATTTCCAGGTGGCGCAACGGGAGTTCAGTCTGGACACCCTGAAGGAGCGGCTGCAGACGGTATTGATCGAGTACGGCGACGAAATCCGCGCGTCGCGCAAGCGCATCGCCAAGAGCCGGGTACGGTACTCGGTATAGAACCTACGTATCGAACGTCTCTACCCGGGGCGCACGTCGTGCAAACGCCCGCAGAACCAGGAGCAGTACCACCCCCGCCGCCGCCATGAGCAGACTCAGCACCTGGCCGGTGGTGATATTTAGCGGTGAAAGGAGCAGCCAACGCGGATTGTTGGCCGGTCCCCACTGAATGACGAAGTCCAGCCCCGGGTCCGGTGCCCGGAAGTACTCCGCCACGTACCGCGCCAAGGAGTATCCGATGAGGTAGATAGCCACCATGAACCCGCGAAACGGTTTCCGCCGGCGTAGGACGAACCACATGATCGCCCACAGCAGAATTCCTTCGAGAAACGCCTCATACAGCTGGGACGGGTGGCGCGGCAGGTTCACCATGCTCTGTCCGGCGATATCGATACCCACCTCGTCGGCGATCTCCCGCACGGCGGGGTGGCTGGTGGGAACCCGCTCCGCCTGGGGAAAGAGTACACCGTAGGAGGCGGAGGTGATCCGGCCGTACAACTCGCCGTTAATGAAATTCCCCAGACGGCCAAAGGTGTATCCTAGGGGGACCGCGGTGGTAACCACGTCTCCCATCTCCAGGACGTCGATTTTCTTCACCTTGCAGTAGGTGATAAACGCCACCACGGAGCCCACTAGGCCGCCGTGGTAGCTCATTCCTTGAAGCCCGACAAAGTTCATGTTGTCGTCAAAGGGCCAGAAGATCAGCCATGGCTCGCGCAGGTACCGGCCGGTGGTATCGTAAATTGTGGTGGCAAACAACCGTGAACCGATCAGGAGTCCGATGATCGTCCAGAAGAACAGATTGACTACGTCATCGTTGGTGAGATAGCTGATGCTCAGCCGCTGACTGCGCAGCTGCCGGATCGTGAGAATATAGGTGAGCGCAAACGCCACCAGGTACATCATGCCGTACCAGCGCAGTGGCAATCCGGGAATGATCTCCGGCGATATCCAATCTGGAAAATTCACAAACAGTTGCATAGTTAACTCCCGTTCAGCTCGGAAATATCGAGATTACCCGTACGCGGGTCAAATTCTACCGACACACCCTTGCGGGGAGTCGTTACTTCGTAGGTACGGCCATGACTTTCGAAGATCGTTCCCGAGTGGACTTCACCGCGGACAACCACTTTGCTGGGAAAGTGCTGCTCAAACCGCTCCCGCAGGGTAAACAGCCGGAGTCCCCGCTTCTCCATGAGCTTGAGCATTTTCACCTTCTCCTTGCGCAGCCCCTGCAACTGGCTCTCGTCGGCACTCTTTTCCGCCTTCCGCATCTCGATATCTATCTGCGAGATGCGCGTCTTGACCTTCTCGATCTCCTTCTCTTCCTTTTCAATGAGATCGGCGATGAGATAGTCCTGCCCGAAGGAGATCGTCGTCTTCACTCCCCGGGGAGAACCCACCGAGGTCGCTTCAATCCCATGCCGAGCGCGGATCGTGCCGCCCACCAGGCGTCCCTTATCTCCCTGAAACGTGATCCGTCCATTACACTTGATACGGGAGCGGACGATCGCGGATTTGAGCACCACATCCCCCACCGAGAGCAACGTGGCCAGCTCTACAAAGGGGCTCATGATGTTGTTCTTGCTGCGGAGGACCGCCTTACCGGCGCCCTTCACTCCCTGCTTGATGACGATGTCGCCTTCCGAGGAGAGTAAGGCCGCCTCCACGCCTCCCGCCACCTTGATGTCACCCCCGGACATGACGTAAAACCCGGCGCGCACCGTTCCTCCGATCAGTACCGTTCCGGGGAACTTGATGTTACCCACCGACATATCCACATCACCCTTGATCGTATGGGTGGTGCGGACCTCCATCCGATTCTTGCCGTAGA
>CAYQRW010000210.1:0-6381 GCA_964419735.1 uncultured Spirochaeta sp.
GGACCCGCCCGGTACTCTCTGGTACAGCAGGCGATTACCGGTGCGCGGAGTGCTGAAGATACGATCGAGGGACACCTACCCCACGCCACCCGGGCGCGAGAACTGAATCGCCTTGTCATGCAGAAACTCTCAGCGGCAGAGCGCGAGATGGTCGAGGACGTCCGCATATCGGTAACGGCAGATCAGACCACCCTGGACCTGGCCGCACCGGTGTCACTGGTCGTTACGCTGACCAACGAAGGTACGTTGCCCCTGCGGAATGTGCATGTCTCAATTGAACCGTGGGAACGAACTGTTGGGGTCGGGTATCTCCCTGAGGGTGGAGAAAAGGAGGTCCCTCTTGACGGCCAGACCCCATCAGTTGGTGAGGTCTTCACACTTGTCGTTTCCTGGCGCGGCGTTTCGATGGACGGCGGCGAGGTAGACGGTCGTCGCGAGTTGTCATTCGAGATGAAGGTGCGCGGCAACGAGGGATCAGGGATTCCTGAAATCGGCGGAAGCCCCTATGTCTGCGGTGATCCGATCACCCCGAAGCGGGAAGAACTCTTCGTCGGTCGGGAAGAGACGCTGGAAACGATCAAGCGATCGGTACAGGCAACGGGCAACGTCATACTTCTTGAGGGCAACCGACGGGCCGGAAAGACGTCGATACTCCGTCACCTTGAGGGCACGACGGGCGTTCCCGGTTGGTTTGGTGCGTACGCCAGTCTTCAGGGAGCAGAAGGAAGCAAACAAGGCGTAGGAGTTCCGACGGAAGAGGTGTTTCGTGCCCTCGCACGATCCATCGCGGTATCCATTCATACCCTCGGCCGTGATACACCGCTTCCCGATGGTCAGATTCTCGGTGCCGGCGCCAAAACACTGATCGTTCCAAAGGCGTGCCGCGCTGGCATTTCCGCAGAGGCGTCGTTTACGGACTTTTCGTCATACCTGGAAGTGATACTGGACGAGCTGGAAGCGCAAGATCTCCGCCTGCTGCTTATGCTAGACGAGTTTGACAAGCTGCAGGAGGGAATCGATAACGGGGTCACTTCCCCGCAAGTTCCGGAGAATATCCGCTACCTGGTCCAGAGTTACCCGGGGTTCTCCGCGATACTCACCGGATCTCGACGGCTCCGTCGTCTGCGGGAGGAGCACTGGTCCGCACTGTACGGTCTCGGAACCCACGTAGGAGTAAAGACCCTCGATCCCGCTTCGGCGGAGCGCCTGATAACCTATCCGGTACGTGGACGTCTTACCTATTCCCGCGAGGCGGTCGAGCGGTGTACCTACTTGACAGCAGGGCAGCCGTATCTGATCCAGTGCGTGTGCAACCAGGTCTTTGACACCGCTGTCCGTGTGGGAATCCGGTCAATCACCGTTGACGTAGTACAGAACGCCGCGGATAGACTGATTGAGGAGAACGAGCACTTTGCAAGTCTCTGGGACTACGCCGGTACAGATCGACGTCGCTACTTGCTCGCGCTATGTCACACCCGGTCGAATGAAGAAGAGCCGATGCGACTTGGTGTGATTCAGGAATACCTCGCCTCAGAGGGTATCGAAATATCCGACGACGCGCTCATCGCTGACTTGGAGGTACTGCGAGAACTCGACCTGCTCGACTTTCATGGCGTACAGGGCACCGGCCATTACGAACTCGCGATTCCCCTCATGGGCATCTGGATCGATCGCCAGCGCGACGTAGAAGCGATATTGGCCAAAGCCCGAAACGAGACGGAGGAAGAAGATGGATAAGCAGCGATTTCCCATTTGTACCGCGATGCCGCCTGCGATGCTAGGTCGGCGCGAACTAATGGACGGTCTGGTGCGGGAACTGTCGAAAGAGAGTCCCAGCCATCGCTCGATAGTCGGTCCGCGTTACATCGGGAAATCGGTCATTCTTCGAGCGCTGGCCGAACGAATGCGAGGTGCTGATTCACCGTATAGTGCGGTAGTGGAATGGGATCTTGGACACTCGACTCCGAAGACCGATGAGGGGTTTCTGCGCGGACTGTGCGGGAAGATCAGTGATGGTCTTGTCGCTGCAGGAGAGCGAGACTACGGCGACTATCTTCGGGGCATACAGGAAGATTTCTACAGCGAGCTTGCCAACGTCCTCGAGTCGATGACTCGTGACGGCATCAAGGTACTGATGATCTGGGACGGCTTTGACAAACCGCTGGCCTCAGGGAATTTCACTCGCAATCTCTGGGACAACCTGAGGGAGCTTTCATTGAACGAAGGGCTGCGTCTGGTGGTTGCTTCCCGCCGGAAGCTGCATGACCTTATCCGCGACGAGTCCTCGGTAACCAGTGACTTCTGGAACATCTTTGGAAATATCGTGCACCTGGGGCCGATGGATGACGCAGACGTCACAGCCGTCGTGGACTCTGTACCCGAGGTTTCGTTTTCTCCTGGAGCTCTCTCAGAGCTCAAAAACTGGAGTGGTCACAACCCGCCGATGCTTCTGAGCCTGGTCAACCAAGCGATCGCCAGGAAAACGGCCGGTACAATCGATAACGATGACATCAACCGTGCGGCGGCGGAGGTCGATCAGGGAGTCACTCCACTGCTGAAAGATCTGTGGTCCGATTGTTCGATTCAGGCGCAGGATATATTTCGGGAGCTTTCGGACGGGAAAGCTCGAAAGGCGAATAAACTGTACAGCGAACACCTGTACGAACTCACCAGCAAGGGATTTGCCGTTCGGGAGGGGGAGAAGGTTCATGCGTCGTGCCGACTTCTACACCACTTCGTCGGCAAAACCGAAAGCGACGCGGGGATTATCGGTCGGATCGCCGGAACCCGCGAGGCCTACCGGGCGAATATCCGGGACATTCTTGCGCGGCGCCTCAACCAGTTCCACCGGTACGACGACCGTCTGTTTCGCTTGATAGAACGTTCTCTGGAGGATCTCCCCGACTACCCCGACGAATGTCTGAATAGTCTCACCGGGATTCGCGATCGCGTGCTTGAACTCATCTGGGCTGCAGAGCTTGGTGACGACCGGCGAATTCCGCAGGAAATCATCGATTACTGGTCGGTGGACTCGAAGCGGATGGACGAACGCGTTCTGCTACAGATGCGTGACGCCGCCGACTGGACGATTTCCCGGTCCGATTCCGCGGCGCAGCTCCGTATCCTGCAGCTTCTCACCGGCAGTGCCCAAGGGTTTGAATCTCGTGCCACGGTAGCGAACAAGGATATGTACGTCCTACTCAACGCGATCCATGGGTATCGAAATCGGAACCAGCACGCCGATGGAGAGGATATCCATCTTGGCGTTGCCGTATCCGCACTGATGACTGGTATCGAGTTGGCGGTGTTGCTTGCAGAATCGTTTGACCTTTGACCTTTGACCTTTGACCTTTGAGCTTGTGCAATCCCGTCCCTGGCACAAACATGATTGTATGAGCGGAAAAGTGATTTTGATGATAGGTCGAGGCTGTTTAGGATACTCACGCCATCTGAGAATTAAGCCTGTTTGGCGGAAAAGCCATGAACAGGCTCGGAGTCTCTGAATAAGAACCACGCTTTTGCAGCTGCAGGAGTGATACACAGCCATAAGTCGGTGAACGTCTGTTCATCGGTCTTGAGTGAGTACCCTCAAACATGGCCGGAACACCTACTACCGGAGTGAAGCCAACATCAAGATAGATTCAGAACCGCGTCGCTATCTCATAACATTTCGACTTGACAATGTCTCACTTCAGAAGTGCTATGCCGACGCTTGGGGGGTCCGAGTGGGTTGGAGCTGGTCGTAATCTACCGGCCCATCCTCCAGCAGATGGCAGGCGGCGCCGTGGCCACCGTCCACCGGATGCAGTGGGGGCTTGGTGGTGATGCAGCGATCCATCACGTAGGGACAGCGCGTGTGGAAGGGGCATCCCTTCGGCGGATCGATCGGGGACGGTACATCCCCCTCCAGCGTGATCGGCGTGTTCCGCTGGGTGGGGTCGGGAAGGGGAATCGCGGAGAGCAGGGCCCGGGTGTAGGGGTGTTGCGGATTCTCAAAGATCTGGTGCGTGTCACCCACTTCGGCAACCTGGCCGAGGTACATCACCACGATGCGGTCGGAGATTCGACGAACTACGCCCAGATCGTGGGCCACGAAGATATAGGTCAGCCCCAGTTCCCGTTGCAGCTTCATCAGGAGGTTAATCACCTGCGCCTGCACCGAGACATCCAGGGCGGACACCGCCTCATCACAGATAATCAGCTTGGGATCCACCGCCAGGGCGCGGGCAATCGCGATCCGCTGGCGCTGCCCACCACTGAACTCATGGGGATAGCGGTCGATATGCTCCGGTTTGAGTCCCACCATCTCCAGCAGTTCCATGATGCGCGCCCGCCGCCCGCCGGGAGGATCGATCTTCTGAATCGCCATTGCCTCGTTGAGCAGTTGCTGGATCGATTGCCGCGGATTAAAGGAGGCGTAGGGATCCTGAAAGATAATCTGCATGTCTCTCCGGCGATAGCGCAGTTCCCGCAAGGAGAGGCTGGTGATATTCTCGCCCTCAAACCAGATGCTCCCGGCGGTGGGCTCCTGCAGGCGCAGAATGCAGCGTCCGGTAGTCGACTTGCCGCAGCCCGATTCTCCCACGATACTCAGGGTTTCGCCGGGATACACATCGAAGCTGATATCGTCTACCGCTTTTACGTAGTTCTGCACGCGTCCCAGGACGCCGCCGTGAATCGGGAAGTACTGCTTGAGGTTCTTCACCTGAAGAATCGGCTGAGTATCGTTCATGACTGCGTCTCTCCCTGACCTGTAGCGATCGGTTCGGTGGACCATCGGGGGGTGTACATCCAGCAGCGTACAAGGCTTTCCGGATCATGCGCATCGGCCGACTCAAGGGCAGGTTCCTCCCCACGGCAGAGTGCCCGGGCGTGGGCGCAGCGCGGCGCGAACCGGCACCCGGTGGGCATGGCAAAGGGACTCGGCACCGATCCGGGAATCGCCTGCAGATCGCCCTCTTCTTTCCCCGCCAAGGGAAGGGAGTTAAGGAGTCCCACCGTGTACGGATGGCGCGGATTGGCAAACAGCGTGTGCACGTCGGCGGATTCCACGATCCTGCCGGCGTACATCACCGCCACCCGGTCACACGTCTGCGCTACCACGCCCAGGTCGTGAGTGATCAGTAGAATCGTCAAACCCAGGTTCTCTTGCAGACCGCGAAGCAGGGACAGAATCTGGGCCTGAATCGTCACGTCCAGCGCGGTGGTCGGTTCGTCGGCGATGAGGAGTGAGGGGTTGCAGGCCAGAGCCATTCCGATCATTACCCGCTGGCGCATGCCCCCGGACAGTTCAAAGGGATGCTGTTTCGCCCGCCGTTCGGGACCCGGTATGCCCACCAGCCGCAGCATATCGATCGCCTTGGCCCAGGCGGCACGCTTGTCCAGGCTCTCATGGATCTGGAGCGCCTCGGCAATCTGATCGCCCACGGTGAAGACGGGATTCAGTGAGGTCATGGGCTCCTGAAAGATCATGGAGATATCTTTGCCCCGGAGCTGACGCATCTGCTGTTCCGATCGTTCCAGCAGGTTCTCCCCGCGAAACCGAACTTCACCACCTACGACGCGGCCGGGTTGACTGAGGAGTCGCATAATCGACAGCGAGGTCACACTCTTGCCGCATCCGGATTCCCCTACGATTCCCAGGGTCTCTCCCTTTTTGATGGAAAAGCTCACCCCATCGACCGCTTTCACTTCCCCATCGTCGGTAAAAAAGGAGGTGTGCAGGTCCCGCACATCCAGTAAGGTTTCCGCTTTGCTCGCCGTTCCTGCCATATGTATGCTCCGTCAGTTGAGTTCGATCCGCTTGTTGAGAAATTTGTACGTCACATCCACGATGAGGTTCACCACCATAAAGGAAACCGAGGCGACCAGGACGCCTCCCTGGACTACGGGAAAATCTCGGGAACTGATCGCTCCCACCATCATGCGCCCCAGACCATTGATCGCGAATACCGTTTCCGTGAGAACGGAGCCCCCCAGGAAGAAGCCAAACTGGAGTCCTACCACCGTGACCACCGGAATGAGGGCGTTGCGCAACGCATGCTTGTTGATCACCACCGCCTCTCGCACGCCTTTGGCCCGGGCGGTACGAATGTAGTCCTGATTAATCACTTCCAGCATGCTGGAGCGCGTCATCCGGGCGATAACCGCCGCTCCGCCGGTACCCAGGGTGATGACGGGCAAGACTGCCTGCGCCATCTCTCCCCAACCGGCTGCCGGAAGGACCGGCATTTGTACGCTAAACCAGAAGATGAGCATAATTCCCAACCAGAAGTTCGGCATGGAAAGACCGAACAGGGCGATCAGCATAATCACGGTATCCGCGGCTGAGTAGCGCCACACCGCGGAAACCACCCCCGCGGTGACCCCGATGAAGATCGC
>CAYQRW010000211.1:0-3138 GCA_964419735.1 uncultured Spirochaeta sp.
TCCCGGGGGCAATCCGCCATGATTCCGATCGTGAATGGTCGGTTCTCCTCCGAGCTGGTACGCAGCTTCGATCCGCACCGGGACGCCGACAATCCGCGCTTGGCGTTCACCTTTGAGAACGAGGTTGATGTGCGCCTCCCGGAGGGCCCCCTCACGATCTACGATGGTGATCGTTACGTGGGCGACGCGATGCTCCCGGTAACGCCCGCCGGTGCCGAGCGAACCGTGCCGTACGCCCGCGATTTGGAGTTGATCGTTACCCGCGACCAGGACCGGTCCCCGCAGGAACTGCGCACGGTACGGATCGCCGCGGGCATGCTGGTGGCGGAGCGCCGCGAACGGCTGGAGACGCGCTACGCGCTGGAGCGCGACGGCGGGATGCCTGGAACCGGCGGCAATGCGGGCTCCAACGCCTTTCCGCCGATTCGCATCGATCACCCCCGACGCCGAGGATGGGAGATCATCTCCCCCACCCCCTCGGAGGTCACTCCGGAAAACGCGGTGATCACGCTTACCTCTTCCTCCACCACGATCACCGAGGAACGGGTGCTGGAGCAGGAGTACACCATGACTGAGATGGACCGGGAACTCTTGGTGGAGTTCAGCAGTAATCGGCTCCTGGCACCCCGCGTCCGACGTATCCTCCAGAACATCGTGGAACTTCGGGACCAGGTACAGACGTTCCGCACCGAACGCCAAGAACTGGAGGAACGCCGGGACGAGATCTTTCGGGATCAACAGCGGATTCGCGGAAACATGGAAAATCTCGACCGCAACTCGGATCTGTATCGCCGCTACGTGTCACAGTTGGACAATCAGGAGAACGATCTGCGATTCATCAGAAGTGATCTCGCGGAAGCCCGCGAAGAAGAAGAAGAGGCGCTCGCCGCGCTCAACGCCTACCTGGCGACGCTGGACTCGTGAGGAAGTGGCCGCCCCCCGGGGGCGGCTGCCATCGGCCTCGAGACCCAATCCACCCGGGCGGGACTCCCGGCGCTCAAGCCCTCCATCGGTCCGTTTACGTGGATCAGCACTTCCTCGAAGCCACTCTCCCAGGTGACTTTCAGGAGCACCGCCAGCACCGCGCCTAAGAAGCGCACATCCAGAATCGTGGCGTTGTGCTCACCAAAGGAGCACGGTCCACAGGTGACGGCAAGCTGGTGCGGGCGCACCACCGCCAGGTGGCCGCCACCCTGCGCCGGAACCACCGCCACATCATCCGGGACGGGGCCCAGGGGGCAGGTCCATTCAGTGTCCGGCCCACCGTGCCATACCGGCAGGAAGGAGGCGCTGCCGGCAAACTCCGCCACATGCCGGGTGGCGGGGCGGGCGTAGATCTCTTCGGCGGTGCCGCACTGTTCCAGTTGCCCCGCTTCCAGAACGGCGATCCGGTCGGCCAGGGTAAACGCCTCGTACCGATCATGAGTGACCACGATGGCGGTGCTACCACCGGCTTTGAGGAGGTTTCGCGTCTCGGACAGGAGGCGGTGGGTACAGGTATGGTCCAAATTGCTAAACGGTTCATCCAGGAGAATTACATCCGGCCGGGGTGCCAGGGCCCGCGCCAGCGCTACCCGCTGCTGCTGCCCTCCGGAAATCTCATGGGGATAGCGCTGTGCCAGTTCCGGGATGCCCGCCAGGTGCAGTAGCTCTTCCACCCGCCGCCGTTGAGCGCGTCCCTTCAGATCTGAAATACCAAAGGCCACGTTCTTTGCCACGGTGAGATGCGGAAACAGGGCGAAATCCTGAAACACCACCCCCACGCTGCGACGCTCCGGCGGCACGAAGCGGTCTGGACCGGCCACCGCAGCGTTCTGCACCACGATCTGTCCGCCATCGGGACGATCAAATCCCGCAATCAGACGGAGCGTGGTGGTCTTACCGGAACCGCTGGCTCCCGCCAGCGCCACCACTTCCCCCGTAGCCACCTCCAGATCCAACGCATCCACGGCGGGATGATCCATACCGGGAAATTTTCGTGTGAGCTCCCGCAGTTGTAGCATCGTATCAGCTGTCCTCCGCAGTCCGTTTGGCTGGGCTCATGATGACCCACATAGTAAGGATTCCCACCGCAACCAGCAAGAGTGCTCGCGGCGAGGCCTCCGGCATGCGCTCGTCGGAGGCCAGCCGGTAGACCTGAACCGCCAAGGTATTGAAATCGAATGGGCGCAGGAGCAAGGTCATGGGCAGGTCCTTGATCACGTCGATCGCCACCAACAGCGCCGCCCCGGCCAGGGTGGGACGGAACACCGGCAGCACCACCCGCGTGAGCACCCGGGCGGGGCCGCTCCCCAAGGAGCGGGCGGCGTCTACGGTACTGCGATGCTGCCGTACAAATCCCGACTGAATCGGTTGTACCGCCACCGCCAGGTACCGCGCCACGTAGGCAAAGATGAGTCCTCCCACCGTGCCGAACAAGAAGAGCCGTTCATCGATCAGGCGCAACTGCTGAAACACCGCCAACACCCCGATCGCCACCACGGTACCGGGAACGGCGTAGCCGATTCCCGCGATGCGTAACACCCCGTTCATCATCCACCCGGGTCGTAGGTATGCCACCAAATTGAGGAGCACCGCCACGGCGAGAATGACCAGTGTCGTGGCCAGGGCCAGCGAAATGGTGCGGGCGGTGGTCGCCCCGATTCCTGTGATACCGTCACCGCCGGCCAGCACCGTCCACCAGGTGAGCTGCGCCATCGGAATGAAAAAGCCCAGTAGCGCCGGCAGCAGGAGTACACCCACCAGGAGCGCGGTGCCCCAGCGGGGCAGGGGAACGCGCTGCGGCGGAGCGCCACCGGCGGTGGTATACCGCCGACGGCCTCGGCCGTACTGCTCCACGGCGATCAGCGTGAGCATCGCCATCAGGACGATCGCCGCCAGAAGCGTGGCGGTGGGCAAGTCTCCCAGGCCAAACCACGTGCGAAAGACGCCGGTGGAGAGCGTCTCCACTCCGAGAAACACCGGCGTGGCGTAGGCGTTCATCGTCTCCATCGCAACCAGGCTGGCCCCGCCGACGATCGCCGGGCGCAGTGAGGGTATGACGCCACTCCACAGCCGGCGCCAGTAGTGCCGCCGACTGCCGGCGCGTGCCCGCCCGCTCGGCAGAGTGGCACCCGCGCCGTCGCCTTCCCGTGTAAC
>CAYQRW010000211.1:3238-4799 GCA_964419735.1 uncultured Spirochaeta sp.
GCTGCGGCTCCGCGGCACGCCCCCACTCAAGGAGGCCACCACCTCAAACAGCACTCGGGAGTTCGCCATAAGCGCCGCCCGGGTGGTGAGATAAACGTAGGGGTAGAGCCCGATCACCAGAATAAAGATCGCCGCCCAGATCCCCCCAAAGGGAACGTTTATTCCCAGGGCGCGGTCGATCGGACCCCGAAAGGCGAAGATTCCGTTCCAGGTGAAGGTGCCGATGTACACCGGCAGCGCCAAGGGGGCCACAAACGCCAGCTCCAGCACCCGCGGTACCGGCAGTCGGTAGCGTTCCAGAATCCACGCCCCCGCTACGCCGATTACCGAGGCCCCCAGGGTCGCACCACCTACCAGGAAAACGGTATTCACCGTGTAGCGGCCGAGAACGGTGGTTCGCACATGGTCCCAGCTCTCCCCTCCCCCGCTAACGAGGCTCACTACCAGAGGAATGTAGGGCGTGACGATCACCGCCACGAGAATAAGCGCGGCCGCCACCCACAGGGGATAGCGACCACGCGATCTCAGTGAAGAAATGAATGGAACCGACGTCAAATCACGGCCAACCGACTTCGTCAAAGATCATCGTCGCCTCGCGCTGATTCTCGCCCAAGATGTACAGCGGAAGATCGTCAGCAACGAACTCCCCAAACTGTTCGATCTCCGGCGCCAGCTCGATCCCGTCACGAATCGGATATTCGAAGTTCGCCTGGGCAAACGCCTCCTGCGCCTCGTCGCTGACGAGAAACTCGATCAGCTCCCGGGCACCCTCCGGATTGTCGGCGTAGCGCGTCACCCCGGCGCCGCTCACGTTGATATGCGCACCCCGGCCATCGCTACCCGCAACACCGGGCTGGTTGGGAAAATACACGCCGATCTGCTCACCAACTTCCACATCTGCGGGATCGCTGGAGCCCAGCAGTCGCCCGATATAGTAGGTATTGGACACCGCGTAGTCCGCCTCACCGGCGGCCACCGCCCGCAGCTGATCGGTGTCACCGCCCTGCGGCGGTCGCGCAAAGTTCTCGGTCATGCCGGCGGCCCAATCCTGGGCGGCGTCCGCGCCCAAATGCTCGATCAGAGACGCCATGAGGGAGATGTTATAGATATTGCTGGAGGAGCGGATCGCGATGTTGTCACGAAACTCTTCACCCGCCAGCGCCTCGTAGGTAGACAGGATCGACTGGTCGGCGCGGTCCCGGCGGTAAGCGATCACGCGGGAGCGTACCGTCAGGGCGAACCACTCGTTGTCGGCGCCACGAAGGTAATCGGGCACGAGGGAATCGAGCACGGGAGACTCCACCGGCTGCAGGAGCTCCTCGGAGGTTGCCTGGTGGAGACGGCCCGCATCTACCGTGATCAGCACGTCCGCGGGTGAGTTGGGGCCTTCCGCGGTGAGCCGCTGAATCAGCTCATCGGCACCGGCTTCCACCACTTGAACCTCATACCCGGAGAGCTCCTCAAACCGGCGAAACAGCTCCTGGTCGGTATCGTAGTGACGGTGCGAATACACGTGCACCACGTTGCTCGTCTCTTCGGCCTGGCCGGTGGCAAACAGCGC
>CAYQRW010000211.1:4899-6374 GCA_964419735.1 uncultured Spirochaeta sp.
TCGGCGAGCCCAATTCGGATGAAGAGAAAATGGATACCCATCCCGTAGGTAATCGCCGGGACCAGCACCGGCGAGAGAAACAGCGCCTCTAAGATGAAGCGGCCGCGGAACTCATACCGTGCCAGCACGCTGGCGGGGAGCACCGAGAGCAGAAAGGCAAGCACCACCGTGGCGACGGAATACAGGGTCGATGAAATCAGCGACCGCGCAATGTCCCTCCGGTTCTCCACCAGGAGCTCCACACCGCGGGTGCTGGCCTCCGCCGGAAGGAGATCCGGAAAGGTCCAGCGCGCCGCTCCGGCGTTAATCACCAGCACCACCATGGGCGCGACGAAGATCACCAGCACCACGCCCAGGAACACGAGCCATGGGCTACGCTGCCCCCGCCTCATATCGGCCGCTCCCACGTCGCCAGACGCCGGGCGATACGGGAGTAGATCACCACGAAGACCACGGCCAGCGCGGCGATCATCGTCAACGCCGCCATGGCGATCGACCGATCCGACAGGGAACCCTGAAAGTAGAGCGAGTACACCGTCATGGGCACCATCTGCGGACTACTGCCGCCCAGCAGCCAGGGAATATCGAAGCCCCCCAGGGTATACAGGAAGAGGATGATGAAGATCTGATTCAACATGGGCGCCATCAGCGGCACCGCTACCGTGAAGAACGTACGCACCGGTCCCGCCCCGAGCATGTAGGCGGTGGAAATCATCCGCTGCGGAATTCGATCGAGAACTCCCATGGAGAGCAACATGACGAAGGGAAACTCCTTGTAGACGTAGGCCAATATGATACCCACCCCATTGGAGGAGAAGAGCAGCCGCGGAAAGCCGTCGCCCCCCGGGGTAATACCCAGATGGTGCGTGAGGGACGAGATCACGCCGCTCCGGGACCACAACACCATCGTCAAGAAGGCCACCACGATGTGCGGCAAGATGATCGGCAATCGGTATACGGCCCCCGCGCGCCGGACCCAGGCGGGAGCGCGCCATAAGAGATAGGCGCCTACCGCCCCCAGCGCCACCGAGATGGTGGCCGAAACCACCGCCACGTAGAGCGTGTGCCCCAGCGAGGCCAGCAGCTCCGGTCGCATAAAGAGCGCCTGGTACGCATACCAGATCCCCATCTCCCGATGGTGGGAGTTCAGCGCCGGCGGTCCCGCCAGCGCCAGGGACTGCAACACCGCGTGAACCAGGCCCACCCCCACCGTGAGCGTAAAAAACACTACCAACGGCAGCAGCCGGATCAGCAGTCGGCGTCGGTCGGCAGAATTCCTCGGAAGAGAACGTCGTGGGGTACTCATGGGAGCTATTTCACTCCTTCACTGGCCCAATCGCCACGTGCTCACTGACCAGACAGTCACCGATTCACCCGTACGTGCTCGTCCCAGCCGCGTTCCAGCGCTTCCCAGTACTCAGAGGGGATCTCCGGCACTCCATAGCGATCAAAGTCAGCGGGGGAAACGGTGGCTG
>CAYQRW010000212.1:0-6314 GCA_964419735.1 uncultured Spirochaeta sp.
CCTTGATCGGAATCTCGGCAACTCTCCATAGCAATGACCGTTCGGCGGCAGTTAACCGATAACACTTATAAGATCTCTGATGCGGTTTGACTCGGTCATTAGGTTCATCTTTCGATCGCCTGAAGTGAGATACACGGTGCCGAAAGGAGCCTCACGCAGATGAATACGTTTGATTGTATCACCGTCGACACCGCGGAAAAGGAAGGATACCCGAGTATTCGTGGGCTTCAGATACCTGTGGCAACGACACTGGGACTTCTGGCGGATACACTGACACAATTGAGGAATATTGGGATCACCTGCGCCGAGACATCCCAGAGACCGGAGCCATTACCGACCCACTGATTGCGAAGAAAGACGGGACGCTTATTTCGGGACACTCGCGTCTTGAGATCGCGAAGGAACTCTTGGAAGCTCGCCATCGAGATCGTCCGATTCTCCGCCATCCATGTCGTCCAGGACGATTCCTTTCTCTTGTTTTTGAACGGATTTCTTACTCGAGGTGTTCACAGGCCGGGAAGTCCAGCGGCTACTTCCTCTCGGTGCCGCCTGCGCCACCTGGCGCGTGCCGCCGGAACCTTTGCTCTCATCCGTCTTAAAAAACGCTATCGTGCTCTGTAGCTGTTCCGCCTGCCCGCTGAGCTCTTCAGACATGGAGGCCATCTCCTCGGATGCGCTGGCGTTACCTTGAATCACCGTGTCTAGCTGGTTGATCGCTGAGTTGATTTGCTCCGCCCCGCTGTTTTGCTCGTTACTGGCTGCCGAAATCTCTTGGACCAGCTCCGCCGTCCGTTTGATGTCCGGAACGATCTGCTCGAGCATCTCTCCGGCCCTCTCTGCCACTGCAACGGAACGGGTCGAGAGCTCGCTGATTTCGCCGGCCGCCGTCTGGCTGCGTTCCGCCAGTTTCCGTACCTCGCTTGCGACGACGGCGAAGCCCTTCCCCGCCTCACCGGCGCGAGCCGCCTCGATCGCCGCATTCAGGGCAAGGAGGTTCGTGTTGCGGGCGATCTCCTCGATGATCGAGATCTTCTCGGCGATCTCCTTCATAGCGGCGACGGTCTCCCGAACGGCCTGCCCCCCTTCTTCGGCATCGGATGAGCTCTTCTGTGAGAGTTTCTCGGTCTGAAGCGCGTTGTCCGCGTTCTGTCGGATGTTGGAGGACATCTGCTCCATCGAGGAGGAGACCTCCTCCGCACTCGCCGCCTGCTCTGTCGCCCCAGAGGAGAGCTGCTGCGCCGATTGACTGACCTGGGCACTCCCGGAGGCAACCGAGTCCGTCGCACTCCGGATATCACCGACGATTCCCCGCAGTCGGTCCACCATCGTCCGCAACGCCTCGGACAGATCTCCGAGCTCGTCCTTTCTGTCGACGTCGAGATGCGTGTTGAGGTTTCCGTTACTGAGTTCCACCGCGAAATCTACGCCCCGGGAGAGCGCCGACGTTATCGCCCGAGCAATGATGAACGCCAGGACCAACGATGCGCCAAGCACCACCGCACCAATAAGGGCCTGAAGGCCGACGTAGCGCCGCGTCGTTTCACCGATAAGCGACTCGATCTCTGTGCGCGCGATCCCGAGGTATAGAATTCCGACAATCTCGCCACCCTCCTCGATCGGGTCATAGACGGTGAGATAGTTGGTCCCGAGGATCTGCGCGGACCCAAAGTAGGTCGTCCCGTCCATTACGGGGTCGTACGCTGCGGATTCAGTGCCGAGCATCGTCCCGGTTGCACGGTTTCCGTCCGGCGTTCGAATGTTGGTGGTGAGCCGCTCGAAGTCGTTCCCGGTCCGCCCGAACACCGTAGCGGTCACGCCGAAAAGCGACGCCAGGTCGTCGACAAAAGCATGGTCACCGCCGATCGGCGTACCGTCCTCAGCAACGAGGTGCCCATCATCCAGTCGGACCGTACCAAAAGAGGATGCAAATTGCTCGCGGGCGATGAAGAGATCGTCCTCGAGTTTCCAGACAAGGGTCGTCTCCGCAACCGCGTCACCGGTTGCGCCGATTCCGACCGCCGCCGAAACCACGAGGGTCACCGCAGTGACGGCAACCGAAATCGCAACGATCCCCAGAATCTTCACGCGTATACTCATTTCTACCTCCCTGATCGGCACTGCTAATTCTTGAGCACTATTATTCGATTTGCAAATTCTGCAGGAATTATGGTGGAAAACCTATGTCGGAGCGCAACCGCGAAACGGCCGGACAATGCAAGATATGGTGAGCCCGAAGAATCGGACGGATGGAAATAACCCGGTCCTCCGTATGGCTGTGTTCGAAGCCATGGGCACGCACGCATCGAGTCCTCTGCCTGACAAATGTCCACCGTACGCAAAACATCCCGAACCTGCTATAATGCACCCGGGTAACGTTATGAACGTTGATCAGGAACGAATACGGAGCATCACGTCATCGATCAGAACTCTTGTCGACCCAAAGAGAATTATTCTGTTTGGTAGTCACGCTCACGGAGTCCCTGATGAGGCAAGTGATGTCGATCTGCTGGTTATCGACGATTCGGGCCGAGACAAGAGGACCGTTTCTCTTGAAATAAGTCGCGCTCTATTCCCGAGAGACTACGGTCTGGACCTCTTGGTTGAATCATCGGAAGATCTCGAACGGAAGATGGGTCTTCAGTTCTGGCGGGATGCCGTCAACTCCGGTACGGTGTTGTATGAGCGAAAATGAGCTGGATCAGTGGGTTACCCTTGCCAGTCACGATGCTGAAACAGCTCGATTGCTCATGGTTGAGCACGGATATCCGGAGATTATCATCTACCACATGCATCAAGCGATCGAAAAGTATCTCAAGGCACTTCTGGTCAAAGCTGGCCGTTCCATCCGAAGAACCCACCACATTGACGTTCTTCTATCTGAGTTGATCGAGACGTATCCTCGGTTGGAAGAAATCCAGGAGTCGGTGCTCTTTGTCCATACCTACTCACCGCGGTTACGCTATCCCACGGGTGACACGCTACAACAATCTGACGTCAAGATGCTCGCTCCCAGATTCGATCAAATCCTCACGACTATCAGATCCGTTATCTAACGACGACACCATCCCATCGAGAACGATGACTTCCGCCCGTCGGTTCACGTACTCCCGGGGAACCAAGATGGTTTGTGGCAATGCCTCATATGACGTCTTGATCGCGTCTGTTATCCCACATCCTTTCACTTTTCAGGATGCCACCCTATTCAACGCATTGCACCGTCGTCAACACGCCTCGAGATGATCTCCCAACTATAAGATGTAGATATGAGGTTTTTCTGTAAGAACCAGATACAACCAGCCCATTGAAATAACTCCCTTCGGTGTATACACTTATCTACGAAAGCACAGCGGTGAACCTCCCCGGAGCGTACCCATAACCCGGAGGTCTCAGGTTCGAGTCCTGGTATAGCAACTCCTCCGAATGCGCGCAACATTTCGGATGCCTTTTCGAGATCGGTTCTACACACTGATGAAACACTGCCCAAATCAGGAATTGGAATCTTCTAATGAACAGTCTTCCCCGAGTTTGGGATCCATTTTTGCTGACAAAATAGGTAATAATAAATATTTTAGAAATTCCTTTGCAATTTTTCAGGTACTCCCCTTATACTTGTCCTATAGCTTACATGGCTCAACCAGCCGACCAAGGAGTTTCAACATGAATCTGTCTTCTCTCACCAATAGAGTTGTTCCGATCCTTGCAATCCTGCTGTTGAGCTTGTTGTTTCTCCTTGGCTGTGATCAGCCGGTCGACCCTCGAACAGATAACCCTACCAGTGACAATCCACCAACCGAAGATCCAGTCGTTCCAGAAGAACCTGAGTTGGCCGGCGTCACCGTAACCGGCACCTTCTCCACATCGGTCCTCCTGCCGGACCCGCAGGAGGGGATGGTCTCGGCCTCGTCTCAGGAGTGGACCGGGTATGAGGTGTGGGTGTGTCATTGGTCTTCCTTGACAGACTATTTCTATGACTCTTACATGGCCGGGCAACTCGCCTATGACACGTATTCCCTTAACTCGGACGGTTCGTTCTCTGTGACTTTGCCAGAGGGCGAGAAGTTCGTTGCGTTCTTAGTGAACCCAACCGCTGCGGACAGAGTTGTCGTCGGCATCGTTGGAATAGGAATCGGCGACTCCACGGTGATAGATTCCATCGACACCAGCTATTTTGATGACGACATGGACTTGGGGACGATCGGTTTTGACGATAGCGCCGCAAGCCGATTGCTCTCGGAATCGACGGCAGAGACGTTCGTAACCGACGCTGACGCTCTGGCGTCAATTACTACCTTAGCAACCATCGACGATATGGTCCGAATGTTCGAGAACTTTCTCAACTACGGCTTTGCGCCCCAGTACACCGAGTCCAACGTATTCTATCTGAACTGGTCCGATGTCACACCAGGTACCTTTACTGGAGCCGGAGCGTGGCAGTTCGCTGGTGCCCAGGTACACACGTTATGGGGTTCTCAGGGGGCACCCTCATCAGGGGTAGCCGAATTCTACCCACCCGTTTCTATCTCCTGGGGCGACGAGACAACTTTTTCCAGCACCTCCCCCTGCGTCTTTACGATGGTCACAGACGAACGCTTTTCGGAGCGGGCGGAGTTCGGATACGGAGAGAACGGGAATACTCTGTTTCAGGAGCTTCCTGAAGGCTACTACCGTCTCACAGACGGCACGAACACCCTGGCAGAGTTTCACGGCGGTCTGGCTCCTCCCTTACTCGAGGACGGCCGCATCGGGGTGGCTCATCCCTCGTTTCGGATCGTATCGAACGATTCTGGGCTAATCGAGTACATTGAGGTGAACTGGTATATCCCTTCCGTGGACGGCTCCGGATACGATCAGATTTCGCTGGAGTTGCTGGAAGAATACCGGATGTGGGGCCATGTCGAGCTGACCGATTTCAACACTGAAGAGGTGAGCGAGGAGGGGTGGACGAGAAGCCAAGAGGGAAACAGCGTGCGATACACGCCGTCCCTCGACTGGTATCTGGACAGCGAGTCCGCCATCAGCAATGACGCTTACTGGGCCGACTACTTCGGCTTCTCCTACGGCACCCTCGGGCAAAGCATCCGGTTCGCGGTTCGAAGCTGGTAGAGGGACCGCGGATTCAGAAGAGGACGTTCAGGTCGAAGTCGTCCTCATCGAGCCGTATTTCGTTGCTGATTGCGGCGCCTGTGGCCCTCACTCTGGCGCAAGAGATTGTGTAGGTGCCAGCTACCCACGCCGCGACACCCATCTCCGCCTCAGTCGCCTGCGCACTGATTGCAGCTTCGTGTAACGCTTCATTTCCTGTCCTTCGGAAAAGCGGGTCTCATCTCGTCGATTTGGCGCAAACTCCTCGCGATATCGAACCCATTCACGCATACCCGATTGAATCGATTCGAACCTTCCAAGGCCGGCCGCCGCAACGATAGCCCCGCCAAGTGCCCCACCGTCATCTGCTTCACAGACTCGAACCGGAAGATCAACGATATCCGTAGGATATCTTCGTGGAATACCGCTTCCAGTGTCGGTTCGAATACCAACCGGGCAGCCATTTGTGCTATCCGATCCACTACCGTCGGGATCTCAAACCGTGGCGTCCCTCCGCTACTCTTTTGTATCTCCATTCGCCGTACGGCTTCCGGCATGTAGCTTCCCAATGAGATTTAGTTCCACCGCTTCTACAGATTATCCACCAGTTTCGCTTCATATCCTTCCAGGTTCTGGCCGTCCTCCGACGACCCGGAAGTACGGCCTGATGCACACATGCGCGCCCGCGGCGTTGGCATCGATGTCGTTCTCTCTCCACGCCCTCGCTCCCGCGCGGAATGCTTCGATATCGTGATCGAGCCATAGAAAACCAAAAAGGCGATAGTCCTGCGGACACACATGACAATGTTTGATTTCGCTTCCACTTAATCGAAATGGATCCAAAATCTCTCGAAGGCCATTCTAATTTTCTGTTACGATTAGTCGTGGTTTGTAGTCTTGGTACTCTGTACTCTCCGTGCTGACAAACGAACTTTGGTACCAAACGTCCTGGAACGTATCGCTTCCCCGTATCTCGATTCCATGGTTGCTCACGACTCCTGACTGCCAACCGTTATACCAGTCAGTAATGTCGATTTCGACGTAAGAGCCGTCGGTGCTGGATGGAAAAACAGTAGCAGCCTTGATCGGAGAAGTCGAATCTATCGATGGTCGCGTCGCCCATGTGACACTGCTCGCCTCCCACGGTTCCGATATCCTGTACGCCGCAACTTCGGTAGCATAGTTATTGTCAGGATACGCGGAAGGATTACCGTGTTTTGGGTTTCCCAGGT
>CAYQRW010000213.1:0-6306 GCA_964419735.1 uncultured Spirochaeta sp.
CCGTTCACCTCGGCGATCGCGGTGATGACGGTACTCGATGAGATCGTCAGGGGTCCGCCGTACGCCTCGTCCGCGTTGGTCGGGTCTTCGTAATCGAAACGGTAGTAGATGTTGGCCCCCGCCGTGGGGGTCGTGATCGTCAGCTCCTGCGGGCCCACGTAGCGGTCCCGGGAGAGTGAGAAGACCGGCGCCTCGATGCCCGAGGCAACGACCGCCTGCACGACGGTCACCTCGTCGGTCCCGTCGTCGACAAAGACGTCGATCCAGTGGGTTCCGCCGGTATTCGGGGTGAACTCGTACGTCGGCGGGTTCGCTCCGGATACGACACCGGCGGTCGACGTCCCGCCGTCGGGATTGGTGACCACTACTTCGTAGCTCAGGTTGTCATCCGTGTCGACGTCGCTGGCGCTGATCGCCACGCGTACCGTCGCGCCGATTGCCACGCTGCCGCGGTTGGCAACGTCGGAGAAGGTGCTCTCGCCATCCCCCGCGCTCAACGAAACCGAGTCGATTGTCGGAGCGGTATTGTTCGCCGCCTCCTGGCCCTCTTCGATCAGGGTATCCAGCTCATCGCGGAGCGATTCGAGCTCGTCCCCGAGTGCCGTGAGTTCCGCCTTTATCGTATCCAACTGACTCGTCAGCTCGGTGTTGAGTTCCGCCGCGGTGACGGTCTGGTTGAGGGAGTTAGCCGCGAGGGTACCACCGGTCGCGGCTCCCCGTACCGCCTCACGGAGCACGTTCGCGGTGACGGCGCCGCTGAGCGTCTGGCTCCCGGAGGCCTCATCCAGGCCGCGAGAGGTTCCGTCCACCACAAAACGGACCGCCACCTTGATGTCAGTACCGGAAATGGACGCTGCGGCGGTCCCAACACCGCCGGAAACACTGCGTGAGACCCCATTGGAGACTTCACCGACCAGGGCCTCAAGCGCGTCCTGGTCGAGGGAGGTGTCTAGGGAAACGTCCTGGATTGCGGAGGTTGTGTTCTGAGCCACCGAGCGAAGCGCTCCGTAAAGAGTATTCGCGTCGGACACAACGCTTCCGAGGTTGTCGGACGCTGCCGATGCCACCCCGCGGGCGACACCGCGGAGGCGCCGTGTGGCGTCCACCCCGGAAACCCCCGTTTCGTCGAGAGCGCCGGTAACCTGCCTGGCGATGGATCCCAGTGCGCGTTCGGTATCGGTCGCTGAGGCAAAGTCCGCGTCGGGAAGAGCGACCACGGCGCTGGAAGCAACGCCGCGAACAGCGGCGTCGAGAGCATCTGAGTCGACTCCGGCTGCACCGAGTCCCGTGACGGCACCCCGTCCTGATCGACCGGCGCCCTCCGACTTACGTTCCTCCGAGCTGAATCCCGCACCGTCCAGACTGTCTATCGATGCCGTCACGATCGCGCCTACCGTATCGTTAGCCGAAGACGCCCATACGGATCCCCGCGACGAGGCGCCAACGCTCGAAATCGACCCTACCGCGCTTTTTGCTACCGCCTCCACGATCGCAAGGCGCTCGGCGTCCTCAAAGTCTGATCCGCTGAGCGCGGAGTTTGCTCCGCGCACCATCTCGGGAAGGACTAGATTGCCGTCAGTGGAGTCATCGAGTCCTTCCGTGCTGATGGCGCCGATTGCTCCCGCGACGATCGCGTTTACCTGCTCGTCGGTCAGTTGGAGGTTCCCGATGTCACTGCGCAGTTGATCAGTCGCCGTGCGGGATGCCGGGACCGTGCTTCCCCCTCCACCTCCGCCGCCACCGGAGCCAAACAGCATATCGCACCCCGAGAGGACGAGAACGACCAAACCAATGAGAATCATCCGGAGAATTTTCGACGCAGGCTTCTTATACATCATGCCTACCGCAAGCAATATTCCTGCCAACTTGGACTTGCCCTGGAGATCCAACGGAAAACTGGATGATTAAGAAATTTCTAAACGAAAGTGAGTAGCGGAACCCCCTGGAACGCCCATTTCGAGCTCTCGGTACAGCGGCGGCTCACTCCGGTCCATCCCAGATCAGCACCACCCATTTCACGTTTCGTTATGAGAGCTTCACTTATCGTGAAACTTGTAAATCAGGCGGCTGACTCGTGTCGGTTGTCTGGTGCCCAGCACGGTTAGCGGAACATGTTCGAAACCGTAACACCTGCCTACTCGCTGCTGCGCACCACCACCGGGACGTTCAGGGTGCCGCCGATGCCGACAACGAGATGGTCGTTTGGGCCGTCGGCGTCGGCGGTCCAGTCTATGGTACCAACCTCTATGGGACCGAGCGGACCGGGAATACTTGTGGTAGCAAGATCGCATTGGTCTGCGGGAAAGGTGCCGCTGCGGCCGTCCCCTCCGGTTGCCTCATCCCTGAAGCTGCAGGAGGGATTGCCGTTGATTCCCACGAGGGTCCCGGGACCTGTGTACGTCTTCGAGATTCGGCGGTTACGCCCCCTGAAGTGAGTACCGTTGCCGCCATCTTCAACGACCTCGAAGTCCAACAACAGGACCAGCTCGTTGTCCTGAGGTACTTCAAACCTCACGGCAGCCGTGACAGGTACTTCATCTCCCCCAAAACCCAAAGCGGGCGAATCGATATCCATTTCGTTGTCACCACCGCCGACACGCTCCCACCCCCCGTAGGCTTTAAAATCTACGGTAAAGGTGGACTCTTCAAAGGTGGCGAGCCCCAGGTTCTCCTCCGCCGTGCGGCCCCACTCCTCGAAGCCGGCGATCAGCTCGTCGCGGCGACTCTGATCGTCGGCGAAGTTCCACACCCCGACGAGCCCGTCGTCGTCGAAGGCTGCCAGAAGATTGTCCTCGGAGGCTCCCACCGCGTCTTGCCATTCCTCATAGTCTTGCTCGGTGGCAATATCGATCGAGCTCTGTCCTGCCGGATACACATTGACGGTGACGTCGGAGTAGCTCTCGAAGGTACGTTGCTCGTCGCTGCTGCTGAAGGCGGTGTCCGCGTCCACGCTGAGGAACTTAACGTCGAAGCCGGCCCGGGCGACGGCACCGAAGTCTCGGGATGTCACAATCTCGGAGCTTCGCGCGGTCGCGTTATACTCGACCCTGCCGCCGGTGAAGATGCTGGTTATCACGTGCGTGCCGTAAGCCTGGAATATCTCCGCGGGGGAGATGTCCGGATCGTTTATCTGATCTCGGAAGCGAGCCTCGAGGTAGGGTTTCAGTTCCTCGGGATTCACAGTGTAGCTGGAGTCGATGAAGATTTTCTCCTTCTGTACGACGGAGCGAACCGTGGCGAAGGAACGACCGAACCCCTGATAACTCTCTTGGCTGAAACTCGCGCTCACGGAGCCTGTGAAGCCTTTGTAGCCGCCCTCTACCGTGACATCGCCGCTCATGGCGGTGAGGTACTCATCTACGCTCTCTCCGGAAATGACCTCCGTCGCGCCTTCGTCAATGACTCGCCGCTCTACGAGATCGTCTCCGCTCAAGGCCTCCAGGTTCAAGATGCGGCTGTCCTTCACTTCGGACGGACGCGCGTAGTCACTGAAGAAGTCGTAACCGCGGCCGATCGTGTCGGAACCTCCCAGGAGATCCGAGGAGCCGCCGTTGCCAACCCCTGAGTTATTCTCACTCCCGGCGTTGTTCTCACCGCTTAAGATGTTCTCGCATCCCATCATGACCGTACTGCCGGCCACGATCACCAAGACAACTAAGATCCGCCGTGATCTTCTCATTGTCTCTCTCCTCTGCCTGTGTCGTTCCGTCCCCAACACAGCAGCACGCACGGAAGTTCCAAGCAGTGGGGACCTCGTACCTATTTCTTATAATCGGACTCATAAATAACTGTCAATAGGCGGAAGTAGGCGTAGGTCTTGTTCGCTATTGGCCGCAGTATTCCCATGATCTTGTCGCTTTCGTGCGGTTGCAGTATCTTTTGACCAACGTCAGATTGTTGAGGGATATTGTCGTGAAAAGTCGTTCTCTTTATACGTCTTTGTTGGTAGTGCTGGTGTTGGTGCTAATGGTGAGCTGCGATTCACTTTTCGGAAGTGATGATGATTCCGGAAGTGATGATGTATGGGACGGCGGGCAGATCCCGCTCGGCGCCGACGTGGACTACAGGATATCCGCGGGCGAGGGCGCCTACGAGATCCACCGCTTTACTACCGACAGCGCCGGGGACTACCGGATTACCGTGTCCAATTTCTCGGACGACGCCTCACTGCTGTGGTACCTCTTTGAGAGTGAGCAAAATGCGGTGGATTACTTTCGAGGTACAAACCTTGATGGTCTGGTTATTGCCCAGGGCGCCGAAGTTGTTACGAATCCGCAGATCGCCCGCACCGGCGACCTTTCCGGGGATACGACCTACTATCTCGGCATCCAAGACTTCGAGGAGGTTGGCAGCGACTATACGGTAAACGTCTCTGCCGCAAATTGAGATTCCACGAGCTAGATTCTGCCATGGTCGGTGGGCACGCGGCCGCTTTGGTAGCTACAGTTCAAACCGCACGACGCTCTTCGCGCCATTGTCGTTCGATTGGTAGTATGTGCCCCCTGATTGCTCAACCAGCATCTTAACCACGGTGAGGCCAAACCCGGGTGATTCGTTTTTCAACGTTCTTTCGTCAAAACCGACGCCGTTATCCTGGACGATGAGTGTTACGGTTCTATCGGTTTTGTCGATGGATAGCGACAGCCGGCGATCCTCACGGTCTTTGAAGGCGTACTTGAACACATTGGTTAACAGCTCATTCAGAATGATGCCGAGAGAGAATGCGTTCTTGGTATCGATCTCGAAGTCGGCAACCCGCGTGTGGACCGTTGCGGTATGTTCCGGATCAAACACCATGATAACGGAATCGATAAGACTTTCCGCGTAGGATTGCATCGATACGTCACGCAGGTCATCGCTGATTAACAGTTTATCGTAGAGAACCCGTATGCTCTGAACACGGGAAATGGTCTCCTGTAGGGCGATTCTTGCTGGATTATGCGCTGTCGAACCGGCTTGCAGCGATAGGAGACTCTCAACGGTGGCCATGTTGTTCTTGACTCGGTGGTGGACTTCCCTCAAGAGCGTCTCTTGCTCGTTCAGTTGCCTCTGGATCGCTATCTCCGCTTCCGTACGGTCGGTGATATCGCTCCCGAAGCAAGACCCTCCGATGACCCGATCGCCTTGGACTATTGGGTTGAAGCTTACGTGAATGAACTGTTTCCCGCGTGCCGTTTCGACTTCATCAGTGACTACAAACTGCTCGTTCGACAACGCCCTGTCATACCGGACCTTCCATATCGGCCGTAGAGATGCGGGAAGTGCATCAACCAGATTGCTGCCCTTTTCGAGCCAGACACCGAACGCGGCGTGAAAATCGTCCCGAAACCGATCGTTGATATATCGAAGATCGTAGTTTCTATCGAATGCCCATATACTGTCGGTGGTGCCTTGAATGATCGCAGTAAGATCGGCACTTCTCTCTTCAGCTCGGTCTTTCGCGTGAATCAGGTCGGCTTCAAGATCTTGTCGGTGTCCGACATTAACCAACATCTCAGCGAACACTTTCAGCAACGTTTTCTCTTTCTCTGAGTAGTGCGTGATTCGCCTCACGGAATCGAATCCTACAAAGCCAATGCACTCGCCCTGTCTCAACATGGGAAGCGCCAGAACACTTTTGACGCCTTGCGGTTCAAGGACTTGCCGTACTCCGTCGTCGGGCGGTAATCGCATCACGTCCTCGATACTCATGTCTTGACCATTTCTATGGGCTTCAACCCAGTAATCAATGACTGTGTTCGGGACGCCTTGCAGATTGCTTATTTCAGGATCCACGCCCGTATTGCACCACTCGTAGGTGTTATTGGCGACGTCCTGATCCCAGTCATATTCGAATACATAGGCCCGGTCTGCCCCAACAAACTCTCCCAGTTCCTTGAGCGAATCGTTGATAGTCTTATCCACTCGCTCGCGAGATACGTTGATGAATTCCGAGGCCATTCTCAGAATAATTGCTTGCATGTTCGATATCGCGTGCAGTTCTTCGTCAGCCTGCTTGCGTTCGGTGATATCTTGGGTTACACCGAACCAGCGGATGTCGCCATTCTCGTGCACACGAGGCCTTGATTCTATGCGGAGCCACCGTAGCTGCCCTTCGCCGGTGAAAAAACGTCCCTCCCACGCAAACGATTTTGCTTTGTTGCGGGCGGCGCGGTTCCGCTCTACAAAGCTGTCTCGGTCGTCGGGGTGTACCAGATCGTTCACCGTCGCCGCGTCCTTCAACACGTCTTCCCTGCGCAATCCGTGAATCTCACACCACCGGTCACTAAGGTACTCGAACTGCATGTGTCCGTTCGCACGTTGCCA
>CAYQRW010000214.1:0-6298 GCA_964419735.1 uncultured Spirochaeta sp.
CTCAACGGGATCAGCTTCTCCGTGGCATCCGGCACCACCGTAGGCATCCTGGGGGCCACCGGCTCGGGAAAGAGCACGCTGATGATGCTCCTCTCCCGCCTGTACGACCCCACCGGGGGACGGATTCTGATCGACGGTCACGATATCACCACCATCGACCGGCGCTGGTTGCGCCGCCACGTGGCGTTCGTATTGCAGGAGCCGTTTCTCTTCGCCCGCACGATCCGCGACAACATCTCCCTCGCCCGCAGCGCCGCCCGGGACGCGGAAATCACCGCCGCCACCCGCTCCGCGGCGGTGCACGATGTGATCGAATCCTTTACCCACGGCTACGAGACCGCCGTAGGGGAGCGCGGGGTCACCCTCTCGGGGGGGCAGAAACAGCGGGTGGCGATCGCCCGGGCGTTGATCACCGGTAGTCCAATTATGGTTTTCGACGACAGCCTCAGCGCCGTGGATACGCGCACGGACGCCCGCATCCGGTCGGCGCTCTTGGAGCGCGGTGCCACGACCTTTCTAATTTCGCACCGCGCCACCACCCTGGCGCGCACCGACTACCTGATCGTCATGGAACACGGCCGAATCGTGGAGCATGGGGCGCCGCAGGAACTGCTCCGCCGGTCACCGAAGGGCGCAGAGGGCGCAGAGGGCGCGGGGTTTTTCGCTCGTATCTGGGAACTGCAGCAGGGGGTCACCAATGCCAATGTTTCGTGATCAGGTATTCACCCAGCGTTTTGACTTCCGCATCTGGATTCGTTTGCTCAAGCGGGCGCGGCAGTTCCGGGGAACGGTAATCACCCTGGTAATCGTCATGCTGGTGGTGGGAGCGGGGGATGCGCTCTTTCCCCTGCTCAACGGCATCGCCGTGGATCGCTACATCCAAACCGGCAGTCTCGCCGGCATCAGCAATCTGATTATCGCCTACGGGGCGTTGGCGGTGGTGCAGGCGTTTCTAGTGTGGCTGCTCATCGTCTACGCCGGACGCATGGAGACGGGGTTGATGTACCTCTACCGGCAGGAAAGCTTCACCCATCTCCAGCACCTGTCCATTGGCTACTTCGACCGCACGCCGGTGGGCTGGCTCATGTCGCGGCTCACCTCCGACATTCAGCGTCTAGGAGAAACGGTGGCGTGGGGGCTGGTGGATATCGTCTGGGGGCTGGCGATGATGCTGGCGGTGGCGGTGGCAATGGTTATTCTGAACCCAGGGTTGGCGCTGCTGGTGCTTACCGTGGTGCCACCGCTGGCGCTGGCGTCCTACTACTTTCAAAAGCGCATTCTCGGGGCACACCGCTCCGTGCGCCGCCTCAATAGCGAGATCAGCGCCTCCTTCAGTGAGGGGATCGCCGGCGCGGTGACCTCCAAGACGCTGGTGCGGGAGGCGGAGAACCTGCGGGAATTTACCGAGCTCACCGGCCGCATGCGGGGCGCGGCGATTCGCGCGGCGGTGTTTTCCGCGCTCTACATGCCGGTGGTCCTGCTCCTGGGAAGCGTGGGCACCACGATCGCCCTCATGGCCGGAGGCGCGCGCCTGGAAAGTGGGACCGTGACGGTGGGCGTTATTGTGGCGTTTGTGGGCTACACGGTGCAGTTCTTTGAGCCGGTGCGGGAAGTTGCCCGCGTTCTGACGGAGCTGCAATCGGCGCAGAGCGCGGCGGAACGCATCGCCGGTCTCCTGGAGACGCAACCGGAGATCACCGACGCTCCGGAAGTGGTAGCCCGCTTCGGCTCCGTCCTCGCACCGCACCGAGATCAGTGGCCCCGGTGCCGGGGAGAGGTTCGCTTTGAACACGTCTCCTTCCACTACCATGACGGCCAACCGGTGCTACACGATTTCAACCTTACCGTGGCTCCGGGAGAGTCGGTGGCGTTGGTGGGGGAAACCGGCTCCGGCAAGAGCACGATCGTCAATCTCATCGGCCGCTTCTATGAGCCGGTAGCGGGACGGGTCCTCCTGGACGGCGAGGATCTGCGTTCCCGCAGTCAGTCCTGGATTCACAGTCAGTTGGGTTATGTGCTCCAGACGCCGCAACTCTTTCGCGGCACCGTGCGGGATAACATCGCCTTTGCCCGTTCGGAGGCCACGGAGGAAGAGGTGGTGGCAGCCGCGCGCATGGTAGACGCCCACGAGATGATCATGGCGCTCTCCGACGGCTACGAGCATGAGCTGGGAGAGGGCGGTTCCGGTATTTCTACCGGTCAGAAGCAGCTCATATCCTTTGCCCGGGCGGTCCTGGCGGATCCGCGGATTTTCATTCTGGATGAGGCCACCAGCAGCATCGACACGGAGACGGAGCTGCGGATTCAGCACGCGATTCATTCGATGATGGAGGGACGTACCAGCTTCATTATCGCCCACCGCTTATCTACCGTGCGTCACGTGGACCGAATCCTGGTGCTGGAACAGGGAGTTATCATCGAATCGGGGACCCATGAGGACCTGGTAACCGCCGGTGGCCGCTACTCCGAACTCTACCGCGAGTCCCTGAGGTAAGTAGACGCGGAGCCGGACTACTCCCGCGAGCGTTTGGCGCCGTACATCTGGGAATCCGCATAACGTACCAGCTCGTCGTAGGTACTGCCGTGGTCTGGAAAGAGCGCATAGCCGGTGCTCGCCGATACGGAGACTGTGCCCGCGTCGGCGCCGTCACCATCAGTGATGGCGATCGGCTGGGATACCGCCTCCTTGAGTTTGGTGGCGATCGCCTCCACCACCTCTGCCGAGGGGCCCACCGTGAGCACCACCACAAACTCATCGCCCCCGACCCGGGCCACCAGGTCGTCGGAGCGGGTAGCTTTTTGAAGCCGGGAGGCAACTTCCTGGAGCACGGTATCTCCCGCGTGGTGCCCGTGGGTGTCGTTGATCGGTTTGAAATGGTCCAAATCGATAAACACGATCCCCAAAGGCTCCGAACTATCCCGACGCTGATCCAGACTGGCGGTGATAAACTGCTGAAACATTCGGCGGTTACTCACCCCGGTGAGATGGTCACGGTTGGCAAGTTCACTGATCTGATCGTAGGCGTGGCGAAGTTCGTCCTTCTCCTGTACCACTAAGCGGTTGAGCACGGTGACCCGGTCGATAATCAGCGCGTTGTCGATGGCAATCGCCAGAAACGCCGCCAGCGTCCGGACGATTCTGATGTCTAAATCGGAGTAGGCGTGGGTCCGATGGGTCTGCACGCTCAACACACCCACCAAGCGATCCTTCACCAGCAGCGGCAAATAGAGGGCTGAATAGTTTCCGTCCTGCACGGCATGTTCCGGAAAGCGGTCCAAATAGTGGTGGTACTGCGCGCTCAGGTCCTCGATAATGATCGCTTCCCGGTGGCGAATTACCCAGCCGCTGAACGTGGCCCCCTCTTCCAGGGATACCTCATAGGGATTCAGGCGGTGGCCGTTTTCGATCACCAGCCGGGACTCCAGGCGGTGTGCCTCCTCGTCGTAGACGCCGATGGAGAACACCTGCGCATCAAGGACGCGGTTCACGTGGTCGTAGATCTTGTCTAAGATTTCATCCAGATCCAGGCTGGAGGTAATCTCCTGCGCGATTTCACTCACCGCCCGCAGGCGCTCCGCCTCGATCGTGCGGGTCAGATCTTCCAGCCGGTGCTCCGTCCAGTCCGCCTGTAACTCCGTCTTGAGTTCCATGTAGCGCTTGTACTCATCCAACGCCGCCGCCAGGTCGCCGCGCTCTTCGGTGAGCTCCGCGAGACGGTGGTGGAGCCGATAGGTGAAGTGGCGCGCATTGATGTGCAACGCCAGGTCCCGGGCGTGCCGGAACATCTGCTCCGCCATGTCCGCCTGGCCCACCTGACGATGAAAGTCACCCAGGTTCATGAGCGCGGATACGCGCATTACCGGAGACTTGAGCTCCTGAGCAATTTCGATGCTTTTGGTATGGTAGCGTTCCGCCTCGTCGTGGCGCCCCTGGCGGGCGGCGAGGATCCCCAGCCGCGAGACGATCTCTCCTTCGCTGAAGCGGTCCCCGACCTCCTGAGCCCCTCGGCGAGCATGGAGAAACCGGGACTCCGCGGTGGCAAGATCGTTCTCTCGCAACGCCACCTCTCCCAGGTTGCTCAGGACCACCGCCTCGGTGCCGGCATCGGGATGCTTCTCCAGCAGCCGTTGTGCCTGAATAAACAGTCCGCGAGCGCTGTTCACGTGACCGAGACCGAGCTCCACCTCGCCCAGGTTGTTGTGGGCCACGATCTGCGCGGAGGGCATGCGATGCCGCTCCGCCACCGCCAGGCTTTGTTGGTAGGAGGCGATCGCCTTACCCAGATCCGAGCGACCGAAGTGGACCGCCCCGTAGGCGTTATGAATCTTGGCCATGGTGTCGGGGTTCACGGTTTCTTCACCGGCGAAGCGCAGCGCCTCATCCAGATCGTCCTGGGCGCCCTGGTAATCAGCCTCAACGATCCGCGCCCAGGCGCGGCTCAGCCGCGCGGATATCTCCGCGGGCAGATTTCCCAGCGTCTGCGCCAGGACCAACGCGGCGGAGGCGTTCTTCTCCGCCGCCTCCGGGTCGCGAAACGACTCCTCCCAGGCACGGCGGGTGAGGGTATCGAGATGGTGCTGATCTAATCCGATGTTGGACACTTCTGCTCCGAGACGCTCGCGCGGTGATTGTAGTACACTCCGGGGCGATATGCACAGCTTTTTGAAGGGACTCGTGGCCGCCATTCCGATTGCCAGTGGATATATTCCCGTGGCGATTACGTTTGGATTGGTGGTGAAGTCCGTTGGTCTCACGACGTTGGACGCGACATTGGCCTCGCTCTTCATGTTTGCCGGGGCGGCTCAGTTTCTCGCGATCGGGATGTACGGCGCGGCGGGACTCATAGGAGGGGGGATATCTCCCGCATCACTTCTCCTAATTGCCCAAATCGTAGTGGCGGGGTGGCTGCTCAACCTGCGCCACCTCCTGATGAGTTCCGTCATCGCCCACAACCTCGGGAGTGAACACTACGCCCGCGCCGCGTCCGGCGCGCCGGGCGGAGCGCCGGGCGGAGCGCCGGGCATCCTCGCGAGGAGTGTCTTAGCCTTCGGCGTGACCGATGAAGTTTTTGGAGTTGCCGGATGGCGCATCGCCGAGGGAGGCACCGTACGGCCACGCTACCTGCTGGGGCTCGAGGTGGGCGCCTATAGCGCCTGGGTGGGCGGCACCGTCGTGGGAGCGCTAACCGGAGAGATCCTCCCAGAACACCTGCGGGTGGCGATGGGCCTCGCGCTGTACGCGCTGTTTGCCGCCCTTCTGGCGGGGCAGTTTCGCGCCGCCCACGGAAAGGAAGGCGCTCGCGTGGCGCCGCTCGTCGTGGCGGCGAGCTCCGCGGCGCTGATTAACGCCGCACTCCGGATGGGGTTAGGCTGGGACGCGGGGGCCGCGTTTCCGGTGGCCATGGTCGCCGGGGCGGTAATCGCCATGGCGGTGGGCACCGGTGAGGGTGCCGGGGAGCGTGCCGACCCCGGCGAGCGCGACGGCTCGCCCGAGAGCCCGGGGCCCGGCCGGGACAGATGCATCGGCTCGCCCGAGAGCCCGGGGCCCGGCCGGGCAGCCGGGCGTGAGGAGGACGCCCGTGGTTCATACTGACTGGCTGCTGGCGGTGGTGGGGGTGGCTCTGGGCACCTACGCGGTGCGGGCGCTCCCGTTCTGGTTCTCCGGGTTTGACCGCCTGCCGCGGCCGATCCACCGCTTTCTGGAGTTGGTGCCCGCCGCGGCGCTGGGGGCGCTGATCATTCCTGACGTGCTCATGCAGGCGACGCCCATGGTGGCAATCGGCGCTCCGCTGATCGCCTTCGCCTTGACGTTGCGCGGGTTCAACCTGACGGTGGTGGTAGTTGTCTCGATACTCTCCGCCTGGGTGGGCCTCATTCTCCTTGGGTGATCCCCGGGGTACGGTGCGGGCGGATGGGCGTACCGCCCGCTTGACACCCACCGGCGCGGTGGCCAAGCTGACCGGTATGGAATCACCCGCCGCACTTCTGGGATGCTCGTTACCACAGCTCGAGGAGTTGGCCCACCAGCTGGGAGAACCGGCCTATCGGGGCAGGCAGATCTTTCACTGGATCTATCGCAAACACGCCGAGTCCTTCGAGGAAATGCAGAACATCCCCGCCCGCCTCAGGTCTGCCCTGGCGGAACAGTACACGATCGGCGCAATTCCCCCGGTGCGCGTCAATGAAAGCGATGACGGCACCCGGAAGTACCTCTTCCCCACCCAACACGGGGGCTTTGTGGAAGCGGCGCTGATTCCCGACGGTTCCCGATCAACGCTGTGCCTCTCCACCCAGGTGG
>CAYQRW010000215.1:0-6272 GCA_964419735.1 uncultured Spirochaeta sp.
TCACCACTCACATTGACATACTTCTTGGACTTGTCGTCCTGAGCGGCTTTGCGCATAAACGCCTGGAGTTGCTCCATCGAAACCATGATTACATAATACCCCGCTTAACACTGGTAAGCCGCCCGCGGAGGCGAACAATCGCCTTCGTGTGCAGCTGTGAGATTCTGGATTCGGTAACACCCAGCACCGCCCCGATCTCTTTCAAGGTAAGATTCTCGTAGTAATACAAGACCAACACCTTCTTCTCTTTATCGGGAAGTTCGTTGATTGCCTCAATGATAACGCGCTTGACTTCCTGTTTTTCGACAATGGAATCGGGATTGCGGCTGTGGGGACTTTCGATGCTGTCGCCGATCGACATTCGATCGTTTTCATCCCCCGAGTACCATACGTCGTTGAGCGACAGCACAGTGGTGCCGCTGATCTTCAAAACGAGCTTCTCGAACTCTTTCTCGCTGACCCCCAGCTCTTTGGCGATTTCGTGATCACTGGCGGCACGACCGAGCTGTGACTCCAGCCGACGCACCGTATCCTCGAGTTCGCGCGTTTTCTGACGGATAGAGCGTGGCACCCAGTCGAGCTGACGCAACTGATCGAAAATCGCACCTCGCACGCGGGTCACGGCGTAGGTCTTAAACTTGACGTGCTTCCCGGGATCGTATTTCTCGATCGCATCGAAGAGCCCGATCACTCCGTAGCTCACCAGATCGTCGAATTCGACGTTCTGAGGCATACCTACGGCCAGTTTTCCCGCTACATACTTCACCAGCGGGAGGTATTGCTTGATGAGTCGGTTGCGTATCGAGGGATCCTTGGTCTTCCGATAGGATTTCCAGAGATCCTCTTCAGTCTTTTCGGTCAAAACGCCGTCGCTCATTCCCCTCCCCAACCGGTTCACAACGATGGATTATTCAGAATCTTTTGCCATAAACGTCTGAAGCGCCTTAGCGATAGACTTGTTGTCAAACCCTTTTCGAGGATCTCCCTTTTTCTGTTTCGTACCCCCTGAGAACGTCCCGGTCGTCCCGGGACCTCCCATGGCATCGCCCGTTTCTTCACTCTCGGAATCTCCTCCCGACGCAAAAGATCCGGCGAACGACCCGATATCGGGCATTTCGTCGAGCATAGTATCATCGATCTCTACCGATGTACCATCCTGCTCCTCGGATATGGCGGCCTTCATTACGGCCTCCTCGTCGTCGGCAGAACTCTCTTCAACCTCTTCTACCAGTTCTTCAACCTGGTCATCCTCGTCGTCGGAGGAGTATGGAGCCGCCGCGCCATCGGCAGAAACCGGCTCAGCGGAACCGATACCGGCAGAGGCAGGCGCCCAGTCACCGGTTTCCTGCTCAGCCACCGGGGGACGGGGCGGCTTGGACTCCTCATCGCCGGGGAGCACAGTCTCGGGCTCCTCATCCATCTGTGCGGCGTCAGTGTCGACGCCGGTGTCGGCGCCGGTGTCGGCGCCAGTATCGGTGACCGCACGACTGTCCGCGCCGCTCTCACCCGGTTGATAATCATCCTCAACAACGATGTTGAGGCGTGAACCCGACTGGTGTTCTGCCTCTCCTCCTCCGGCCTGACTGGAGGCCCCGCTGGACGCGGTTCCACCAGCATCCGAGGCAGCCGGTGTTCCGCCGAATCCTGGGAGCTGCGTCTGAGCCACCAGCACCACACCGAAGGAGAGCACCCCGAACGCTCCCCCGGAAAGCACGGCGCGCAGGAGCGCGGTACCGAAGGGTACGCCCGCAAACAGGGCCACAAACAGGGATATTACAACTGCTCCGCCAGCAATAGGGGCGGCGATTCGCAGGTTCCGTTCCATTCAACAAATTACAGAGTAAGATATATCCAAAATCACCGTCAAGTTACTCGAGCCGTCCGAACAACCGCTTGAGGAACTGCCCTACTCCGCCTCCTTCACGATATTCAACCTTTTCCAGACGTCCCGCAATCTGGTGAATACAGATACTGGCCTTGCTGCGGGGCTCCATAATGATGAACGGTTTCTGTTTGATGACCGCCTGCTGCACGGCGGGATCGTCATACACATATCCCAGGTAGTCGATCTTGAGGTTGAGAAACTGCCCGGCGATGTTGATCACCCGTTCCGAAACTTTCTTGCCCTCGGTCACCGATTTCACCCGATTCACGATCAGCTTCAATCCCAGATTCAGGTTGTCGATTTCGGTGGCGATGATCTTGATGATTCCGTAGGCATCAGTGATCGCCGTAGGCTCAGGAGTCGTGACGATAATCGCTTCGTCGGCCGCCGCCACGAAGGCCAGCACATTGTTGCTGACTCCTGCTCCGGCATCGATAATGATCACATCGGCATCCGAAAGATGCTGCAATTCATCGATAAATCCGTGCCGTTCTTCCTCGCTGAGATTGGCGATCTTGGCAAATCCTGACGCGCCGGCCACGATCTGGATACCGTACTCAGTGTCCATAAGGATATCGCTCATCGTTTTCTGTTTCCGGATCACGTGATACAGGTTGTATTTCGGGATGATGCCCAGGACCACGTTCACATTGGCCAGTCCCAGGTCCGCATCCATGAGAATCACCTTCTGGCCGAGGGCGCCATAGGCGAGCGCCAAGTTGGTGGCGACATTGGTCTTGCCGACCCCGCCCTTTCCACTGGCGATCGTAATAATACGGGTACTGCGGCCGTTCTCGTTCCCCTGTTCTCGCTGCCGCATGATTTCCCGCAGCGTTTCTGCCTGATCGGTCATCAACTACTCCTTGGTGAGCGCATGCGCAGGCTCCCGCCGAGCCGGGAGGTCTCGCAATCGAGCCAGAAAGGTCTCTTTTTTCGCGCGTTCAATATCCTGAGGTACACTTTGACCATCGGTAATAAAACTCACGGACTTTTGTTTTTCGTGCAACGCGCTAATGATCCCGCCCACGGAAGAAGTCTCGTCCAGCTTGGTGACTACCACCGCCTGGTAATTGAACGGTTCAAACTGTCGCAGAATGTCGGCGATATCACTCCGTTTCGTGGTGGCACTCACCGCCAGGTGTACCTCTCCCCCCGCTGATCTAACCAACTGATTCACTTCGGCAAGCTTGGTTAGATCATTGGGACTCTTTCCGATCGTATCGACGAAAATAAAATCCGCATCATCGTGAAGGTCCAGGTGCTTGCGCATATCCCCCGCGGTTTCCACCGGATGCACCGGAATATTCATGATCTCACCGTACTTCTGAATCTGTTGAAGCGCTCCAATACGGTAGCTATCGATGGTCAGAATCCGTACGTCATAGGATGGATCCGCCACGGCGCCGTACATAGCCGCCAGTTTCGCGATCGTCGTGGTCTTTCCCACCCCCGTGGGACCTACCAGTACAAAGACGTGGGGACGCTTCCTTCGTTCCTGCCAGGGGTAGATCTGAATCGTTTCTTCGATCCAGCCGCTGACCTTGGTTAGAATCGCCGGGGCATCATCCAGCTCCTCGATCGTAGATTCGGAGCGAAGGCGAGTGATCATTTCCCGGATATACCGTAGTGAAAAATCGTTGTCCTCCAGGATTTCCCGAATTCGCTGAATCCCCGCCGGCTCACTTGCTCCATCCCCGGTGTTGTCCATGCGCTCACGCAGGGAGCGGATCTCTGAGAGGACCGCATCCAATCCGCTGGAGCCGGCACCATCCTGCGGCGCCTCGTTCTCCTGCCCGGCGCTGCCGGCCGCCTCAACCGGACGGGCCGCGGGGGAACTCTCCTGCGGTGGTGGGGTGACAGCTGCCGCGGGGGGCGCGGAGGGCGGCTGCTGTTGCAGCGGAGGCCGAACCGTGTCGAGAATCTTTCGCCGTTCCTCGTGCATCGACCCACGCTGGTTGGAGCGCTGCGGCTGGGGGGCGTGACTGCAGTACCCGGTGACTTCAACCGCGCGGCGTCGGAAGAGGCCCAGCACGCCACCGGAGCGTACTTCCTTCCGCGAGAGAATCCGCGCTCGATCGCCGTACTTGCGACGAATGATCGTCTGGACCTCCTGATCGTTGGCCCCTTGTTCTACGAAATAGTCCATCAATTGCCCCCACTATGGTCTTCGATACGAATTTCCCCGAGTGACTCGACTCTGATATCCGATGCGATCTCCGGAATGGATAGCACCGCCAGATCGGGAAGGTCTCGGCGCGTGTTGTGTTTCACCAATGGGCGAGCCGCTTCAGAGCAGAGCACCACCGCCGGAAACCCCTGTTCCTGAATGCGCTGAATCACCGAGGACACTGCCGAGATCCACTGCCGCTGCACATCCGGCGGGAGGGCGGCGATCGCGCCACCGGCCGTTTCAACTCTGCTGTCCACGATCTGCTGCTCCAGTTGTGGATGAATCGTGGCAACCCGGACGGTGCGCTCATCATCGGCGTACTGCAGGCAGATCTGGCGACCCAAGGCTTGGCGCGCCTTTTCGATGAGGAAGCCCGTGTCCTTGCTGACGCCGGCGAAATCCGCCAGCGCCTCGAGAATGACTACCTGGTTTCGAATCGAAACCTGCTCACCCAAGAGCCCCTGAAACACCTTCTGAATCTGTCCGAGATTGAGCGCGTTGGATACCTCGTCCACCACCGCCGGGTAGTCGTGCTTAAGTTGATCCAGCATCTGCCGGACTTCCTGCCGTCCCAGGAGATCCGAAGCGTTGCGCTTAATCACTTCGGTGAGATGCGTAGCAATGATCGAGGGCGGGTCAACTACCGTGTATCCGGCTCGTTCCGCCCGCTCGCGGGTGTCTTCGGTGATCCACATCGCCGGAAGTCCAAAGGCGGGGTCGGTTGTCGCCTCCCCCGGGACCTCTTCCCGCACGCCACCGGGGTTGATGCTGAGGTAGTGCCCCATTCGGATCGAGGCGCGCCCCACTTCAACTCCGCGAATCTTGAGGCTGTACTCGGTGGGACCCAACCGCATATTATCAATAATTCGGATCCGGGGAACCACCAAGCCCAGTTCCAACGCCGTTTCTCGCCGGATGCTGGTGATGCGGTCCAGGAGTTCGGCCCCCTTCTCTTTATCCACCAGCGGGATCAAACCGTACCCGAGCTCCATGGACAACGGATCCAGCGGGGCCACGTGCGTGGGTTCCGCGGGGCTCGAGGGTTGCTCCTGCGCCGCGTGATCGGCGCGTTCCTGGGCAGCCTCTTCCTGATCACGCCGTTGCAGGCGAAATCCGGTAAAGCCGGTGAGGGCCGCCATGGGAATCAGCACGTACCAGGGAAATCCCGGCAAGAGAGACAGTCCTAACAGAAATGCCGTGACGATCCAGTAGATCCGAGCCTGCCGTGTAAACTGGATGGCCACATCTTCACCAAACGTTCCGTCGGAGATCGCCCGCGTCACGATCAGACCGGTGGCGGTACTGATCAGCAGCGCCGGGAACTGGGTCACCAGACCGTCACCAATGGTGAGGGAAACGTAGGTGTTCAGCGCGGAGTTGATCGGTTCACCGTGAATCGTGGTTCCCACCACGATACCGCCGACGATATTGATCACGGTAATGAGAATACCCACCTTCACGTTACCTGAGACGAACTTACTGGCACCGTCCATGGCACCGTAGAAGTCGACTTCGCGCTCGAGCTCCATCTTCTTCTTGGTCATCTCCTCTTCGGTGAGGGTGCCACTGTTGTACTCCGCTTCGATCGCCATCTGCTTGCCCGGCAAGGAATCGAGGGTAAAGCGAGCTGCCACCTCGGCCACGCGGGTCGCACCCTTGGTGATAACGATAAACTGTACCGATACCAGGATCACGAAGATAATCAACCCGATTACCAGACCGGCGGTACCCTCCGTACCCACCACGAAGCGGGCGAACGCCTGAACGATCTGTCCCTCAAACTCTGCGCCCTGGCTCAGGATCAGCCGGGTGGAAGAGACGTTCAGCGCGAGCCCGTACACGGTAGTCACCAGGAGCAAGGTGGGAAAGACCGAAAACTCCAAGGCGTTCTTCGTGTATAACACGATCAAAATCGTCACCAGACTCAAGAGCAGGTTGATCGTCATGAAGATGTCGAGCACGACGGTGGGCAGCGGAATGATGAGCATCATCACCACGATCACCACGCCCATAGCTACGATGCCGTCGCTTTTCCGACCGGAGAACATCTGCGCGAGAAACGAGGGACTACCCGTTGCCTGTTGTGAATCAGCCATACACTACCTTCTTTCCGGTCATGCGATACACCTCCCGGAGTACGATCACCAACGCCTCATAGAACTTCTCCGGTACCTGCTCACCCACCTCAACTTCCGCGTGGAGCGCGCGGGCCAGGGG
>CAYQRW010000216.1:0-6262 GCA_964419735.1 uncultured Spirochaeta sp.
GAAACTTGACAAGGCTTCCTAAGCCACTATAGGTTAACGTATTACGATACGTGGGGAGGAAGGTTATGCAGTTGGTGTTGATCATTGCCCTTCCTCTTGCTGGTGCAGTTCTAGGTTGGACAGTACGCTGGCTTTACGCCAGGTTTCAGCTTTCTTCCACCGAGCAGTTGGCACAACGCCTGAAGAAAGATGCCGCCAAAGAGGCGGAGGCTCGTCAGAAGGAACTGATACTTGAAACAAGAGACGCGCTACAGCGCGAGCGAAATGAACAAGAACGCGAGCTCCGGGACCGGCAGAAAGAGCTGCAACGTCTCGAGCGGCGCATTTTGCAAAAAGAAGAGAACCTAGAAGAGAAGGCAACCACCCTTGAAGAAGAAGGTGAACGCCTGTCTACCCGTGAGAGGAATTTAGACGAACGAAAAAAGGAGCTCGATGAGCTCGAAATCCACTGGCGGAACGAGCTGGAACGCATCTCCGGCCTCACGCAAGACGAAGCCCGCAAGCTGATCACCAGTTCTCTCGAAGACGAGGCGCGGCACGATGCCCAGGGTCTGGTCAACAAGATCGAACAGGAAGCGGTGATGACCGCCGAGCGGCAGGCCCGGGAGATTCTCGTCTCCACGGTGCAGCGCATGGCCAGTGAGGTCAACGCCGAAGTCACCGTCTCCTCGGTAAATCTCCCGAACGATGAAATGAAGGGACGGATCATCGGCCGTGAGGGTCGGAATATCCGTACGCTGGAAACGCTCACCGGCGTCGATATCATTATCGACGACACGCCGGAAGCGGTGGTGGTCTCTTGTTTTGATCCGGTTCGCAAGGAGATAGCCAAGCGCTCGCTGGAGCGGCTCGTATCGGATGGACGGATCCATCCCACCCGCATTGAAGAGGTGGTCCAGAAGGTCACCACCGATATGACGCAGACGATCTACGAAGAGGGTGAGAAGCTCCTCTACGAGCTGAACATTCATCACCTGCAGCCGGAGGGAGTCCGCGGTCTTGGCCGTCTGGCGTTCCGTACCAGCTACGGACAGAACGTCCTCTCCCACAGTAAAGAGGTGGCTGTACTATCGGCCACGCTCGCCGCCGAGGTTGGGGCCGATGTGGAGATCGCCAAGCGCGGCGGCGCTCTTCATGACATCGGCAAGGGTATCGAGACCGACGGTGACAGTAATCACGTGGAGCTGGGGGTGGAGTTGGCCAAGCGCCTCGGAGAAGATCCCCGTGTGATCAACTGTATCGCCGCCCACCACGGCGATGTTCCCCATAACTGTATCGAATCGGTGATTGTACAGATCGCCGATGCCATTTCCGCGTCGCGCCCAGGAGCGCGCCGGGAGACGCTGGATAACTATATCAAGCGCCTGGAAAACCTGGAGGCGATCGCCGAGGAGTTCGACGGCGTGGACAAGGCGTACGCGATCCAGGCGGGACGCGAGTTACGGATCATGGTGAACCATGAGAAAGTCAGTGATCAGCAAGCGCGGGAGATCGGAAAACTGATCGCGCGAAAGATCGAAGACCAACTCCGCTATCCCGGTCGGATCAAGGTGACGATGATTCGCGAAACGCGGGTAGTGGAGTACGCCAGATAACATGCGCATCCTCATTTTAGGCGATGTCATTGGTCAGCCCGGACTGCGCGCGGTGGTGAGTGCCCTAAAGGGGCTTATCCGTACGCACCGGGCGGACGTGGTGATCGTAAACGGGGAAAACTCCGACGAGGGCTTCGGCATCAATCCCGTCATCGCGGATCAGCTATTCAAGGCGGGAGCCGATGTGATCACCACTGGGAATCACGTGTGGCACCATGACGACATCGCCGACCTCCTCAATACCAATCCACGGATTCTTCGTCCGGATAACTATCCGGGAGGAGCTCCGGGGAACGGCCACTACCTCCACGAATCCAAGGTCGGACGGGTGGCGGTGATCAACCTCCAGGGTCGCGATCGCATGCCCGCGATCGACTGCCCCTTTCGGCGCTCCCGGGAGATTCTGAAACGCCTCGACGGTCAGGTGGATGCGGTAGTCGTCGACTTCCACGCCGAGTCCACGGAAGAAAAAGAAGCGCTCACGCACTACCTCGATGGCGACGTTACCGTCCTCTACGGGACGCATACCCACGTGCAGACGGCGGATGAGCGCATCCTTCCCGGGGGCACCGCGGCGATTACCGACATCGGTGCCTGTGGTCCAGACCACAGCGTCATCGGCTTCGAGCCGGCCATTAGCGTGCGCCGGGTGATTACCCAGCTTCCGCTGAAGAACGAAGTAGCGTCCAACGCCGCGACGCTTCACGGGCTGGTGGTGACCACCGGTGATCACGGGTTGCGCGCGACGTCGGTAGAGCGCTTTCAATTCCGATCGCTCATTTGAGCACGTGGTACGCCAATGGGGCGGGGACGAGCTAAACCTAAACGAAAAACCAAGCCGCTTCTCGACCTCTTGACGCTCCAGTATCGCCACCACTCCCGGGACGAGTTGTACCGTCTGGTGATGTGCGGCGAAATACGGGTTGACGGAGGCACGGCGACCGATCCCCACGCGCCGGTGGCGATGGACGCCGAACTATCGATCGTGACTCGCCGCTTCGTTTCCCGCGGTGGCGAAAAGCTTGAGGCTGCTCTTGAGCGGTGGCAGATTCAGGTCGCCGGTCGGCGATGGTTGGACGCGGGGGCCAGTACCGGCGGCTTTACGGATTGTCTCTTGCAGCGGGGAGCCGCAGCGGTGCACGCCGTGGATGTGGGCTACAACCAGCTTCACTATCGCCTGCGCACCGATCCGCGGGTGGTTGTTCGGGAACGCACCAACATCGGAGGAATCACGGCGGATGAACTAGAACCGCGCCCGGATGCCGCGGTATGCGACCTGTCGTTTCGCAGTCTGCGCGGGGTGCTGCGGTCGATTCTTCTGCTCACCCGGGGGGGATGGGGGATTGCGCTGCTCAAACCTCAGTTCGAACTGGCGGCGGAGCAGCGCTGGAAGCGCCCACAGGACGGCGGGGCACTGGACGCCGGGGGCGGCGTAGTTCGCGGCGCGCACCGGGAGGCGGTGATTAACCGCGTCTACCAGGAGCTATCATCCCGTGAGGGGGTCATCGTACACCAGCACGTGGACAGCCCGGTCACTGGCCATGGCGGCAATCGGGAAGTATTGCTACTGGTGGGACTCACCGATCGGCTCAGTTGGCCAGATCCTCCGGTGTGAGCGGGGCACCGATGAAGACACCGTCTCCACCCAGGTACTCTTCATTTTGGCCCTCAATGAGTACCTGTACCGCGTCAACCGTGGAGAACTGGGTGGCGGTTCGCACCACCTGCTGCAGTTGAGCCAGCAGTCCCTCCAGGCCCATCGAGTTGAAACGGAACGCCTCGTTGAAATTGAGAAACGCCACCCCCGAAGCCACGCGCGCCGACAGAAGCTCCGTTCCAGGGGGAATAAGGCTCAACAGCCCGCGGTTCAAATCATCCGAGGAGGGGCCGGCGATAAGCGCTTCCATCGTGCTGGCCAGGGGACCGCTGTCGTAACGGATCGTTCGTTCCACCGGTTCCGCCAGAATTCGCCCATCGTCGGAGACGAGAATGAAGTACAGTTCGCGCTGCATCGTGCGCTGCGGACCGGTTTCATCCGACCGGTCCGGGGGATCGAGTTCGATTTCGTCTTCCGGGGAATCTTCCTGTGGTGGCGATGCCAACGGTTCTTCCTCCGATTCTTCTATCTCGGGAATCACCAATTCCGTCTCCTCGTCTTCCACCGGTTCCTGAGGTTGCGACTCCTCAGATTCCTCCGCCTGCTCCGGGGAAGGCCCAATCGTCGGTGGCTCCCCGGATTCCTCCGGCCGGTCGCGGTCCGCGGTTCCTGAACGTTCTTCAAAGACCACATCGACGAAATCGGTTCGTTCGAGGACTCCCCGAATCGTAGGGAGGTTAAACATGAGAAGGACCGTTATGAGGAGAATCGCGGCGATCCAGAAAAGGACGCCGAAAGATGCGCGCTTGCGGGAGCTGTTCTTGCCCATGTGTAAGAGTATCGGCTCGCCGGCGCCTCTGTTTGACAGTGGTGAAAGCTACAATCTATGATTGCACTATGGTACAACTGCGGGGAATTGCCGCATCTCCCGGCATTGCGATCGGAAACGTACTTGTTTACAACGAGGACGTTCCCCACGTGCCGCAATACTCGATCGAACACGGGCATTTGCAGCAAGAAAAGGATCGCTTGAGCCAGGCGGTGGAGCGCGCGAGCAACGACATCGAAGAGATCAAAAACAGTTCCTCGCAGGAGCTCGAGAAGGATGAGCACCAGCTGCTGGATTCTCATCTCCTGATGTTGAAGGATCCGAGCTTCCTGGAGACGGTCCACAAGCGTCTTGAGCAGGAGCTTCTCAATATCGAGTGGGTGCTCTATGAGACGGTGCAGGAGCTCATGGACAAGCTCTCCCAGTCAAGCGACGCTTACCTCAAGGAACGGACCAGTGACCTTCACGACGTCTCGAAGCGGGTGCTGAACCACCTGTTGAAGCGGGACCGCGTGAGTCTCTCGGAGCTGGATGAGGAAGTCGTGTTGGTGACGCATGATTTGATGCCCTCCGATGCGGTGGCGATGAACAAGCGCATGATTCGGGCGATCGCCATGGATGCCGGAGGCAAGACCTCGCATACGGCGATTATCGCCCGCAGTTTCGAGATCCCCGCCGTCTTGGGCCTGTCTCGGATTACCCGCACGCTATCCGGTGGCGAGCAGATTATCGTCGACGGAAATCAAGGGGTGGTAATCGTCGACCCCGATCCGGAAACACTCGAACGGTACACCCGACTGCAGGGTGAATGGCATGAGCACGAGGTGGAGCTCATGCGCCTCAACGATCTCCCGGGCGAGACGAAAGACGGCAAACTGATTTGGCTCAAGGGCAACATCGAAATCTCGGAGGAAGTTGATGGTGTCGTGAGCCATGGCGCCGACGGAATCGGTCTCTTTCGCTCGGAGTTTCTCTTTCTCCGGCCCGATGGGCTTCCCTCGGAGGAGGAGCAGTTTCAAGCGTACCGGCGGGTGCTGGAATCGATGGGGCAGCGACCGGTTACGATCCGAACGCTCGATGTGGGGGGCGACAAGATTAGCCCCGGTATCAACTCCGGAGACGAGAAGAACCCGATTCTGGGATGGAGAGCGATTCGGGTCTGTCTTTCGGAGAAATCGGTATTCCGCACCCAGTTACGGGCGATGCTTCGCGCCAGCGTCCACGGGCGGATGCGGATTATGTTTCCCATGATCTCGGGAATGCCCGAACTCACGCAGGCGTTGGTGCTCCTGGATGAGGTCCGGGCGGAGCTGCGGCAGGAAGAGGTCCCCTTTGATGAGCAGATTCCCGTGGGAATTATGATCGAAGTTCCCTCGGCGGCGTTGATTTCCGATACGCTTGCCCGAAAGGTTGATTTCTTCTCCATTGGTACCAATGACCTGATTCAGTATACGATCGCGGTTGACCGCGGTAACGAACGGACCGCCTACCTGTATCAGCCGTTTCATCCTGGGGTGCTCCGTCTGATCAAGATGGTGATCGACAATGCCCACCGAGAGGGGCTTTCCGTGGCGATGTGCGGTGAAATGGCCGGTGATCCCCTGGCAACGGTGGTCCTCTTGGGCCTGGGGCTCGATGAGTTCAGTATGGGGGCGGTGGCGATTCCCGAGGTCAAGCGGATTATCCGCTCGGTGAGTTTGTCCGATGCGGAGGAACTGGCCGGCAACATTATGGAAATGCGTACGTCGGAAGAAATCGACCGCGCCGTACGCGAATACATGCAACAGCGGTTCAATCTGGCGCTGTACTAGAAAATCTGCACCGCAACGGACGGAACACCATGATACGAATATGCATCGCCGGACGCCCCAACGTGGGGAAGTCTACCCTCTTCAACAGAATCTACGGACGGCGTCTGGCTATCACCGACAGTATGCCCGGTGTTACCCGCGACGCGGTGGCGGTAGAGGCGGAAATCGCGGATCTCCCGGTTCTTCTGGTTGATACCGGGGGCATTGGGGAGGGAGAAGCGCAACTCGACACGCAGGTTTACGACCGCAGCCGCGCGGAAATGGCCCGGGCCGATGTGGTGTTGCTCCTCGTGGAGGTGGGCGGACTGACCGGCGAGGATGAGGAGCTCCTGGAACTCTTGCGGCGCTCGGGAAAGCCGAGCATCCTGGTGGTGAACAAGGTGGATAATCCTCAGCGCGACCAGATGGTAAGCGAGTTCTGGCAGTACGG
>CAYQRW010000217.1:0-4379 GCA_964419735.1 uncultured Spirochaeta sp.
TCAGAGACTGAAGATACGTCCCAGCTACTGAGATCACCCGCGAAGGACTCCGCATTCTGAAAAAGCGCGGTCATGTTCTGGACGTTGCCGACATTCCAGCTACTTATATCGCCGTTGAAATCGGTGGCACCCGAAAACATGAATTGGATGCTCTCAAGAGTGGAAACATCCCAATCTCCGAGGTCATCGTCGAAAGACGATGCACCGCTAAACATAGCATAGGCTTGGGTAACCCCCGACAGATCCGGGACATCCGTCGCCGAAAACGCCTCCAATTTCACGCAATCGCGAAACATGTTGCGTGTCGTTCCCCATTGATTGGTGCCCCATTGCTTCACGTCTACCAGTTTTCCCGCATCACCATTCGCAGTCTCGAAGGGGAACTGCAGATGGGGAAACGTACCGGAAATCGTGATATCGTATTCACCGGGCGCATCATAGGAGTGCGTGATCGCATCGTCTACGCCGGTATCAACGCTCCCGTCGCCCCAGTCCACTTGGAACAGAAACGTCCCCCACTCAACCGGAATCGTGAATTGGTTATCATCCGAAGCGCCCTCCAGGTCTGTTTGCACGGTGAAAACAAACGGAACGGGACCAACCCCACCTGACGGCGACGCAGCTGTGTTCTCAGTTTCATCTACTCCACCCGTGTAGTTACCAGTCAACGTACCGCCATCACTGGTCTCAAAGGTCCACTCGATCCTAAACTCTGCGCCTGATCGCGAGACATTCACAGTGCCACCAACGATCTGATCATGGTTTCCGACCTGAATGTTGTTGTCAGACTCGTACTCTTCCTGAGTCCGCGTTGTCGCGCCGTACGGAGCCTCTCCAGAAGAACTATCCAAATCAGCAAGCAAGGTTACCGACGACCACGTACCAGGAACCTGGGTGGTATCAAAGGTATACTCGCCCTCGTCGATTTCCGGAGAGTCGGAGCTATCACGCAGAGTAATGCCAAGAAAAGCCCCGTTAAACGGGGGATCATGCTGAGCTTCGGACTCCGCTAAGCGGATGCCGGTGGAATACGCAGACCCCCCCGTTTGCCCCGTATAGGTGAATTTCATGAAGCCGAAGGCGGACCCAGAAATGGCACGCTCCGTGGGTGATTCGTTCCCGCTCCCACCGCCACTGCCCAAATCGCAACCTACTACTCCCAATGATGCCAGCAGTAACGCGACCACAAAAGCTGTACATGTTCGATCCGCATTCATGGAATACTCCTCTCGCCGAATAGAGTGTCTTAAGAGCATTCTATGATATAACTACTAAAACTGAAATTTTACTCTTTCTGTCATGTTTTTCCAGGAAACTCACGGAATATCGTGCCGTCGACCGTTCGCAAAATGTCCTACTCCCTCACCTCCGGTGTCCCCACGTAGAGCACCGTGAGCCCCGGGGTACGGGGGATGGTGTAGGATTCGCGGGCGCCGAGCATAGCGGTGTCATGGGTGACCGATATCGTTCCGTCGTCATCGAAGGGAACGTACACCGGGGTCTCGCGACTTTCGCTTGTGCCCCCCACGGTGATCTGCTCGTCTTCGCCGACTATGAGAACCGCCGGTTCTCCTTCCTCCCAGCGCCGCTCCTTCACGTCAATCGCCGTCGCCTGGACGGAGGTTCGAAAGGGAGAATCCTCGTGGTCTCGCCACACCCGACCGGGGCGCGTCAGAGACCGCACGCGGCTATAGAGCGCAATGGGCACCAGTACACCACTGGCAAATCCGGCGTAGCTGGCGATCTCATACACACTGAGCAGGGTGTCGGCCTGTTCCACGCTACTTCGCGCGTCGGTGGCGTCCTCCACGGTTGTGGCCGCTTGGTAGCGATCGTACTCCTCATCGATCGTATCGCGTTGCAGGGGCATTTGCACCAGCTGCAAATATGTACCTCCCAGGAAGCCCGCCGCCCCGAAGGTTCCGGCAACCCAATGCCAAAAGGGTCGGCGCCGGCGCATGGCACGGTTGTAGCGCCACGAAAACCGCCGCGAGTTGTTGGTGGCCTCATTGTACGGGGCCACCATTCTGCCGCGCTGGACCATGCGATTGTTAGCGAAGGAGAGCATCACGTTCAGGCGTTCGATCAGTTCCGTTTCATCCCGGTCGGCGGCGGCACGCCGTAGCACCAACAGGTTGTACAACACCGCACCGCTGCGGCGAGCATCGTTCACCAGCTCCTGTGCTTCGGTGTCCGTGCGTCCGCTATCCAGAATCTCATCGATCGTCGCTGATAGTGGATCCACGTACACCCGGACCGCGTCCCGCGCGGCGGCGGCCGACTCATAGGCGGGCACCGTGAAGTCGGTGGCGACCATCTCCGGGATCATCCCCACCAGTTCATACCGCGCTTGCAAATGGGCCAACGCCGCCGGACCACCATCTAGGGCCGCCGGTGCCACGGAAACGATCCGTTCCAGTTGCTCCAAGTCCCCCGGTACCGTCTCCAGTCCGATAGCGGTATCCAGACGTTCCCGAATCCGGGTCGACAGCTCTTGCGCCTCGACGATCTCCGCCTCAGTGGCTTCGGGAGCCTCCACCGCCACCGCAATGTTATCCCCCTCTTCGATTTCAAGCGTCTCCCGATAGATCTCGCGTTCGATGTCGGCCACCAGTTGCGTGATCCGCACGATACGCGTTCCGATGAGAACCCGGTCCAAGGCGCGAACATCTTCCCCGACCAAAGACCCATCAAGATAGACGCGATAGCGAAACGAGCCATCCGGGGTGAAGCGTAGTGACCCAAAGCCCACCCGCACGCCGGAGAACGCCGATACCGCCTCCGCCACGAGCTCGTCGGCGGCGTCGAATACCCCGAAGAGGCTGGTGGATTCCGTCTCCGTGGTGGTGGTCACCGCCTGATCCTGGCGGTCATAGACGGAAAGCGAAAAATCAAAGACGCCGTCATCGTCGCGGGTGACGCGGCCAAAGAGCACGCTCTCCACGGCGAGCTCTTCCGCCAGTCCAGCGGCAAGTTCCTCCAGGGGAAGCCCAGCTTGCTCGGGGGTGAGTTCCGGCATTTCCACCGCCTGGTACTGACCCAACAGGTCTACGGTGAGGCCGATCGTATCACTGGTGGTGCTCGCCACCGCATCGTTCTGGGGTTGGCCGGTGGCGTTGACGAAGGGGATCACCAGCACCCGCGGAAGCGCCTCTTCCGCAGCTCCTTCCGTGTCGGTACCGTCGTCGGTCTCCTGACCAAATAGCGGGAAAACAGGCAGGCACAGCATCAGCAGGACCGCCAGCAACTTCACGTTTTGTGTAACTTTTTCACGTTTCATGTACACGCTTCCTTAATAATCAACCCGGATCTCGAAATCAGTGACGTCGTCGTTATACGATTCAAACATAATGAAGACTCGCTCCGAGGTAGGCATATTGAAAGTGATCGGTTCCGACTCTTTGTCATACATAAACGAATCTGTGAATAGCGGCCCGTCAAAACTGGACTCCGCATCGTAGACAGCGATTTCAACATCCGCGCCGTTGGGATAACCGGAAAACTCGTCTCGCACCGAGAGGAATACCGTATTTCCCGCAGTCCCGGCCTCTGCGTCAATAATGAAGACGAATCTATCTCCTCGATGAGCTAAATCGTCAGCAAACCACTCGCCACGCTGGAGGTTAGTGGTGGCATAGTAGTAGAGCGGTACACCCACACCACGGGCTTGCGGAGCGCTCCACGGGCTCCACACTGGGTTGGTAACTCCATTATGGGTAGCGGTAGCTTCGTATCGCACTCGTATCGCGTACTCTCCATCCTGAATAGACTCTATACTCTGAGGTAAGTCCCCCTCGGCAGGCTGCGCCACCGTGCCACCGAAGATGAACCGTTCAGGATCCTGAAACGCTTCCTCCGGGGTTTCTTTTCCATACATCTGCGCCACCTCGTACTCATACGAAAGCGCATTAGGAATACGATCCCAGCCGAATTCCACCGTCTTCCCATTAGTGGCATCGAGATAACCAAACGAGTACACCCCGCTAACACTGGTCCCCAGCGGCGAGTTATCCGCATCCGGGTCGTACTCGTTGTCGAATACCAGGTTTTGACTACATGCCGATAGGGTCAGGATGACTGCTGCCGCCATGACATATCGAAGAGTCTTTCTGTGTGGTCCGAATACAAAACGTTTCATACTACTGTTATATGCAAAAACCGTGCCGCGTGCAAAATTTTCTTGCGTGGACCGGCTACGATCCGAACTCCGCGTCGAACTGCGCGTCAAACTCCCGCTCCAACACCCACCGGGCCAGGTCACACACGCGGCCGGTGAGCTGATCGATTACCACCGAGTCGGAGGTTGCCACCACGGTGGGAGCGATATCCGCCAGCGCGGTATCGGCGGAGCGGTCCAGGCGAACGGTCCACGGTGTGGG
>CAYQRW010000217.1:4479-6184 GCA_964419735.1 uncultured Spirochaeta sp.
GTGAGGATCACATTGTAGGCGTCCACGCCGATGATGTCGTCTTCCGTGATGGCAGCGGGTAGGATGACCCGGGCCGTTCTGCGCCGAGCGGTCTCCTCCGGGGAAACCCTTCGATACAGCTGGTAGCGTTCCTCCCGAGACAGGCGATAGCGATCGCCCACGAGGGAGAGGCTTCCCTGCTCCGGATACCCACGGTCAAGGAGCCACCGATAATCGTGGATGGCCTCGGGATAGGTGGACACTGCGCGCAACCTCCCGGCGGTTACCCGTACTCCGGCGGTTGCAGACCGGCCATGTCGCGAGGGAATCGCACGGTCACCGATGTTCCTGGTTGGGCGGAGGGTTTATCTGCTGCGGAGAACGTCACCGTTCCCCCGATCTGTTCGGTGAGCCCGACGATGAGCTGCATTCCCAATGACTCGGTGGTGAATATATCCAGCCCCTCCGGCATCCCCACCCCGTCATCGGACACGGTCAGGCGGATGTGGGTGTCATCCTCGGCAACGGCAGTAATAGTGATCGTGCCGTCTTGGTGGTCGGGAAAGGCGTACTTCAAGGCGTTGGTCACCAGCTCGGTGGTGATCAGGCTCACCGGAATGGCAACCTCCACCTCGATTTCTATGTCGTCGATCTGGGGAAGAATATGGATCGAATCGGTATGATCGTGGTTGGCTCCCAGTTCTGCGATGAGGCCCTCCACGAACTCCTGAAAGTTCACGCTGCGTCGGTTCTCCGCCTGGTAGAGAAACTGGTGTACGCGCGCCATGGAGCTGATTCGATCTACCGAATCGCGCACCGCCGCCTTGATCCGCGGATCGGTGAACCCGGCAAACTGCAGGTTGAGGATGCTCACCGCCAGGTTGAGGTTATTCTTCACCCGGTGGTAGACCTCACGCAGGAGGAGGTCCTTTTCCTCCAGCAGACGCGATAGGTTATCCTGCGCCTCCTTCAGTTGAGTAATGTCCCGGGCCGACTCGATCACCTGTACCACACGCCCCTCGTCATCGGAGATGGGAAAGGCGGATATCGCCAGCCAGCGCTCAGGATCATCTTCATCGGGAAAGCCCAGAATTTGCTCCTGCACCTCTCCCGTCTCGAACGCTTGGACTGCAGGACACGCAGGACAGGGGTATTGCGTCCCATAGTACGCGTCATACGAGCTCATGCCGGTCAGGGAACGCGGGGCCACCCCGCGGTGCCGGTACGCTTCATCGGCCAGCTTGTGCGCCGCGCGGTTGGCTTTGATGATCCGGAGATCTTCTCCAATCACCGCCATCGCATCACCGGTGTTTTCAAAGATCGACTCCAGAAACGCCCGGCTCAGCTCCAGTTCATGCGTTTGCTCGCGGATCCGTTGCTCCAGTTTTGTCTGGTGCTCTATGTTTTCCAGGCGCAACGCCACGGAGTTAATCAAGTTGTGGACCGCCGCCTGGTACTCCTGAAACCGCTGCGCATCACCGATCGTCAGAATAGCTACGCCGTACCGGTTGTGTGCCGACTGAATGGTAACCAAATAGGGACCGGCTACCTCACGGCCACTCCCCGGGAGATTCTCCTCCGCAGCGTGCCCCGGACCGATCTCAAAGCGGCACGCCGCCACCCCGGGAACGGAGGTGAGCGCCGCCGCCACAAAATCGAGCAGCTTCTCCGGTTCGTTGTAATAGCTGATAAAGGTGCCCGCCGTGAGCAGATCGTGCAGAACCGC
>CAYQRW010000218.1:0-6144 GCA_964419735.1 uncultured Spirochaeta sp.
TGCGGACCATATCGATAGAAGTTTCGGCAGGCAGCGGAACCGCGCGCACGTCTCCGGTAGAATCCACCACGGCCACTGCCCCGGCGGGATCGGTCACCGCGGCGTACCAGGATTCCGACCGGCCCCGGGGAGGCGTGACCGCAATGCGCGCGGAGCGGTCCTGGCGAGCCGGAGTTTCCGTCACGTTGAGCGAAGTCCGCGCAGCAGAGGCGGGTTCGGCCGCGCGATCAGCTCCCACCGGAACTCGCCACTGTACGGATACCGAATCGCTCCCCTCCTCGGCAATGGTCAAGAGGGTCAGGGCTCCGTCGCCATCAACGGTGAGGAGTGCCGGCGCCACAGTTCCCACCCCTTGCATGGCTACCACCGGGGCGCCGAAACGCACCAGCTCAACCCCCGTGCCGTTTCCGTCGAACCGGAACAGTCGGCCATCGGCGAGCGCCACGTAGACCGCCCCGCGATACGCCACCACGGCGGTGGGCGCAGTGGGGAGCCGCCGTCGCCAGAGCACGCCCCCGGCGGTACTGGCGTGGGTCACCAGACCCGTAGCGGAAACGGTATAGATCAGCGATTCTCCGTCGGCCACGATGAAACGCGCCTCCCCGGCGATGACCGAATCGACGGACCGCGGCTGCCCGACAACTCGGGGAGAAGCACCAAAGAGATCAACCCGTACCATGGGCGCACCGTTGGAACGGGGAGGAATCAGGAGTGAGTAATCGGATCCCTCCCTCAGCACGCCGATGGGCTCGCGCAGACCAGTGCGGGTGGCGGCCACCACCGCCCCGCGAGAGTCTCGCAGGCGGAGGCGGCGGTCTTCGGTAACCACGGCGATCAGCGTATCCTCACCGGGGCTCACTCCCCACGGCTCGACGGTAACTCTGCCGGGAGTAACGTCGGACCAAGCCGGCGTCACGGTCCACTGGGCGGCTACGGGATATCCCTGTCCACCAATGGCAGCTACCATCACCGCGATCACCACCGCCCATCTGTCGGAGCGCCGTCGCGGGGAGCGCCGCCGCCGGGAGCGACTGTTCATGGGGCCGGGGTCCGACGATCGAGGATGACGAGCGCCTCGATGTGTGCGGTTTGGGGATAAAAGTCGAGGAGCGTCACCTGCGTGACCTCGAACGCGTGGTGGAGGCGCCCCACATCCCGAGCCAGGGCGGCGGCGTCGCAGCTCACGTAGATCACCCGCGCCGCGGCGGCCCCGCCCGCCTGAGGAGTCGCCCCGGCCCCGCCGGCTTGGTTGGTTGCCGCGGCCTGGTTGGGTGCCGCGGCCTGGTTGGTTACCGAGGCCTGGTTGGTTACACCGGCCCCGCCGGCGCGGGCCGCATCTGTTCCGCCTACCAGCCAGCGCGCCACCGCCTTGGAAAGCCCTCCTCGGGGCGGGTCCACCAGCACCGTGGTGTTGGGCGGCACGCGTTTCAAGGGAGGGCGCGTGATCGCCCGTTCCGCGGTGGTGGCTATCACCTCTACCGGACCCGCGTAGCTGCGGGCCGCCAGGTTGTCAGGAATAAAGCGCGCGTTGCGGCGGTCCGGTTCGACGCAGATCATCGTGGCGTCCTCCCCAGGGTGGCTCGGTGGGGTGTCGGCACCGGTCACCGCCGCGTCCGTCTCGGGGTGGCTCTGCGAGCCGCCGGCGACGATTATCGCCGTGAGCAGCCCGGCCCCGGCGTAGAGATCTACCAGGACTCCCCCGGTGTAGGCCTGCCGCAAGCGCTGGGCCAGCTCGGGCAGCAGCGCGTGATTAGACTGGGCGAACCCGGCGGGGTCAAACTGGAGCGGTGCACCGTCGATTGAGATCACCGCCTCCCGCTGCGCCCCTCCCTGAGCGACACCGTGGTCATCTTCAACGAGAACCGTTCGCGCCGGGCGAAGCCCATCTTCGCGCGCCTGATCACCCCCGTTCAACCGGGCCAGCTCCGCGTTAATCGCGGGGACGGCCACCGGGCAGTGCGCAACCGCCAGCGTCTCGTGGGACTGGCGTCGCCGGAAGCCGACTCCCCCGGAGGCTGCGGGATGGACCTGCACCCGATTGCGATAGCCGTATTCCGCCCCGGCGACCACGTCGATCCGTTCCGGGGAAATGGACAGTGATCCCAGACGTCGAAAGTTCTCCGCAAGGATCTCCCGCTTCCACCGAAGCTGCTGTGAATAGTCCAGATGTTGCCAATCGCAGCCGCCGCATTCGCCAAAGAGGGGACACGCCGGAACGCGGCGGTGTGGTGAAGGTTCCAGAATCTCCAGCAGGTCCGCGCGGGGCGTACCGCCGGCACGGTAGACCGGACCGATACGGATCCGTTCCCCGGGGAGTGCGCCCTCCACGAAGATCACCCCCGATTCCGAGCGCACCAGGGCGGCGCCACCGTGCACCAGCCGTTCCGCCAGGACCACTGAGGAGGGTACCTCCCGGGAATTGCTGGAGGTATCGGTATTCTGTTGCATAAATGGGGGGTCGATCACTGTTAATTTCTGCCCGCTCGCGCTATAATCGGCGAACCGTAGAGTTCGATCAGAGGAAATAGTACATGAAGCCCATTAAGCTCGCAAGTCTGCCGACGATCAAACGCCTCCCCTCATACTTGCATGTGGTGGAAGCTGCCGCCCGGGAGGGTCGGTCGTTCATATCTGGAACCGTTATAGCCGAAGAACTCGAGTTGGAGGCGATTCAGGTCCGCAAGGATCTGGCCGTCACGGGAATTATCGGAAAGCCCCGCATCGGCTTTCCCGTGAATGACCTAATCGAGGCGATTAACCGCTTCTTGGACTGGAATCAGGTACACAACGCGGTCCTGGTGGGATCCGGTCATTTGGGATCGGCACTGATGGGCTATGCGGAGTTCCCCCGGCACGGCATGCATATCGTGGCCGCCTTCGATCCGGACCCTGCGAAGATCGGACAGGTGACCAACGGCGTGCCGATTTTCAGTCTGGATGAGCTCACCGACCAGATTCGCAACCACCAGGTAGACATGGCGATACTCACGGTTCCCTCTCCGCACGCCCAGGCGGTGGCGGATCTGCTGGTGCAGTGCGGCATCAAGGCGATTTGGAATTTCACCAACGTAAAAATCAAGGTGCCGGACGACGTGGTGGTTCAAAAGGAAGATCTCTCGTCGGGCTATGCCGTCCTCTCGGTGAAGATGCGCATGCAGCAGGGTGTCGCTGCCGGTTCATGAGCACCCTGGAAGAACAACAAACCTACTTCGCCAATCGTCTGAAGAAGCGGTTCAAACATCTCTGGAAATATGCCAAGCGGGTCGGGACCAACGCCATTCGCGTCTACCACAAGGATATTCCGGAGCTGCCCTTCGCCGTGGACTGGTACAATAACCACCTCCACGTGGCGGAATACGCGCGGCCCCATGAGCGCACCCCGGAGGAACACGAGGAGTGGCTCAAGGCGATGCTGGACACCGCCGCCAAGGCGCTCACCGTACCGCGGGAGCGCGTATTCTTTAAGCGGCGAGAACGCCAGAAAGGGACCGATCAGTACGAACCGGTGGACCGGCGCAACTACACGCTGGAAATAGAGGAACAGGGTCTCCTGTTCAAGGTGAACCTCTCGGACTACGTGGACACCGGGCTCTTCCTCGATCACCGGGAACTGCGGCTGTACGTGGCCAAACGTTGCGAGGGCGCGCGGTTCCTGAATCTCTTCGGGTACACCGGTAGTTTCACCGTCTACGCAGCCGCCGGTGGCGCACGCTCCACCCTCACCCTAGATCTCTCCAATACCTACTTGGAGTGGGCCCAGGAAAACATGGAATTAAACGCACTGATTGGGCCGCACCACGAGTTCCGCCGGTGCGATGTCCTGCAGGAACTGGATGGGCTTGCCCGCGAAGGCCGCCGCTTTGACGTGATCGTGCTGGACCCGCCGAGTTTCTCCAACTCAAAAAACATGCAAACCACCTTCGACGTACAACGCGACCACCTCGCTATTCTTACTCAGTCTGTCGACCTGCTTGAACCGGGAGGAGAACTGATCTTCTCCACCAACAAGCGCAAGTTTCAGTTTGACCGGCAGCAGCTCCTGGACCGTGCGCTTCAGCGCTACGGCTCCTCCCGTCGTACGTCCTCCTCCGCCGGCGCGGGCCGCCCGCACCGGAGCGGATCCGGCTCTTCGACTGAGCGCAACAATCGTGCCGCCAACGAGGTGTTGGACATCCGTAAGATCACCAAGCTCACGATGCCGGAAGATTTCGAGGGCACCAAGATCCACCACGTCTGGAGCATCGCCCGAAAACGGTAGATACAGGAAAAGGAACCCCTATGAATCGGATTGTTGACAAGCAGCAGCTCTCGGATGACGTCTTTCGGATCACCTTCGAGGCACCCTACATCGCGGAGGCGCGCCAAGCGGGACAATTTATCATCATTCAGTTGGACGAGAACTTTGGTGAGCGGATTCCGCTGACGATCGCCGACGCCGATCCCGAAGCGGGGACGGTGACGATTATCTTCCAGGCGGTGGGTAAGACCACGATTAAGCTCTCCGGATATAAAGTGGGTCAGGCGATTACCAACGTTCTCGGTCCGCTGGGTAAGCCCACCCACATCGAGAGGTTTGGTACCGTGGTCTGCGTGGGCGGTGGCATCGGCGTTGCTCCGATGCACCCGATCGTACAGGCGGTAAAGAAGGCGGGCAACCGGGTGATCACGATTATGGGAGCCCGCACCAAAGACCTACTGATCCTCGAAGACGAAATGAAACATTGGAGTGACGAGACGATCATCTGCACTGATGACGGCAGCTACGGGCGCAAGGACCTCGTCACCGTACCGCTGAAGGAACTCTGCGAGGCGGGAGTGCCGGATATCGTCTTTGGCATCGGCCCACCGATCATGATGAAGTTTGTCGCCGAAACCACCCGCCCCTACGGCGTGAAGACGATGGTCAGCCTCAACACGATCATGGTGGACGGCACCGGCATGTGCGGTGGCTGCCGCGTTTCCGTGGGGGACGAAACCAAGTTCGTCTGCGTTGACGGCCCCGAGTTCGACGGCCATCTCGTTGATTTCGACAACATGATGTCGCGACAGAAAGCGTACAAGAAACAAGAAACGATCGCGCTCGACAGCTGCCGGGTTGGTGGCGTGGGAGCAGAGACCGGAACCAAAGAGACGGAAAAGGACCAGTCATGACCGACCAGCATCGTACTCCCGAAGAACTTGCCACCGAGGCGCGTCGCCTCTGGGAGGAATGGGGACCCCGCGCCGCGGCGGGGGAACTGAAGAATAAGGACCGCCGGAAGATTCCGCAACAGGATATGCCGGCGCAGGACCCAACCCTGCGCTGTACCAACCAGCAGGAAGTGGCCCTGGGCTATACCGAAGATCAGGCTCGGGTAGAAGCGCTGCGCTGTCTCAACTGCCCCACCGCCCCCTGCATCAACGGCTGTCCGGTATCGATCAATATTCCGCAGTTCGTGCTGCAAGCGGCGGCCGGCGATTTCCAGGATTCGATCAATACGATCAAGGAATCGAGTCTGCTTCCGGCAATCTGCGGTCGAGTGTGTCCGCAGGAGGCGCAGTGCATGCTGGAGTGTACCGTGGGCAAGGCCGCTCGAGATCCTATGCAGTCGGTGGCGATCGGTCGCATCGAGCGCTTCGTAGCGGACCGGGAACGGGAGTCCGGAACCGTTCAGTCACCGCAGATCGCACCGGACACCGGGTTCAAGGTCGGAGTTATCGGATCAGGACCGGCGGGGCTCACGGCAGCGGCGGATCTACGCAAGGCCGGCCATCAGGTGGAAATCTTCGAAGCGTTTCACAAACCCGGGGGTGTCATGATCTACGGAATCCCCGAGTTCCGCCTCCCCAAACAGATCGTTCAGGAAGAAATCGCCGGACTGGAGGCGATGGGGGTCACCTTCAACTACAACTTTCTCATCGGCCGTACCCGAACCATTGAGGATCTGATTGCAAAAGATGGCTTCGACGCCCTGTTTATTGGAAGCGGTGCCGGTCTGCCTAAGTTCATGAACATTCCCGGTGAAAACCTGGTGGGGGTGTTCAGCGCCAATGAGTACCTGACCCGCTCCAATCTGATGAAGGCGTATGACCAGGACCACGTGGACACCCCGATCTACGAATCGAAGGAAGTGGCGGTCCTCGGCGGCGGTAACGTGGCGATGG
>CAYQRW010000219.1:0-2118 GCA_964419735.1 uncultured Spirochaeta sp.
CGGAGGCAGAGGCCGCCAGGATCTCGCCGGAGCGCCCCACCACCACCACGTCTCGCTCCAGAAAGGGTGCCGCCGCGCGGTCGTTGGGACGCATCATTGGGCCCCGGTTATCCATCATCATCGGTGATCGGCGGGCGCGCGGGGGCTCATCCGCTGTCGAACCACTGAGTGCCTGGTCCACGTCGCTCCAACTGTTGCGTCGCTGGTGGAGTTCTTCGATCCAGGGGACCAGACGAAGCGCGGTGGCGCGGTCCACGTTGGTACCGGTGGCGGTGAGCTGGTTGTCGGTGGCAACCACGACGATGCCGGAGAAGACTGCAAGGGCCACCACTACCAGGAGGACGTGGCTGGCGGCGACCCGCAGCGTGATTCCCATTCTCATGAGGCGCGCTCCAGGCGGTAGCCGACGCCCCAGACGGTGACAATCCGTCGTGGGTTGCGCGGATCAGCTTCGATTAGTTTGCGGATGTTCTTGATGTGCACGTCGATCGTCCGCTCGTACCCTTCGAAGGAGTCCTGTTGAAAACTCTCCAGGAGCTGGAGTCGGGAGTAGACGCGTCCAGGATTGCGGGCGAGATGTAGGAGAATTGCAAACTGTGCGGCGGTTAGGTGCACCGGGTTGCCGGAGACCTGCACGGTGTACTGGTCACTGTCGATCACCAGATCGTCTACGGTGATGAGGTGGTCGGCGGCGGGCTGCCCGGTTCCGTGGGCTCGGCGGAGCACGGCCGCCACCCGCATTGCGAGTTCCGGCAGGCTGAACGGTTTCACCACGTAATCGTCGGCGCCTACTTCAAATCCATGCAGTCGGTCTTCTTCTTCGCCCCGGGCGGTCGCGATGATTACGGGCACGTTCGTTTGGGTGGTGATCGTGCGAGCCACATCAATTCCGTCAACGTGGGGAAGGTTCAGATCGAGAATCACCAGGTCCGGCGGAGACTGAAATAGCAACCGCATCGCGGTGCTACCGTCATACGCCTGGATCGTTGCATAGCCCTCGTGGGTGAGGAAGTCGGCGATCATCTGGTTGAGGTCGGGTTCGTCCTCAACGACCAATATGGTCTGCATTGTAGGCATAGTATCAGGGTGTCAGGCGAAGGGTAACCTGGGCTGTGTCGAGAATCGTGTTACACGACCTGAGCTAAGCGCGTCCGCCATAAGGGGTTAGGCCGTTCCGCCACGCTCACCAACGCAGTAGCCCCTATCTCACTGCGGGAGCAGGAGATAGGGGCTGATCTGCAACAAGCTTGTATATATACCTATCGGCCTGCCCCTGAACGACGGGCCCCCGACTGGCGAGCGCCCGGTGAGGGGAGCACCACACGCGTTCCCTCCGATTCCATGGCGCGCACCCGTAGGACGGTATCCTCTCCAAGCAAGTCGAAGGACTGCACCCTGGCAACATAGCCTTCTACCGTCACCTGCTGGCCGTCGCGGATACTGATTTCCTCGGTGAGGGCCCAGGGGATATGTAGCGAGTAGGTGGTACCGCCGCTGCTAATCGTGGGGAGCTGGTCCTCCTGGAGTTGAATTCGGCCGGATACCGTTTCTTCTTCGAGGTCCTCCAAGAGCATTCCGCGCTGACCGCCGTGCATCGGTCCGTATCCACCGTAGGTACCGCTCCGGTCGCCCATCATGCCGGGACCGCGTCCGTTCCATGCCTGGGCACTTGCCAGAACTGTCACGAGCACAACCATGCTTACTCCAATTACTACTGTCTTCTTCATCTTACGCCTCCTGCGCGATTGGTATATTCCGTAAGCTACCGGAGAGATATGAACGAAGTTTGAAGCAGGTCTATTGATTGTCTGAACGCTGGCGTGTAGCGTGGCGGAATGGAACACCTGCATGGAGGCCTGGGAGAACTGCTGGATCGAGCGATCGAGTTCACCGAACTGAAAGAAGTGGAGCGCACCGGATGGGTGCTGCGTGGGGTGGATGAGCCCGAATCGGTGGCAGATCACTCCTGGGGTACGGCGCAGCTGTGTTTGCTCTTTTCCTCGTACGCCACGATGGATCCCGATCTCGCTGAGATCGATCCTCATCGGGCAGTCTCTATGGCGCTGGTCCACGATCTGGCTGAGGTGCAGGTGGGCGACATCCCGCGCCGGATGGAGG
>CAYQRW010000219.1:2218-6082 GCA_964419735.1 uncultured Spirochaeta sp.
CGCCGCGGGAGGCGGACGCACCCGCGGCACCTCGTGACTACCCGAAAGCTGATGACAAGGCGCGGCTCGAGTCCGCGGCGATTATGCGCCTCACCGCCACCGATGGGGTGGCCGACGAGAGCGCCGCCTCCGTGAGTCTCCATATGGTGCATGATCTCTGGCAGGAGTACGAATCCGCCACCACCGCCTCCGCCCGGTTCGTGCGCGATATGAACCTCATCGATATGACGCTGCAGGCGTTTCTCTATGAACGGGATGGGCGATACGACGAAACCGAAAGTGGCAACGCGTTTCCCGATTATCCGCGGATGGATGAGTTCTTCGAAACCAGCCGATCCCGCTTTTCCACCCGCCTCGGGCGTCATCTCCATGGCATGGTGGAACGGCGGTATCGCGAGGTGGTCAAGGAGAATCAGGGAAACGTAATGATGTAGCGCTTGATGCCGTCGGTGGTGTGGAAGGTGGCGTCACCACGGAGTTGGTCGGTGAGGAGATACGGAATCTTGTCTTCCTCCAAGCCGACCCCGGGATCATGCTCCGGCAGGACCGTCGAATCCACTCCCCGTCTGGTCGTTTCCACGATCAGCAAGCCCCCTGCCTCTGCGCGCCGGAGGGTGATGGTCAGATCATGGCTGGCATCTCCCCGTAACGAGTGACACAGGGTCTGCACCAGTTCATTCACCAGAAGGGCCAACGGTACTGCTCGGCGCATCTCCAGAGTGGAAAGGGAAATCGTGAGGGTAGTGTCCGCGATCGCGCCACAGCCGGCGTTTGCCAGGGAGGTGCTGGTTACCCGTTCCAGGAGCGGCTCCGCGGAGATGTCCGAGAAGGAGCGCTCCCGGTATAGTTCGTCGAATACTTCCCCCAGCGCCGAAATCCGTGACTCCAGGGCGTCGGGGTTATTGAGGCGCGCCATACTGCCGATGAGCTGCAAATTGTCACGGACCCGGTGGTGTACCTCGTGGAGCAGGGCGTCTTTCTCCTCTTCCAGGGCCCGCTGCACGGTAGTGTCGGAGAGGGTCCCTTGGAGACCGATCACCCGTCCCGCGCGGTCTTGGAGTGCCGATATCCGAGTTTGAGCCCAGCGGACCTCGCCGTTCGGCTTCTGAAACCGCCAGCTGGATACGGTAAGCCTATCCAGGGTGCCGTCGCGCGCTTCGCCAAGGAGTTGGGCTACTTCCTGAGAAAGGCGTGTCCGATCTTCCTCCTCAGCAGTATCCCATAAGTACCCGCCCAGCAAATCTGCTGGTTCGATTTCGATGATGCGACGGGCCGCCTTGCTTACGTAGGTGAATATCCCTGACAGGTCGGTGGTCCACACCACGTCGCTGGCGCTTTCCACGATGTTCTCGTACTGTTCCTCGAGCAGAAGTCGCTCCGTTACATCTTCCCAGAGGATCGCTGCATACCCATCATCCTCGGCAAAGGAGTAGAGTAGGGTGGCGCGGGCTATCCGTGCTCCGCTCAGCGAGAGCTCAACCACCCGCTGGTCGCTGCCCTCCGCGCTATGGGCTAACTCCTTCACCGGGGCCGCTTCCTGCTCGCCGATGATCGCTTTCAGCGGCTTGCCAAGAATCGCCTCCTCCCGGGAGCTTACCATTTCGGCGAACGCCTTATTCAGCCAGACCACCACAAATGACTCATCCACCTTACACACGCCGTCGGAAATGTGGTCCAGGATTTGGTCGACATCGTGTTTGAACTCCAACAGCTCGCGGGTGATGTGGCGGGAGAAGATGCCATCCAGACCGATGGTGCCGGATTTGGACATGTCGGTCATGCGCTCGAAGTTGCGTAAGGAATCACGGATAAACTGGAGCGTGGCCGAGATAGGACCTTTGGCGATATAGATATCGCAGGGAACCTGTGCATGGAGGTGAGGCGCTTCCATAGCTACCCCGGAGACCACGATCGTGCGGATCGATTGCCATTCCGGAATCGATTGCACGATCCGCAGCAGCTTGGCCCCATCGATGTTGGGCATGATGAGATCGGTGATCAACACATCGGGAATCGACGTTTCGATCGATCGCAGCGCCTCCACCCCACTGTGGGCAGTCTGTACGTCATATCCCTCTTCAATCAGTCCAATTTCGAGGAGTTCCAGTATATCTGGATCGTTGTCTACCAGCAGAAGATGTCCCATTACCACCCATTTACGTTACACTGTCGTCAGCATGCAGCTCTTGTCTCGCGTTACTCTTGCTATCATATTTGTCGGCCTCCTGGCCAGTACACTTCACAGTCAGGATTTTTTTGCTGGTAATCAGCGGCCTCGGTTTAATCTGGTTTCCCGCATTGACGGTCTTCCCAATAACTCCGTCTCTTCGATCGTGCAGGACACGCGGGGATTTATCTGGATGGGCACTCAGGGTGGGCTGGTGCGGTATGATGGACGTGAGTTCCACACCTACAGTAATCGCCCCTTTCAACGCGATTCCCTTCCTCATAACCTGGTGCAGACAACCTACTACGATGAGGACCACGACCTGGTGTGGGTTGGTACTTACAATGGCCTCGCCCGCTACCGTCCGGGGCGGGGCGGGTTTGAGTCCTACCACCATGAGTCCGGAAATCGCAACTCCCTCAGTAACGATGTGGTGATCGCGGTGAGCCGTGGACCGGAGGGGAGCCTCTGGGCCGGTACGCAGGATGGGCTCAATCGAATGAATCCCGATGGTACATTTGATCGGATCGACGCACCCCACCGTGAGATTCGTGATCTGCATCTCGACGGGAACGGAACGCTCTGGATCGCAAGCCTGGGCGGCCTATCGCGATGGGACCCGGAGCGCGAGCAGGTGGTGTTAGTCGATGCGGAGCTGCCATCACCCTACGTGATGGCGATCGATGAGATCGAGTCGGGGCGGCTCCTCCTCGGCAGCTGGGGCATGGATGAACACCGAGGGGGCCTGGTGGTCTTCGAGGAAGACCAGGGAGTGGTTGCGGAGTATCAGTTCAGTACTAATACGCTCTACACCGTGCTCGCCGCCTCCGATGGATCCCTCTGGGCCGGAAGCTGGGGTGGTGGCCTCTTCGCGGTTTCCTCCGAGGGTCGGGTCTACGAGTTCACCTCCGAAACGGAGGACGATTTGGCCTCTCCGGTGATCTACTCCTTGCATGAGGACGCGGCGGGGGTGGTGTGGGTCGGAACCAACGGGGGCGGGCTGCACCGACTCAGTCCCCGGCAACGGAACTACTTGCTGTATCACCACGACCCGCGGGACCCCACCAGTCTGCCGCAGGGGAAGATCAACGTCCTGTACCGCGACCGTCAGGGAACGCTCTGGGCGGGCATCTATAGCGGTGGCCTCGCCTACTACGACGAGGACGCCGATGCCTGGAGATCCTATCGCCATGACCCGCAAGATCCAGACTCCTTGGCCAACGATATCGTGGTTACGATCTACGAGGACTCCCAAGACCGGCTATGGATCGGCTCCAACGGCGGATTACAGCTGCTTGATCGCGGGCGGGGGCGCTTCACTGACTGGCACGATATCTACCCCGACGCACCGTTATCCGGGGAGATTATCTACTCCATGCTGGAGGACCAGGACGGCCGTTTTTGGGTGGGCACGTATCGCAACGGCATCACCCGTTACGATCCCGACACCCAGGAAACTGAGGTGTTCCGTTACGATTCGGATGATTCCCGGAGTCTCAGCAATAACCATATCTATGACATGCTGGAGAGCCGTCGGGGCGCGATCTGGGTGGCCACTAACGGTGGGCTCAGCCGTTACCGCCGGGAGAGTAACGACTTCGACGTATTCACCTATGATCCTGACAACCCCGAGGGACTCAGCAACAACACCGCCCGCACGCTTTACGAGGACTCCGTGGGTCGGCTGTGGATCGGCA
>CAYQRW010000220.1:0-6007 GCA_964419735.1 uncultured Spirochaeta sp.
CCCAGAATCCGTCGAACATGTAGGCGTTCACGTGCATGTTCTTGATCATCATGGGAATGATCTCTTTTCCGAAGTCGGTGTAATCGTTGTCCAGGGCCCGCTCCAGCGCCTCCGCGGTGAAGACGTAAATTCCCATGGATGCCAGGTAGTCTTTGCCCGGCTTGTAGTTGGGGAGCTCATCGCGAGCACCTTCCGGGATCTTCATTTCGGTGATGTCCTGATCCATCTGCGGCTTCTCGGTGAACTCCGTGATCCGCAGATTGTCATCAACGGTAAGGATACCAAACCCTACGGCATCTTCTCGGGTAACCGGTAAGACCGCCACGCTGGCATCGGCCCCACTTTCCACGTGGCGCTGGTAGAAGTCCCGCAGGTCCATACGATACAGCTGATCACCGGAGAGGATCATGTAGTGCTTTGGTTTCTGGGTGCGAAAGTGAACCAGGTTCTTCCGGACCGCGTCCGCGGTGCCCTCGTACCAGCCGGAATGGGTAAAGGTCTGTTCCGCAGCCAGTATTTCGACAAAGCCGTTGGTAAAACTGTCAAAGATGTAGGTGTTGCCAATGTGCAAATGCAGGGATGCGGAGTTGAATTGGGTCAGCACATAGATCTTCTTGAAGTCGGCGGCGATGCTGTTGGAGAGGGGAATGTCCACCAGTCGATACTTCCCTCCGAAAGGAACCGCCGGCTTAGAACGTTCCGCCGTGAGGGGATAGAGTCGAGCTCCCTTGCCACCGCCCATTACTACTGTCAATACATCTTTATCCATAGTGATTCGAGTGTAAGGCGGCTACATGCTGCGGTCAAGAAAGTTCACCGGAGCGTAGGCGGGCGCTGTTGAAAGTAGTGCTCATATGGTAATCTGAATCGGTCATGGTGAGGGAGCTAATCGACGAGCTGCGCGATGACCGCGCGTTTTTGGAGAACGTCCGCCATTGGCAGACGATTCCCGCCGGAGAGGGAACCTACGCGGAAATTCCCGGCCAGGTAGATCCGCGGATCGTTTCGGCGCTGCAGCGCCGGGGTATCGAGCGGCTGTACCAGCACCAGAGTCTGGCGATTTCTCACGCCTTCGACGGCAAGAACGTAGTGGTGGTGACTCCCACCGCCTCCGGTAAGACACTCAGCTACAACCTGCCCGTGCTGGACGCGATCCTGAAAGATCCCGACACGCGGGCCCTGTACCTCTTCCCCACCAAGGCGCTCAGTCAGGATCAACAGGCGGAGCTAAACATGACCCTGGAGGACGGGGGCCTGGAGATCTCGGTGATGACCTTCGATGGCGATACGCCCCCGGCGGTACGCGGTGCCGCCCGCACGCGCGGGCAGATCATCATTTCCAACCCGGACATGCTGCACGCCGGTATTCTGCCCAACCACGCCAAGTGGGTACAGTTCTTTCAAAATCTGCGCTATGTGGTAATCGATGAGGTTCACACCTACCGCGGCGTGTTTGGCTCTCAAGTGTGCAACGTGATCCGACGCCTCAAGCGCGTGGCGGAGTTCTACGGATCCCATCCCCAGTTCATCATGTGTTCGGCCACGATCGGAAATCCCCAGGAGCTGGCGCAGGCGATGGTGGAAGAACCGGTGGAACTGGTAGACCAAAACGGGGCGCCCACCGGTGAGAAACACATCATCCTCTACAATCCACCCCTGGTGGATCGGGTGCAGGGAATCCGGCAGGGGATCGTCCACGCCGCCCGGAGCCTGGCGCTGCGCTTTCTCCGAGGGGGCGTCAAGACGATCGTCTTTGCCCGCTCCCGGCAGCGGACGGAACTCATCGCCGGCTATATTCGGTCCAGCCTGGAGAACGTCTTCACCCAAAATGAGCGGATTCGGGTGGAGGCGTACCGCGGTGGCTACCTGCCCTCGGAGCGGCGCTCGATTGAACGGGGCTTGCGGGACGGCACGATTCACGGGGTGGTGAGCACCAACGCCTTGGAGTTGGGCATCGATATCGGCGGCCTTGATGCGGCGATTCTAGGGGGATTTCCCGGTACCGTGGCCGGTAGCCTGCAGCAGGCGGGGCGCGCCGGTCGGCGGCGGACGGTGTCCTTGGCGGTGCTGGTGGCCAACGCCTCGCCCCTGGATCAGTTTGTGGTGGACCATCCGGAGTACTTCCTGGACCGCAATCCGGAGAGCGCCTATATCAACCCGGACAATCCCTTTGTTCTCTTTGATCAGCTCAAATGCGCCGTCTTCGAACTTCCCATGACGATGGAGGAACAGTTTTCCCCGATGGCAGCCGAGATGCTCATGGTTCTCGAGGAGAATGGGGTCATTCGCCGCAGCGGCGAGGCGTACCACTGGGCGGACCAGTCGTATCCTGCGGAAGGCGTGAGCCTGCGGAGCGCCACCACCGACAACGTGGTGATCGTGGATCGGTCCGATGGCGCGGATACGGTGATCGGCGAGATGGACCGGCCCTCGGCGAAGGAGCTGCTCTTCAATAACGCAATCTACATTCACCGCGGCGAGCAGTTCGTGGTGACCAATCTGGACATAGATAACCGGCGCTGCTACGTGGAGCGCACCGATGTGAACTACTTCACCGACGCCCTGGTTAAGCTTGATGTGAAAGTCCTCACCGAAGACGAAGCGATCACGGTGCAAGGGACCGACCTCATCCTGGGGGACGTACTGGTTCGCAGCTTAGCGGCCAAGTTCAAGAAGATTCGGTTTCAGAGTCACGAGAACGTAGGCTACGGCGATATCGATTTGCCCGAGGAGCAGATGCACACGCGCTCGGCGATGATCGTGTTTGGCCCGGAACTGCCGGCGCGGGCCGCGTTTGATGCGCTCACCCCGGCGGCGCGACCGGTGGCGCTCATGCGGCTGGCGCGACTGTTGCGGGATGTGGCCCCGGTGTACTTAATGTCGGTGGTGCAGGACCTGGGAGTCCACGTGACGGTGCGGGATCCTCACTTCACGGAACCGGCGCTCTATCTGTATGACCGCTATCCCGGAGGGAGTGGGCTTTCCGACGCGCTCCCCCACGTCTTTGATCGGGTGCTCACTGCAGCCTACGAGCGGGTGGCGGGGTGCGCGTGTGATTCCGGGTGTCCCTCCTGCGTAGGTCCGGTAGACGGCAATGACGGGTGGAGCGGAGACCCCAAACAGGCGGTGCTCGCGATGCTTACCGCCTGGATCGGAAGCTCGGCGAGTGGCTGACCTGTACGCGCGTCTGCAGGAGCTGAAGAAACGCCGGCAGGACGGCTCACCGGCCGGGACCCCGGTGAGGCCTACCGCCGCGGGATCCAGCTCCGCCCATGGAGCCGCCGGCTCGGCAGCGGCAGCGCGCCTCCCCGGAGCGGAGTGGCAGGCGGTAGCTCCTGGCGTATATGAGCGGTCCCAGGTGTTTCCGACACGGGCGGGGACGCTCCCGTTTGAGGTGGATGAGGAGGGACGCTGGTTTGGTGTCTCCCCGCTGGTGGGGAACTGTTCCGGAACCCGGCCGATCTTTCTGGATGTGGAAACCAGCGGTCTCTCGGGCGGGGCAGGGAGTACCGCCTTTCTGATCGGGTTGGGATTTCTCGCTCCACCTCCGCGCCCACGCCCGCATGCACACCTACACCCACACCCACACCCGCAACCACACCCGCAGCCACCTCCACCACCACCTCCACCACCACCTCCACAGGGGCCGGCGATTACCGTGTATCAGCTGTTTCTTTCAGAACCGGCGGCGGAGGCGGTGCTGCTGACCCGCTACGCCGAGCTGGTTGGTGATCCGGAGACGATCTGCTACGTGACCTACAACGGAGCCAGCTTTGACCTACCGGTACTGCGTACCCGGCACATCATGAACCGCAGACGCCTGCCGGAGGCGCTGCACTGGGACCTTATGCCCCTTACCCGCCGGTTGTACGCCCCGGTGATCGGGTCGTGTTCCTTAGGCCGGGTGGAGTCGCTGGTCTTGGGGCTGACGCGGCACGAGGATGTTCCCGGCAGTGAGGTGCCCGCGCGGTACCATCGCTTTATAGATACCGGTGATACCGGTGAGATCGCTCCGGTGGTGGCGCACCACTTCTACGATGTCGCCCACCTTGCGGTGTTGGCCGGCGCGCTGCAAAGCGTTCTTGGCGTGGGGCACACCGCTCACGGCACGGAGCCTCCCCCTGTCCGCGACGGTTCGCAAGAACTCGCTGCTCCTCCCCGGGGTAGCGTGGCGACCTACGATCGGGTGGCACTGGCAAAGTTTTTGCTCCACCGGGGTGCAGCGAGCGAGCTCTTCCGGTGCGCCACCCTGCTGGACGATGTGCGCACGGAGACAGAGCAGCGCCGCCGCCACGTGGCCGCGGCGGCCCGAGCCGGCGGATTTGCCGCGCGCCTGGTCTCGCGTCCGCCGCGGGAGTGGAGTGAGAGTCGGGAGCTGCGGGCGGTGGTGGCGCGCCGCCTCGAGCAGTGGGACAAGCTGCGGGAGATCCGACGGGAACTCTGGGAGGTTCGGGGTAGCCGCCGGGATGCGGTGGAACTGGCCAAGGTGCTGGAGCACCGCTTTCGAGACTACTTAGCAGCGCTGCAGGTGATAGAGCTTTGGCAGGAACGATCGGGCACGACCGATGAGGAGACGGTTCATCGGGCCGAGCGCCTGCGCCGTAAGATTGCCCGCTCCTGAGGGCCTGGCCGCTGAGATGCTTCGCCGCTGATATGCTTGGCCGCTGAGAACCACGCCCTCGGGACACGGACGTTGGCTACTCCGCCGGGCGTTGGTAGAGCGCTTCGTATTCCCGGGCGGAGCGGTCCCAGGTGAAGTCACGTCCCATTGCGGTACTGCGCATACGCTGGATCTTCTGCGGATCATCCCGAAACAGTGTCGTTGCGTGCTCCACGGCGGTAAAGATCGCACCGCCCTCACTTTCTTCGATAAAGAAACCGGTTTCAGCATCAACGGTATCCGCCAAGCCCCCGGTGCGCGTCACGATCGGCAGGGTGCCGTAGCGCATGGAATACATCTGGTTCAGACCACACGGTTCGTAGGTACTGGGCATGAGAAAGAAATCGCTTCCCGCTTCAATGCGATGGGCGAGGCCGTTGCTGTAGCCGATCGTGGCCGCCAGATTACTGTACTTCCGGGATAGACGCTGAATTTCGGCTTCTACCCACGCCGCCCCACTGCCAAGCAGCGCCACCTGGACGGGGAGATTCATGCAAATGCGCTCCATCGCCGCCGAGGATGGATCAAATAGCGGTCCGATTCCTTTCTGGTCTACAAGCCGGGTCACCATGCCCACCACGGGGACTTTCGGATCGACGGCGAGTCCCATTTCCTCCTGGAGCTGGCGTTTATTCTCGGTCTTGCCCGCTAAGTCTGCCGAGCTATAGGTGGCCGCGAGATATTCATCAGAGGCTGGGTCCCATTCCGCCACGTCGATGCCGTTGAGAATACCGGTGACGCGGGGAGCGCGGCGTTGGATATCGCGATGCAGGCCGAACCCGAAGCGTGGCTGCTGAATCTCCTGGGCGTATCGCGGACTTACTGCCACCAGCCAATCGCTGTGGTGTACCGCGGACCGGATAAAGTTGATGTCGTTTCCTTGGAAGAGGCCACTGGCGGACAACTGTGATGCGGAAAACCCGACATCCCCGGCGTCGCTTCCGGCAAAGATTCCCTGATAGCCGAAGTTATGGATCGAGAAGACGATGCGACTGGCAAGGAAGTGCCCGGCGGGGCGATAGCTGAGGTTGATGTAGGCCGGAACTAGGGCCGTGGGCCAGTCATGGGCGTGAATAACCTCCGGCTCCAAACCAAGTGCCAGGCTCAGCTGCAGTGCTCCTCGGGAGAGGAAGGCGTACCGTCGCGCGTTGTCGTCATACGCGGAGGCCGGGGTAGGGCCGTAGACTCCGTCCCGTCCGCCAAACAGCGCCTGATGCTCCAGGAAGTAGAGGTTCACTCCTTGGTGGACCTGGTGAAACACTCCGCACCACTCCTCACGGTACCCTAGGGGGACTCCCAGGGGCATATCCAAAGAGGTCATGGAGTCGGTAGAAATGGATCCGTACC
>CAYQRW010000221.1:0-2307 GCA_964419735.1 uncultured Spirochaeta sp.
AAGGAGCCACGTGGGGGCGCATCCCGGAGAAGTTTGAAGCGGGCACACCGAACATCGCCGGAGCGATCGGCATGGGTCGAGCCGCGGAGTTTCTCATGGAGACGGGGCTTGAAGAAATCGCGGCGCATGAACGTGATCTGTATCGCTATATGAGTGAACGCATGGCGGAGTTGGACTATATCGAGCAGTACGGTGATGCGCCGGCGGATGAGCGGGGAGGAATCTTCTCCTTTGCCATGACCGGCGTGCATCCCCACGATGTGGGAAGTTTGCTTGATCAGCAGGGTATCGCGGTGCGTACCGGCTTTCATTGTGCGCAACCGCTGATGGATCACTTCGGCGTTACCGGCACGGTGCGAGCATCGTTCTATCTATACAACACGCGTGATGAAATCGACCGGTTCGTGAGCGCCCTCGAGCGGATCCACTCCATCCTGGCGTAGGTGGCGATGTCGTGGGAGGAGACGCTCCGCGAGGTGGTGCGGCGCTACTACCGCAGCGGTTCCAGTGACCCGCCGGATTGGGTCGCCGGCGCGGCACCCGATGCATCGCCGACGGTGACCCTGTCCAACGCCACCTGCGGTGACCGCGTGGTTGTGCATATTGCCGGCGGTGGCGCAGGGTCCGCGCAGCCCCTGCGGATATGGCTGGATGTGGCGGGGTGTGCAATTTGCAAAGCCTCGGCGGAAATGGCGGTCCGGGCGGCTCAGGCGATCTCTCCCGAGGAATTAGAAACGCTGGCGAGCCAAGTGTGTTCCGGTCTGGAACATGCCTCGGGCTCCGAGAATCGCGAACTGGAACGGTTGTATGACCTCACGCTGACTGCGTCTGCCACCGTTTCGGCGGAAGATATCGAGACGATGCTCAGACTGCGGGATGTTCCGGGGCGACAGCGATGTGCCTCCCTACCGTGGGAGGCAGTGCTCCACGCGCTGGAAGCCTCGCGTTGACAGCTCACGGGTCATTCGCTAAGCTCGACGCGTCACACCAATTAAGGAGACCAATCATGTACAAAGTCGTCCTACTTCGCCACGGCGAAAGTGAATGGAACAAAGAAAATCGCTTCACGGGATGGACCGATGTGGAGCTCTCGGAGAAGGGAATCGTGGAGGCCACCTCCGCCGGTGAAATCCTTAAATCCGAAGGATTTGTGTTTGATATCGCCTACACCTCGGTGCTCAAACGCGCGATCAACACCCTGCATCTGGCACTGACCAAAATGGATCAGCTCTGGATTCCGGTGGTCAAGGATTGGCGCCTGAACGAGCGCCACTACGGCGCTCTGCAGGGTTTGAACAAGGCGGAAACCGCCGCGGAGCACGGAGAAGAGCAAGTCAAGATCTGGCGCAGAAGCTATGACGTACCCCCGCCGGCCTTGGACCCGCAGGATGAGCGCTTTCCCGGGAAAGATCCGCGGTACGCCGACCTCACGGAAGCGCAATTGCCGAAGACCGAGTGCCTCAAGGATACGGTGGAACGGTTTCTGCCGCTGTGGCATGAGACGATCGCTCCCACGATTCAGGCCGGCAAGAAGGTAATTATCGCCGCGCATGGGAACAGTCTGCGAGCGCTGGTGAAATATCTGGACAATATCAGTGATGAAGAGATCGTGGGACTCAACATTCCCACGGGAGTGCCGCTGGTGTACGAGCTCGACGAGGAGCTGAAGCCGTTGAAGCACTACTACCTGGGTGACCAGGAAGCGATCGCTGCCAAAGCCGCTTCCGTCGCAAACCAGGGTAAGTCTACCTAAGGATACGCCGATGGCTGTCGAAGTTGAGCTCAAAGCGTGGGTGAACAACCCGGAAGAGTTACGAGAGCGGCTCCGACAGCTTGGCACGCCCCAGCGACGGTACGTTAAGGAAGACCGGTACTTTGGCACCGGGTCTACGCCTGAAGACGCCCGGTACCGATTACGCTTTGACGACAAGCGGTGGACGTGCACCTTTAAGCAGAAAGAGATCCACGACGGGATCGAAGAGAACCACGAGACGGAGTTTGACGTCTCCGATGGTGAGGCGTTCGAGTACTTTCTGGCCTCACTGGGGTTGCAGTGCATTATTACTAAACGGAAGGAAGGGGAGTCGTTCCGGGTGGACGGAGTACTGGCGGAACTGAGTCATGTGGACCATGTGGGGTGGTTTGTGGAGCTGGAGGTGATGCTCTCCGATGAATCCCACCCCAACGCGGTCTCCGACGCCCGAGCCACGCTGATGCAGTTACTGCAACGGCTTGGACTTACCGCCGAATCCCTGGAGTCCCGGTCCTACAACCGTATGATCTATGAAGCAACATCTCAGGGCCACG
>CAYQRW010000221.1:2407-4365 GCA_964419735.1 uncultured Spirochaeta sp.
CTGGAGTCCCGGTCCTACAACCGTATGATCTATGAAGCAACATCTCAGGGCCACGCCATTTCGCGCGATACTGTTTGACATCGACAATACCCTGTACCGGGACGATCACTACGCCCAGTGGCAGATCGATGTACTCATTGAAAAGTTTGCTGACGACCGGGCAATTGCACTTCCTCAGGCACAGCGCCTGATCGAGCGTACCCGGGAGGCGATTCTCCGCCGCACCGGGCGACGGCCATCCCTGGGGAACACGATGGAGGAGTTGGGGATTTCGATTGCGCGGGGCGTGGAGTGGCGACGGGAACTGGTTGATCCGCACCAGTTTCTGCGTCCGGATCCGGAACTGGCGCATCTGGTGGAACAGCTGTCTAAGCACTACCGAATCGCGGCGCTCACCAACAACCCCGCCGATGTGGGGTGGGCCAGTCTGGAAGCGCTGGGAATCGCCGAGCAGTTTCCGCTGGTGGTGGGACTGGATACCACCTGGCACAGCAAGCCCGACTGGGAACCGTTTGCGGCGGCGCTGGCCGCGGTGGAGTGCGCTCCCGAGGAGACGCTCATGGTGGGCGACCGCTTCGATGTGGATGTGGCCCCGCTGTTGGATCACGGGGGCTCCGGTGTGGTAGTTGAGTGTCGGGAAGACCTGTTTTTACTTCCCGATATGCTGGAATCCGCGCAGCGAAGTAGCGTGCCATGAGCCGCGCGTACCGGGCGGCGGTGGAGTGTCTTGCGCGCTGGACCGGCGACCGCCTGCGTCAGCATTTCCCCCACAACCCGCGGATCTTCATCTGTAACGCCTCCGCCGGAACGCGCCATCGTCACCGCACGGTGCGCGCGGTAGCCCGGGGCCGGTGTGGTGGCGGCCGCGGTGGCCGCGGTGGCGGAAGTGCGGGTGATGCACGTAGTGGCGGGAGTACCCGTAGTACCCGTAGTACCCGTAGTACCCGTAGTACCCGTAGCGCCGATAGCGCCCCGCCGGAACTGTGGTGGACCGGCAGCGGCGAAGAGGCGCGGGAGCGGGTTGCCGCGCGCCTCGCCGACGGAAACGCTCCGGAACCGGTGGTCGTGAGTCTCGGCGGTGACGGAACGCACAACCATATCCTTCAGGCTGGTACGGATCTGGGCGGGCGGGGTATCTTCCTTCGCCTTCCGTTAGGGAGCGGTAACGATGCCGCCGGGGCGGAATCGCTCGAGCAATCGCTGGATGACCTTGAGGGAATCATGACACCGCGCTGGATTCCCGCCGTCCGCGTGGGAACACCGCAGTGGCACCGGTTTGCCTTCAATATCGCCTCCGTGGGGCTGGACGCGTATGTCACGCTGTTGCATAACCGGTGGCGTGGTGTTCTGCCGGGTAACACCTACCGTCTCCTAGTGGATCTTGCGGTACTGCGCTACGACCGCGCGTTGCGGGTGGGGCCGCTGACGTTGCGCGGTACTACCGTCTCTGGGGAGCCGGTAGATCTGGGATCAACGCCGCGGAGTCTTGTCACCATGGGGGTCAGCGGAAATCTCACCTATGGCGACCATATGCGGGTCCTCCCGGGCGCGGAGAACGTGTGCATCATTGAGCGCGCCGGGCTTCTGGAAAAGCTACGGATGAAACGGTTGTTCTATGCGGGGCGGCATACCGAAGAGCCGATTACGGCGATGTACTCCCTGAGGGAGCTGACGGGGGAGTATCGCGGAGCGTTACCCCTGCAGTACGATGGGGAGGCCCATTTCTTGCGGACGGAAGATTTCCCGCTCACGATGGAGGTGATCAGCTCCGCCGTGCGGGTGCTGGCGCCGGATCGGCTGTAGTCGGCGGAGATGCTGGCGGCGAGGGAGCCGGCGTAGGCGGCAGCGCCTGCGGGGGCGGCAGTATCGGCGGGTAGTGGGGAGAGGCCCCGGCCGCCTAAAACTCGTGGATCACGCCCTCCCGGGCAAATCCAACAAATCCCAATTCCTCAACTCGG
>CAYQRW010000221.1:4465-5993 GCA_964419735.1 uncultured Spirochaeta sp.
GGGGTGATGTAGATGCGCGGTTTCTTCTTGGCCACGTAGCGATTCATGAGCATCAGCTCTTCAAGCCCACCCACGTGGTCCGCGTGCGAGTGAGTAATCAGCACATCGTTGATATCCAGGACGGTGAGACCGGCGGCGCGCAGACCCCGATTGCAAGAGTTGCCACAGTCTACGAGGAGATGATCTTCACCTTTTACGATCAGCAGATTGGTCTGGTTGTGACGGCGGGAGAACGCGCTCCCGCACCCGATGAAGTAGACCCATAACTGACCGTCGTTTTGGAGCGTAACCGACCGGTCGATGACTTGCATATTACCTGCGTAAGGATACCGCGTACGGGCGAGAATCACAAGATATGTGTCGGTGTGAACTCTCCAGGGTAGCAAATCCCCCGAAAACACCAACTGGCGGGTTCCGCGCGTACGAATATCGTATGCAACGGCAATTCGCGCCACTGCGGTGGTCCGGAATGTTCGATGAAGTACCACTCTCCGGTAGCCACCGCCACCGCCAGGTTTGAGAAGTCAGACTGCATTTCGGGCCGCAAGGGTGGTGCCGGTATGACGTCTCCCGCGAGGATGGCGCGCCGCTGCAGCGCCATCTCCGTAAGACCGGTCGGCGACGGGGTGGGACTGTCAAAGTCGTCCGCCGGGACCGGTTCGATATCCGAGACGCGGGATACCGCCCAGCCCCGGTCGGTATGAAACTGCTGCAGGGCGTTCGCGTCGCGTTCCATCGCGATTCTCAGGGTCTCGCGATCCGTCGCCGTTTCGGCATCTTCTAAGAGGTAGGTCTCCAGCAGCAGGATGGCGGCGTAGTCTTCAAGAAACTCGCGATCGTTCTGCGTAGCACCAAGGGAGCTACGAATCCAGCGCTCATCAGCGCGCTGGTTAGTTTCCTGGAGTGCGGCGTACAGCGATCGGGCGCGGTCCAGGAGCGTTTTATCCCCGGTAGCGCGCCACGCTTCGATCAGGCCGATCCCGGCAAGCGCGTTCCAGCTGGTTATTACTTTGTCGTCGCGCTCCGGCTGCGGCCGCCGGCGGCGGTGGTCCAGCAGCGTAGTTCGGACGGTATCGTCGTCGGATGAAAGTGGCTGATCGGCGGTGAGGATCAGATGGTGGCTTCCCTCAAAGTTGCCGCCAGGCTGCAGTTCGAAGGGGAGCGCCGTCTGTTCACCGACAGCCGTGGTAAGTTCCTCGGTGGACCAGAGGTAGGTAGCCCCCTCTTCATGGTCCGTATCGGCGTCGTGGCCGGAGGCGTACGCCCCGGAGCTGAGCCTGAACGTCTCTTCTAACGCTGTAACCACCCGTCGCGCCACCTGGCGATACTGCCGGTTGTCGAAGAGCCGTGCCGCCTGCGCAAAGACCCACAGGAGCATCGCCTGGTCGTAGAGCATCTTCTCAAAGTGCGGAATCGTCCAGGTGCGGTCCACGCAGTAGCGGAAGAATCCACCCTGCAGGTGATCATGGAGTCCCCGGCGCGCGATCACATCCAGAGTGTGGCGGAGGAAGCGCTCGGCCCCCTCGTG
>CAYQRW010000222.1:0-1634 GCA_964419735.1 uncultured Spirochaeta sp.
TCGAGACGACCCAGACTGGGGAGATCGTCTTCGTGAATCCCGCGGCAACTACCCTTCTGGGCACAACGGAGCAGGAAATCCTCTCAACGAATCTCGACTCTCTCTTTGACGGTCAGGAGTCCCGCGGTCTCGTTCACGACGCGCTGCACCAAGCACGCTCGGGGGGAAGGTCGCAACCGGTGGTCATCGATCACCACGGCAAGATCGTAACTCTTCACGTCCTCACGGTTGAAGAGGAGGGTTCCATCTCCCTAGTCATTATCGGTGCCGACGTAACGGAAACGCACCGCGCTCAGGTGGCATTGCGAAAGGCCCACGACGAGCTTGAATTACGCGTACGGGATCGTACGTCGGAACTCGCTGCTGCAAACGAAGCCCTCCAGAAGGAAATCGAACGACGCACCGACTTGGAACATCGTCTTCGTGCCTCCTTGCGGGAGAAGGAGGTGATGCTGGATGAGATTCACCATCGCGTAAAGAACAACCTCCAGGTAATCTCCAGCCTCATGGGGCTCAACGCCAATCGACTTCACGACCCTGCATCCCATGATGTTATCGCCGACATGCGGCGGCGGGTACATTCATTGTCTCTGGTCCATGACCGGCTTTACCAGTCGAGAGACCTTTCGGGCCTGGACGCTCAGGACTATTTTCGTCGGCTCGTTGATGGTCTCGTGGGTTCCCTTATGAACGAAGAGGTGCCGATCTCAGTGACGATCAGCGCCGAAGGAGTGAGCCTTCCCGTTGACGTGGCGGTGCCGTGTGCGCTCATAACGAATGAGGTTATCACCAATTCTCTCAAGCACGCATTTGCCGGAAGCAGCTCGGGAGAGGTCAGCGTAACGATGACCCGAAACAATGACCAATCACTGTCACTGGTTATAGCGGATAACGGGGTCGGAATGGCCGAAACGGTAGACGTTCAGACCCCTATAGGCCTAGGTTTACGTATTATAAAAGTTCTGGCGAAACAACTGGGTGCGACATTTCGCTTGAGCAGAACCAATGGAACCCAGTTTCGATTTGATATTCCTCCGGGGAAGCTGGAGAAGAGACGTGAGTAAGACTGTGCTGATCGTCGAGGACGAAGGGCTTGTATCCCTAGAGATTCAAGAGAACATTGAGCGCCTTGGCCACACCGTCTTGGGCGTTGTGGATACCGGCGAAGAGGCGATCACGGCCGCGAAGAAGCTACATCCGGATCTCATCCTGATGGACATCCACCTCAAAGGAACTATCGATGGTACGGAGGCTGCGTCCACTATTCGCAAGAGCGAAGACATACCGATCGTGTTTCTCACCGCCTACTCGGGAGACGAGATCCTTCGCAAGGCGATGGTAACGGAGCCGTACGCCTATCTGGTAAAGCCGATTCAGGAGCAGCAACTGGCGAGTACCCTCAAAATGGCGTGGTACCGGCACACCCGCGATGTAGTTCGGGACCGAAACTTCGAGCGTTTCTCGTCAATTCTTAAGACACTTCCCCACGGGGTAGTTGTGGTGGACCAGGAACTCAAAGTCAGATACGTGAATATTCGCGCGAAGAAGCTGATCGGCTTGAAGACGAATGAGACCTGGGGGCGACCTCTGGGCGAAGTTATGGTACTTGAAGATCCGGGGGCGGCTCAGGCGCT
>CAYQRW010000222.1:1734-5970 GCA_964419735.1 uncultured Spirochaeta sp.
GCCCGCGAGTATTATCCGCCCGCGACGCAAATGGGCCAGCTTCGCAGCTTTCTGGAAGTAGAGATCATACGTCGAGCTCTCGCCGAGGAGGCGGAGAACCTATACGATCGTGGCTATTCTGACGGCCAGACCGCCGCCAACAAGTCTGTCTTACAGCTCTTCTTTGGGGAAGAGGCGGTACAGGAAATGGAGCAGATCGTTGCCAGTGAATAGCGGTATCCCTTAACGCCGAAAATTCTTACTACAGCATGGCGCAACTTAACACCATCGACATAGTAGAGGAAAAGCTCAACGCGGTGACCCATGGAATCGGTGCGGGCCTCGCCGTCGCCGCCCTGGTCTACCTGATGGTCCGGGCGGTTCCTACCGGAAGTGCGCTCCTGGTGACCACCCTGGCGATCTACGGCGCGTTCCAGATCGTGCTGTACCTCTCATCCTCACTGATGCACGTCTTTCATGACATGCCCCGAGTCTACAAGGTCCTCAACGTGATGGACCTGTACGCGATCTACTTCCTCATCGCCGGTACGTATACCCCGGCGGTACTGGCGGGGATCGGCGGACCACTGGGGTGGTGGCTCTTCGGCATCGAATGGGGCCTGGTGGTGGTGGGCCTCCTGCTGCGGGGGGTCATTATCCGCCGGCCGCACATCGCGCTGGATCTGTTGTATGTGCCCATGGGGTGGATTCTTATCTTTGCCGCGGACCCGGTGGTAGACAGTCTTGGCCGGGGATTCCTCTTCTGGGCCCTGCTGGGAGGAATACTGTACACCGTTGGCGTCATCTTTTACGCGTGGCGGCGGCTGCCGATGAGCCACATGATCTGGCACCTGTTCGTAATGGCCGGGGGATTCAGCCTCTTCTTTGGCTTTGTGTTTCACCTGATCCCGATGTATGGGGGCTGACCCTCACGTCTCCGGTCGCCTACACTGACGGTATGGACCGCACTAAAACGCTGCTTTCACGGCTGATCCCCGCCATTTTGAGTACGATCGACGTTGCTAATGACCGGCCCGGCCGCGCCGCCCATGCCTTTCTCACGGCACTGTCAACGGGAGACGGTACCGCACGTTTGAGCGACACCGGCGATATCCCAAGCGATTGGATCGCCCTCTTTGGGCAGTTTCTGGAACACATCCCGGGGGAACTCGCGTATCTCGCCCAGACCGCTCGCCCGGAGGCGTACGCCACGCTGGATCATGCTCTGGCTCAGGAAACAGCTGATGGTGCGCTTCTTAGGGAGCAACCGGAACGGCTATGGGACCTCTTCTTTCCGGAGGCGGTCTTTCTTTCAGAAGACCCGGAGGAGCAGATCACTCTCCTCCGTGATCGTCGACGGGTACGGATAACCGCTCCTCCCCGCCACCCGATAACCGATCCCGCCCGGGAACTTGTGTTTACCTCGAACGCGCTTCTTACCCCGCCGTTTTCCGATGAGTCCCCGGAGTTCTCGGATCCCGAGCTACGCAGGCGGGTTGAGAACGTGCAATCAGAACCGCAGAAGTTCTGGTACGACCACCCGATTCCCCTTGGGGTTAGCGCCGAGGCAAACGAGGTGCTCTACGGCCTGAAAGGACTGGCGGCGGCACTCGCCGTTGAGAGGCAACGAGGCACCGCGGCTGCGGGGCAACCGGTGAGAGTTGCGCTCTCTATTTCGGTGACGCACGAAGGACTGCGCTCCCCGGCGGGAGAGTGGCTCCGCAGCGTTTTTGCCCAGGAGGCCCGGGAGTCGCTCGAGGGACTTGAGGTGTACGGCTTCACCGAAGATGACACGCTGGCAATGGTGGATCTCCTAACGCCGTTTCTCAACGACCCTGCTGAGCGCGAGCTCCTGCGAGAGGTTTTTGGCGTAGACGGGGAATACGGTCGCCACTATAGCTTTCTTAAGGCGCTTCCGGCGCTCTGGAGCGTCCTGGCCGCACCGGAAATCCGCGGCACTTTCAAGATCGATCTAGACCAGGTCTTTCCCCAGGAGAAACTGTTGGAAGAAACCGGCGCCACCGCGTTTGAGCTGTTTGCCGCTCCGTTATGGGGTGCCCAAGCGATAGATGCGGAAGGTAACCCGGTAGAACTCGGAATGATCGCCGGAGCCCTGGTGAACGAAGCAGACATCGGAAAGGGCCTGTTCACCCCGGACATTCCCTGGCCGGAGAGTATCCCCACCGGCGAGGACCTTCTCTTCTACAAACAGCGCCCCATGGCGGTATCAACCCGGGCGGAAATGATGACCCGGTACGCTGGAAAGGGAGAAGGCACCGGCACGCGGAAAGGCACGCCCGTCGACGCATCCGCCGGAATGCCCGACGGCAAAACTGAGGCGCTCCATCGCATTCACGTCACCGGCGGTACCAACGGTATCCGGATCGATTCGCTGCGACGGCACCGCCCCTTCACCCCGACCTTTGTGGGCCGGGCGGAGGATCAAGCGTACATCTTGTCGGTTCTCGGAACCGGTGACGACACGGCTACGGCCCCATCGGAAGAGCGCCGGCTTGCCTACCTCCACCAACCGGGACTGATTATGCGTCACGATAAGGCCGCCTTTGCTGGTCAGGCCGTGGCGGCGGGAAAGGCCGGCTCCTATGTGGGCGATTTGGTGCGGACGCTGGTATTTAGCGATTACGCCTCCTTCCTATCCGGCACCCCCGCGGAAAGCACCACAATCAAAACGCAGGTGGACCCATTCACCGGATGTTTTATCACGCCAACCCCGCTCACCTCGATCGCTCTGCGCCTGGCGCTCCATACGGTGGATACCGACCGGGGAAGCACCGAGGCGCGGGAAGCGATTCTCAACCTGGCGGCGCAACGCCTGCCGAGCGAGATAGACAGACCGCGGGGACCGGATGGAGAACTGGCGCGGCAGTGGCACCGCGAACGTCGTGGGTGGGATGTGTTCTACGATGCCCTGGACCGGATCGAAGCGCTGCAGCGGGATACCGCGGCGCCGACAGGCGCACCGACCGGCGTGGCAACCGACGCACAGCGTACGTTCCGTGCAATCCTGGAACGCTGCCGCTTGGCGTGAGGGCTATTCAGTACGTTAATTGAAAAGACCGCCCAACACCGGTATAACGGAGCAGTGGATACGCACACTGCACCAGCCGTTGACCGTTTGAGTCAGGCGATAACATTTCCCACCATAAACGCCGCCGTTCCCGCCGATATTCCGGATCGGGATGTGTTTTCCCGCTTTGAGGCGTTTCTCGCGGCGTCGTTCCCGAACGTGCACAACACAGTGAAACGGGAATCTGTTGGTGACCCGGGCCTGTTGTATACCTGGACCGGAAGCGATGCCACCGCGGCCCCCATCATTCTCACCGCTCACTACGATGTGGTTCCCGCGGATACGCCGGAGGCGTGGACCCACCCGCCCTTCGCCGGTGAGGTTACCGGCGACGTTTCCGCTAAGTCTGATGGTGGGGCTGACAGCGGGTCTCACGGTGGGGCTGACGGTGGGACGATCTGGGGGCGCGGCGCCGTAGATGACAAGGCAAGTCTCATGGCGATCCTGGAGGCTGCCGAGCGGATGATCCAGGCCGAATTTGTTCCTCAGCGCACCGTCTATTTCGCCTTCGGCGGGGATGAAGAGGTCACCGGGCAGCGTGGTGCCGGCCGCATCGCCGCCGAGCTTGCCGCCCGCGGTGTATCCGCGGCGTGCCTGGTTGACGAGGGGACCGCGGTGGTCGAAAACACCGTGAAGCTGGTAAAACGGCCGATCGCCCTGATCGGGACGGCCGAAAAAGGCTACGTCGATCTGAAGATCTCCCTGCGCGGAGCAGATGGCCATGCATCCATGCCGCACCGACGAACCACGATTGGACGCCTGGCCCACGCACTCCGCCGCATCGAGCGCAAGCCCTTTCCGGCGCGGATGATTCCTTCGGTGCGGGAGTTCCTTACCGCCATCGCGGACGCCGCACCGCCGGCGTACCGGCCCATCCTCAAACGGCCGAGACTCTTTGGGCCGATCCTCAAGTGGATTCTGGCGCGCGACCCCAAGACCGATGCCCTGGTGCGCACCACTCAGGCGCCCACCATGCTTTCCGGTTCAGCGGCTCCGAATGTGCTTCCGGCCACTGCGGAGGCGGTGGTAAACGTGCGTATTCTTCCCGGGGAGACGATCGCCTCCGTGTGCAGCCGAATCGTGAATGTGATTGCGGATCGCTCAGTGGAGGTCGAAGTCCTGAATCCCAGCGGCAGCGGGGATCCGGTGGATGCGTCTCCGCTTAGCAC
>CAYQRW010000223.1:0-5964 GCA_964419735.1 uncultured Spirochaeta sp.
CGTTGTCGGTAGAGGCCCGGGAATTCCACAAGGAGTTCCATACGGTTTCTGAAAGCACGCTGATCAACCTGAAGTCGCCGGAAGGTGACCGGCAGGTGCTCATCAAGGATTACGAAGAGGATATCCTAACCGGAAAGATCATCCACATCGACTTCTATGAGGTAGAGAAGGGACGCAAGGTCCAGACTCGCATCGCGCTGGAGCTGGTTGGGTCACCGGTAGGTGTACGCGAAGGTGGTGTGCTTGAGCACAGCCTGTACGAAGTTGACATCGAGTGCCTCCCAAAGGATCTGCCGGAGCACATGACGGTAGACGTATCTGGACTCAATAACGGTGAGTCGTTGCACATCTCCGATGTGACGCCGCCACCGGGAGTTGAAATCCTGAACGACGCCGACCAGACGGTGGCAGCCGTGACGATTCCTCGCGCGGTCATCGAGGAAGAGGACGAAGAAGCGGCGGAAGCTGCAGAACCGACCGTCATTGGCGAGGAAAAAGACGACGAGGAAGAATGAGGCTATGGCGGCCCCACTCCTTGTCGTGGGGCTGGGCAATCCCGGTCCCGCATACTCGCATACTCGACACAACGTGGGCTTCGATCTAATCGAAGCCCTTTCTGTGTCCGTGGGGTGTCGTCTCATGCGCCCCCTGTTGCGTCCGGTGGAGTGGTGCGACCCGCGCCGCACCCCCTTACGGGTAGGACTGGCAACCCCGTTGACGTTCATGAATCGCAGCGGAGCGGTGATTCCCTGGCTCATGCGGAAGAGCGGCATTTCCGTGGAGCGGCTGGTGATCGCGGTGGACAACATGGATCTTCCCCCCGGTGAGGTCCGCATGAAACGGCGTGGCGGGACAGCTGGACACAACGGACTCAAATCCGTCTCCGCCGCCGTGGGCAGTGATGAGTATCCCCGCCTCTACATCGGGGTGGGGCGCCCCAATCCCGGAGAAGACACGATTACCCACGTCCTGGGTTCCTTCGATGAGAAACACCGGATGCTCGTGGATGCCGCCATCGCCAGAGTGGTGCCGGTGCTGTCCCGAGCGGCCGAGTATGAGGACATTCAGCAGCTCATCAGCCGAGTAAACGCCGTGCGCCGCAGTGACGGGTAGCCTATGGAGGTACCTGATTCCGTTCGCAGGGCACTACACGACCTGGGTGCGTTTCCGGAGGACCTGATGCTGTGCGCCGTATCAGGCGGCGGTGACAGTGTGTCCTTGGCGGCGGCGGTGCATGCCGCCGGGTACCGACGGATGCGGTTGGCCTGGGTCAACCATAATTTGCGCCCCACCACAGAAACCGACCGGGACCGTCGGATAGTGGAGGACCTGGGGGGGCGGCTTGCGGTACCGGTGGAGCTGGAAGAGCTGCCGCCGGGACGGATTATCGGAGAATCTCGGAAAAGCCGGCAGAGCGTGGAACAGGTGGCTCGGCAGGAGCGGTATCAGGCGCTGGTGAAGATCGCCGTGCGGATAGCCGCTGTGGATGTGTCTGACGATCCGCCGAAAGATCGGCCGGAGGGTGAGCTTCAGGACGAGCTTGGGGATCGCCCCGAGGCTTCCCCGCCGCGGACGGAGGTACCCACCGTCTATTTGGTCATCGCCCACCATCGCGATGACCAGACGGAAACGGTGCTTTCCCGGATCGCCGATGGCCATCCGGCGACGGTACCCGTTGCGATACCGCCGTGCAGAACGCTGGTGCTCGATCCGGTGCGGATAGTGGTGGTGCGCCCCGCGTTGGAGCTGGCCGGTAGAGACCTGCGGATGTGGGGCACGCGTACCGGCTTGCGGTGGACGGAAGACTCCACCAACGGTGATCTTCGATTCCGCCGAAACGCCTTGCGTCATCAGGTGTTTCCCGCTTTGACTGATGTGCTCCCGGAGAGTTCCCGTATGGTTGCCCGCTATGGGGAGAGTCACGATCGTCTGCTGCGTGACGTTCGGAAGCTGATTCCTCACGGCGCGCGCGGTCAGTTCCTCGATGGGGCTTGGGTTGTCCCACGGGACGCGTTCCGTGAGCTTCCCGCCGCCGCACGAGAACTCGTACTCCGGGATGCGGCCTATGAACTCAGCACTTCCCCCCGTCTGGATGGCGGATTTCTCCGTGAGGTGGTGCGTCGATTTGTGGAGACCGGCGGGACCGATTCATGCGGTGAGGTCTCCGGGGCAGATCTCCGATGCATCGCTACCACCACGGAGATCCGCATGGTTCGTGATATTGTCCCCGTGGGCCAAAGAGGTTATCTTTGGCCAATGCCTGCGGGAAGTAGTGTGGCCCTCGAAACTGACGGGGACTACCTGGTGCCAGTGGTGCCGACGCGCACGTTTGAGGCACCCTGTGTTGAGGACTTCTGCGTCGTGTGCACCTCGATTACCTTTCCCGCGGTTCTTCGAGAGCAGCGTCCCGGTGACGCAATTCTCTGGAAGGGTTGCCGGCATACGTTGGCCGAGGTGGCCCGTATTGAGAAGATCAGCGGAGACGCTCGAGGCGGGGCCGCGGTGCTCGAGAGCGCCGCAGGTATCGAAGCGGTGTTCTGGCGGGATCGCCGTTTTGCCGTCCGGGATGGCGGCACGTGGGCGGAGCACTGCAGGAATAGCGAACCCTCCGCGGTGATGATTCGTATGCGAGGATGAAGAGGAATAATGCAGAATAATGGTGATCGGGAGCCTCCTGGCGGAGGCAACCAAAATAATAACGGTAATAACAACTTCAATTTCAATTTTCAGAACAACCGTTTTGCGCTGATTTTCCTGGTGGCCTTGCTGGGCATGTTCGTGGTGATGTTGTTCTCCAACACCCAGCCCACCGGTCGGGAAATTCCCTATTCCCAGTTCCTCGGCTATCTCCGCGAAAACCAGGTCGAGTCGGTGCGAATTATCGACCAGTACGAGATTCAAGGTGAACTGCGGACGTCCGCCGGTGAGTCTTCCGCCTTTACTACCAATATTCCCTATTTTGACGACCAGCTTATCCCGCAGCTTCGGGAACAGGGGGTCCGTTTCTCCGGATCTCCTCGGCCCGTATCCCCGTTCCAGGTGATGTTACAACTGTTTCCGTGGTTCATCGGGTTCTTCTTCATCTGGTTCATGTTTCGTCAGGTGCAGGGAAGCGGCAATCGGGCGTTTTCCTTTGGCAAAAGCAAGGCCAAGCGGTACATGGAAGAAGGAGTGAAGGTAACCTTCGGAGATGTGGCGGGCCAGAAAGAGGCCAAGTACGAGCTGGAAGAGATCGTGGAGTTCCTGAAAAACCCGCAGAAGTTCACCAAGATCGGCGCCAAGATTCCCAAGGGTGTGCTTCTGGTGGGTATGCCGGGTACCGGTAAGACGTTGCTTGCCAAGGCGAGTGCCGGGGAGGCGGGGGTGTCGTTTTTCCACATGAGTGGTTCGGACTTCGTGGAGATGTTTGTTGGTGTGGGAGCCAGTCGTGTGCGTGATCTCTTTGAGCAGGGGCGGAAAAACGCACCCTGTATCATCTTCATCGATGAGCTGGACGCCGTGGGCCGCACCCGGGGAGCCGGATACGGCGGCGGTCACGATGAGCGCGAGCAGACGTTGAACCAGATGCTGGTGGAAATGGACGGGTTTGACACTAAGGACGGAGTCATCGTTCTGGCGGCGACCAACCGCCCCGACGTGCTGGACCCCGCCATCCTGCGACCGGGCCGCTTCGACCGCCAGATCATGGTAGACATGCCGGACATGCCGGAACGCCGGGATATACTCGCGGTTCACTGCAAGAAGATCAAACTCGATCCCTCCGTTGACCTGAATACGGTTGCCCGGGCCACGCCCGGTTCCAGTGGGGCGGATTTAGCGAACCTCGTGAATGAGGCGGCTCTCTATGCGGCCCGCAAGAACAAAGAAACGGTAGGCGCCGAAGATTTTGAGGAGGCCCGGGACAAAATTCTTATGGGGGTCGCCCGGAAGTCACGCATCATTAACGATGAAGAGAAACTGAAGACTGCCCGTCATGAGGCGGGGCACGCGCTGATGCACTACTACCTGAAGAACGCCGATCCCCTGCACAAAGTGACGATCATCCCCCGGGGCCGCGCCCTGGGCGTGGCGTTTTCATTGCCGGAACAGGATAGTTTCAGCAAGGGGTCGGGGTATCTGACTGACCGCATTAAAATCGCCTACGGGGGATATATTGCGGAAAAGATGTTCTACGATGAGACCACTACCGGCGTGCAGAACGATCTCAAACAGGCCACCGACCTGGCGCGACGGATGGTCACCGAATGGGGAATGAGTAACCTCGGGGCGATTTCCTTCGGCCAGGAAGACGAACCGATCTTTATCGGGAAAGAAATCGCCTCCCACAAGGATTTCTCCGAGTCTACCGCCCAGTCGATAGATCAGGAGATCGCCCGCATTCTGAACCAGTCGTTCCGCGATGCTGAGACTATTCTCGGGGACCATCGTGATCAGCTGGAGACGCTGGCGCAAGCGCTGGTGGAGAAGGAAACGCTTTCAGATCGTGAGATCCGGGAGATGCTCGGATTTCCCGCGCGACGCCAATTGGATATGACGGGGGATGGACGCAGTGAAACGGAAGCCACCGACGGCGAGGACTCTCGTTCTCAGGATGATGAGCAGTCTCTCGGCGGCGATTCTCACACTCAATCGGACGACGCCGAGGAGTAGGGGCGTTATCCGCCTCCGGTCGGTCGGTTGTGCGCTCTTGGCGCTTAGCATCCTGGTGACCGGTGGTGTCAGGGTCTCCGCCCAGGAGAATCTGGAACTCTATCGGCGACTGGCGGTGGATCTATCGCAGCGCGCCGCTGAGCTTCACGATGACGATAGCGCGCGTCGCGAGTTGGCTCAACGTGCGGCCAATCTTGATCCCACCCTCGGAGATCCCCTGGTGGTGTTGGCGCGATTCCTCGAGGACGACCAGGAAGCGCAACTGGAACGGGAGCGGATGTTGGCGCGGGCGCTGGCGGGGGAGTTTGTGACGATCTCCCGACGTGAGGCGGTGGGCGACATGGCGGAACTGTTGCTTCAGCAGAACCGCTCCCGGGAGGCGTTGGCGCTTCTCGATAGTGAACTGACCGCCGCTGGGATCATCCCCCTGGATCGAATCCTGGGCTCCGTTACCCGCCTGGAGCCGACCTCCAGTCCCGCGCCGCCGTCCACCACCTTGAATCGGCTGGATAGATTGTACATTGAAGCTCTCCTCAACGGAGATGCCCCCTGGCTTTCCGGGGGCCTCCTGCAACGCCTGCGGAGTCGGTTTCCCATGGATCGCGATTTGGGCGCCATGGACTGGCGCCGTGGAAACCACACCTCCCTGGCGGTGCTGGAATGGATCGATGCGGTAGAGCAACTTGCGGGCCACGCCTTACCTGTGGTGTACCGGGAGTTGCTCCGCGGTGATCCACCCCAGACGCTCGTGCCGGCACTGCTCGATAGATACGATCGGGCGGGCGGTGATGATCCGCTGGCCCACGCCGTGGGCGCGTTGCGCGACGCGCACCCGTTTCCCGCGGAAGAAGCACTTCTCTCAGATAAGTTGATCTGGGAACTGTTCCATGAGCGCCTGGATCGGTCTGATCTTCCGGAGCCACTGGAGGAGGCGCTGGCGGAGATGCGCGGACGTGAGCGCACGGTGCTGACCCGGGATCTTAATCGGGACGGATTCTGGGAAGAGCGCTATACCTACCGCGGTGAGGAGCTGTCCCTGTGGCAATCGGACGCGGATCAGGACGGACGTGCCACCATGGCCATGAGCCGGCAAGGGCCGACGACACGCATCGCGGTTCGTCGAGAGGAGGACCAATCGATCATCGTGGTTGAGTATTCCCGCTATCCCCTGGTATCTCGCGTACGCTGGGTAGAGGCTGTCGGGGCCTCGGAATGGATGCCGGCTCAGCCGGTTCCCGTGGATGCGGGTCTTGCGCAGGTGTCTGGTACCGATCTGTGGAATGTGCTCGGTCAGCGTGTTACGGTTACTACCGA
>CAYQRW010000224.1:0-5915 GCA_964419735.1 uncultured Spirochaeta sp.
TCCACTCCACCTGTCGATCAAACCAGGAGAGTGGCATGCGGCGCACGCCCAGGGGGTCGTCATATCCAGTGGGAACGGTATCGATCACGGGACGGCTCAAAAAACGTCCCACCCGGGAGAAGCCGTAGAACCGGCTGCGTACCAGGGGGGCCACAAACACCACCGCCTCAAAGGGATCCCGATATTGCCGGATGAACTCATACAGGGTGGTGGCACCGGTGCTATGTCCCACCGCGTGCCACGGTAGCGGCACGTGACCCGCCACCCGCTGTGAGACCGCGTCAAAGAACGCCCCATAGTCGGAGAAATCATCGATCGCGCCCCGGGGTCCATCGGAGAGCGCATGCCCCGGGAGCTCAGGAGCGACAACAACATAGCGATCTTCAAGCAACTCCTGAATAAGTGCGGAATGCTGGAGGGGGTGAGCCAGGTACCCATGCACCACATACACCGTCCCCTGCGGGTGGTCGCTCTCCGGGGGCCACCAAATGTGAACCGCCATCTCCCCGTACGAGGTAGCAACCGTTCCCGTGTCATGGCGGACACCCGGCACGCCGCGGCTCGTTTCCGCATAGTACCGGCGGATCGTGGGTGTATCGGAGACGGTATCAAAGGTGAGCGGTTCCAACTCCGCTCGCATCCGTCGATAGGCGGGATACGCCTCCCCATGAGGCGTCGTGGCCGATGCGCAGGCACTTACGGCAATTAAGAAGACAACGATAATCGGTATTGGCGCTGCGTAACGAAGGGTTCGTACCACGGGGGCTCTCATGAGCGTCATTCTCGCCGTTCCATCCTCAAAGCTGAAGCGTCTCGGTAATCGAGAACTCCAGCACCAACTGTGAAGGACGCCCCACGATGAGCTCCCGTGCGTCCAATCCAAAACTCAGCCGCCCTTGAAAGCCGCGCATGAAGTCGGGGAAGAACACCACATCGGTACCGAAGCCCACCGAAAGGTCATCCGTATCGAGCGACTGCCCTTGTTTGCGGGCAACTGCAACATCCACGAAGGGCACCACTTGAATGTCCATCACCTGCGTCCAATCGATCGCCAGAGTCGAGACCTGCGCGTTCACCGCCGCCACGGTGGCGCCAAAGACACGATTATTTGCGACGCCTCGAATAATACCACCCTGCGAGAGTTTGTCGCCATCGAAATGGTGACTGACCCGTGCTCGTAATCCGGGGCTGACCCGTGGTCGTGGCAGCCAGTGGCGAGAATACGACGCGCGCAGGTCCGCCTGCCAGTCGCGCTGCTCAGGGTCGTAGGAGATCCCGTTGGACAGAGAGGCCGACCACCCCCGCCGCAGATTGTTCACCCAGTCTACCCCGCCGGTCCGCAAGCCGTGGCCGAATCCCGCAGCAGCACGCTCCGCCGGTAGCGATTGGGAATTCTCATTGACCAGCGTCTCGTAACCGTAATCCAGCGCAATATCGGGAGATATGGAGTACCGCAGCCATTCGTTGAGGCGAAACGAGGTGGAAAGCCCGAAGCGGGTGGAATAGCCGCTATAGGCGAAATCGATCTCACCGTCGGGACTCGCCTGCTCAAACGTCTCAAACTCCTGATCGAAGGAAAAGTTCCATTGACGCCCCAGCATCCGCACCCGCCGCCAATCGAGGCGCACATCCCACCCAAAGGGGGTTGTCCAGTTCCGCGAGTAGTACCCCGCGCTCACCCCGAAATCGGTGAGCGTTCCCAGAATATTGTCCCAGTAGAGCACCACGAAGGGATTGTGGCCGGAGTTTGAATTGTAGCGATAGAACGGAATCGGCAGGAGAGTCCACCCGTCATCAACGTAGAACACCGCCTCCACCGCGGTCGGCGCGCCGGGAGCCTCCGGCTCATCCACGACGGACCATTCCACCGTAATTTCATCAAAGACGCGGCGATTCATAAGATCCTGGCGCGCCCGGAGGAGCACATCTTCCAGTTCCGCGATCGTGTCCGCCTGAATCCCCTGCTCCAGGCCGGAAGCGAGCAGCAGGGGCCCCGGCCGACTCGAGCCATCCACTTCAAACGAAATCTCTTCGATAGAAAAGGGACCCGTGGGGGCTACAGCTGGACCGTGCACCGGTTCAAGGGCGTCCGCGGCCGACAAGAATGACGCACCTTCTTGCGCACGTGCCGTGTCACCCGCCACCAGCAGGAGCAGCCCCGCCCATACCGCCACTGTCGGTCGTTGGAAGATGTTCACTCTCTTGAAACTATCGAAAAATGGCGGTCCTGCCTATCGCGCGGTATACGCCCGGACGGTCAAGAGTCTTGTGACCGCTGGGCGCCCGCGACTATACTACACGTATGAAGATCATGTCTCGCGTCGCGCTTGTGCTGGCTGTGGTATCGTTCACCTCCTGTATCTCGATGATTCACCGTTCGGTAGATCGCAATGACCTAGCCGGAGTGCGCGAAGAGGTAACCGCCGGCGTTCCGGTGGAATCGACGGATTACCGCGACAAGACGCCGCTGCTTATGGCGGCTGAACAAGGTCACATGGAAATTGTCCGGTATTTGGTGGAGGAGGCGAACGCCGATGTCAACGCCACAACTCCCGAGTCCCGCGGTGAAATTACGCCGTTACGCTACGCGATTAGTAACGAGGACTATGAGATGGTGCGGTTCCTGGTAGAAAACGGGGCCAATGTGAACCAGGCTAACGCCTCCGGCTGGACCCCGATTATGACCGCCGCCCGGGTGGGAAATCGGGAGATACTCCAGTACCTGATCGATCAGGGAGCCGATGTACAGGCGCGCACCGACGACGGAACCACCCCCGTCCGCGTGGCCAGCAACAACGGCTGGACCGATATCGTAGTCTGGTTGACGATGCTCCTGGAGCAGGAAGAATCGTAGTGGCTACGGTGGCTAAGACGGCATATGGTGCTGTCCGCCACCGTTCGTCAGGTTGGTGAGCCCCTTGCGGTGCAAGCGGACGATCGCCTGTCCGCTGCGATGGCCGGAGTTACAGTAGAGAATTACCGGCGTAGTACCGTCGCCGAGTTCCTCGGTGCGATCAACGATCTCATCCAGCGGTATGTTCACCGCCCCCTCCACGTGGCCCGCGGCAAATTCCCCCGGCGTGCGCACATCCACTACCAGCGCACCGTCATCGATCAGCTGCTTAAGCCGCTCCGTGGAGGCTACACCGGCGGAGCCAAATAGCTTCATTCTGAGAATCCCGAATCCAATCAGCACCACCGCGATAACGATAATGATCGTGTCATTGTTCATGGCTGTTGATTATATACGGAGTCGCCCTTCCCTTGCAGACAAAAAGACCCGCCCTCAGCGCCTGACCAGGGGGCGGTTGGTCGGAACACCTCGGACGGGTCAACACAAGAGGAGGATCCTAAGTCATTTCACCAATCCAATGATAAGATTGGTATCGTTACGACGGATACGAAAGACTACCTCGTCTCCGCCGGCGTCATTCAACGCGCGGTAGAATTCGGCGAGCGTACTCACCTCTTCACTGTTCACTCGAGTAATGATATCACCACTCTTCAATCCCGCCGTGGCGGCCGGTGATCCAGATGCGACCTGTCCAATGATCAGATCGCCCCCACGACTGGAGAGGTCCAGGTTCTCCCGGATCTGCTCCGTCGCCTCTACCACTGACATTCCCGGCCATAGATCGGCGGCGCTTAATTCTTCATTAGCCGGAGGCCGAACACCCAGATTTACGGTGAGTGTTCGCATCCGTCCCTCGCGGCGCACCCTGAAGCGCGTGCGCGTTCCCGGTTCCATGTCCGCCACGGCCCGTAACAGGTCGTCGCTGTTTTCAATCGCGGTGCTGTTGACCCGGGTGATAATGTCGCCGGGCTGCACGTCCCCCTCGTCCGCAGGAGAGTCCTGGTACACGCTATACACGAAGGCTCCCCCCTCGGACTCACCCAAGGAATCCGACGGACTGGACGGCGGATTCGCCATATTGACACCAAGCCATCCGTACTCGACGCGACCGCCGGCGATGAACTGGTCTATGGCGCGACGGGCGTTGTTAATGGGAATGGCAAACCCTAACCCGATGCTTCCGCCCGACTGGGAGGCGATCCAGGTGTTCATTCCCACCACTTCACCACGGAGATTGACCAGGGGGCCTCCGGAGTTGCCACGGTTGATGGCAGCATCGGTCTGAATGTAATCCGTAAGAATCGGCATTCCCCGCCGGTTTGGCCCCTGCCGTTCTACCGCACTCACCATGCCGCTGGTCACCGTCGACTCGAAGCCCAGGGGATTACCCACGGCCAGGACGATATCTCCCACCTGAACGTCATCGGAGTCGCCCAGATCTGCAATCGGAATATCGTCATCAGTTTCAAATACGAGCAGAGCCAGGTCACGATTAGGATCGGAGCCCACCACCGTCGCGTCGTACTGGCGCTCATCATGGAGCCGAATGCTTACCTCATCGGCACTCCCGGCGACGTGATCATTGGTGAGGACATACACTTGAGAGTCCTCACGGCGCACCAGTATGCCTGAACCGATGCCCCGCTGTTCAAACTCGCGCGTTTCCGGATCGCCATTGTCTGAATCGGGCCGGCCAAAGAAGAACTCCAACGGTGAGGGCATTTCTCGGGTCTGACGGGATACACGACGAACCGTGTCCACTTCGACCACCACCGGCAAGACCTCTTGGGATACGCGGCGGAGCGTATTCTGATAGGCCTGAACCACTTCCATTTCACGATCGGCACTACTCTCCTGCGCGCTCAGGGATTCAGGAGCGACAGCAAACGTCAGAGTAAGCGCAAGAGCAGCTGCCGAAAGCCAGCTTATGGCAGCCAAGAAGCTTTTCATATATCTCCTCCCGATACATGCATGAGGATGGGGGGCGCACCTTTCCACACGCTTTCAATCCCATTACAGTTTTGACATGTTCAAATTGGTATTCTTTGCCCCTATCTCCCACGTGGAAGAAGTAAAGGTTGCCGTCTTTCAGGCGGGAGCCGGCAGATACGAGAAATATGACTCCTGCAGCTGGCAAACCGAGGGCACGGGACAGTTCCGTCCACTCGATACGAGCGATCCCTTTATCGGTTCGGCGGGCACCATAGAACGCGTTCCGGAGTATCGTGTAGAAATCTTGTGTCGGGACGAGGTGGTACGCCCGGCGATTAAGGCGCTCCTGAACGCCCACCCGTATGAAGAGGTCGCCTACGAAGTATATGAAGTGTGGCAGCAGTCGAACCTCCCCGCGCGCATACCCTGACCCCGCGTCGCCGCGCGGGGACGACGGGTATCAGAGGCGGCGGGAAGTCGCCGGTAAAGCCGGCCGGACGTAGCCCTGCTACCGGTGTTAGCGCTGCTGCAGCGGTGTGATCGCCTTGTCCATATCTCCCACGTAGAGCGCCTTGGGTCGAAAGATCCGCTGCTCGTGCTCCCGCTGTTCCAGAATATGGGCCAACCAGCCCGATGCGCGGGCGGCCGCGAAGATCGGAGTGAAGAGATTGCCGGGGATTCCCAGGAGCCGGTACACGGCACCGGAGAAGAAGTCCACGTTGGGATAGATCGGCTTGCCCTTCTCTTCCATGATATCCCGAAAGGTGTTCTCCACCGTTTTGAGAATCTTGTGGTAGGTCCAGTCCTTGTTCTTCTCCGACAGTTGCTCCAGGAACTGCTCCATCACGATCGACCGGGGATCCTTGGCACGATACACGCGGTGGCCCATGCCCATGACCTTCTCCTTGCGCGCCAGCTTATCCTTGACGTACTGTTCAGCCTTATCGGGAGATCCGATGCGATCTACCATGTTAATCACGCGCTCGTTGGCGCCACCGTGGAGGCTCCCGTACAGCGCTCCGATCGCCGCCGAGATGCTCGAGTAACAGGTGCTCTGGGTGCTGGCCACCACGCGGGCGGTAAAGGTGCTGGCGTTGAAACTATGCTCAGCATGGAGAACCAGACACTT
>CAYQRW010000225.1:0-5861 GCA_964419735.1 uncultured Spirochaeta sp.
CACACCGTTTCCGCCTGCCGCCAGCGCCCGTAGAGATCGGCTACGCGGCGGGCGTGGGCGGTGATGTCTTTCCATACCAACCGCGTTCCGGAGATGAGCGTGACAGTCATTTCCTGCCACACCGCAACCACCACCAGCCAGTCGATCATCAGTTCGAAGGACTCCTTATTGAACCACGTCACGCCGTCATGCACATGAATCTGCAGGAAGTCCTCCACGTTGGGATCGGCCAGGAGCGTTTCCATCACGGTGAGCGCCGCACTCTCATCGGCGGCGCCCTCGGTGTAGCTCCACCAGTTGTGGTGAGCCAGCACCACCCGCACCAGCGGTTCCCAATAGGTGGGAAGCTGGGCTTCCGCCGTGAGATGTTCCATTACGGTGCGGATGTGGGAGATGAGCTCCCATTCCGCCGCCTGATCAAGTGCTCGAAAGCCTCGGAGGGAGGTAGTTAACTCCTGCTCTCCCTGCACAAAGACGTCCAGGGGAATCAGTAGCGCCAGCGCCAAAAACACCGAGGAATCCTCACGTTCCGCCTGAGCGTGGGAGGCTATCAGCGACCCCACCACCTTGGGCGCCCGCGTCACGAGCTGCGGGAGGCGCGTGAGCGCTTCTCCGTTGTGCTCAAACAGTGCTGAGGCATCTTCCACGCGCGTGGTGTGTTCTGAAAACTGACCTGCGATACTGAGAAAGCTCCGGTACTCATCGGCCAGTTCCTTCCAGTCCACCGCCGGTTCGGGGGTGGCGAGAGCGTTCGAGAGGCGTCGCAACACACCGGTGTTGGCTACCACCCCAAAGGCGTCGTGAAGCGGCTGTAGCAGCAGCCGTTTGAGACTGCGGTTGATGTCAGGGGTGCCCGCACCGTTCAGGAAATCGGCGAGCCGGGCGTAGTGGGTGTACTGGTTATCTTCCACCTCGTAGATGTTGAGAAACACCTGACTCTCATACCCGTTGAGGGAAATATACAGGCCGCGTTCACTCAGCTCGCCGCTGTTTCGGATAAACCACAGTCCGCTGCGCTGTTCCTGAAAGATCGTGTAGTGCTTCCAGGAGCCGGAAATATCGAGGGCCGGGCCCAGCTGTTGGGTCTGTGTCTCCTGCTGATCAACCGGTAGCGAGGCATCCACCACGAAGGGGCTGGAGGTATGAATCCAGCCTTCGATGCGCTCCCAGAAGTTGTTGTACAGTACGAGCGTGCGCTCATCGTGGTGGCGGTTGGAGTAGGCGTAGACGTGGGGATGGATGCCGCCCTCCGCGGTGTATACGTCAAACAGACGGAAATTGGTGGCATCGGCAAAGAGGTAGCGCCGGTGCATCAGGGGAAAGATCTCGCGATTGTGGCGGGCGATCAGCGCCTCATCGGGGGTCTCGTTCCAGTACGCCTGGCGATACTCCATGCCGTACTTCTCGGTGAAGCCTTCGATCTGTCCGTGCCCCCACATGGGAAGACCCGGCATCGTCACCATGAGCGTGGCCACTCCGAAGTACTTGTCCCCCGTGCCGAACTGCGCCACCGCAGTTTCCTCATCGGGGTTGTTCATGAAGTTCACGAACCGCTTAAGAATCTCCGGATCGTATTCCAGGGTGTTCTTAATCGTGCGACGGTACTTCTCGTTCTCCTCGGCCTTGAGCATATTCATGAAGGCGCTGTTATAGACGCGGTGCATCCCCAGATTGCGGACGAAGTAGCCCTCCATCATCCAGAACGCCTCCGCCAGCAGGAGTGTGTCCGGAACCTCCTGGGCTACGCGGTCCACCACCTCCCGCCAGAACTCCTGCGGCATCGCCCGATCGAACTCCGCCTGCGGCAGCCCGTGCTCGCTGCGAGACGGTATGTCGCCCCCCTGTCCCGGGGCGGGGTACCACAGGCGCTGAATGTGCTTCTTGGCCAGCGTCATGGCGGCGTCAAAGCGAATGATCGGAAAATTTCGGGCCACATGGAGGATCGTCTGGATCACCGTTTCCCGCACTACCGGGTTGAGGTAATCCAGCTGCGCCGTGTCGTTCCAGGGCATGCTGGTGCCGTCGTTTCCGTGGTAGATATAGCGCGTGTCGCCGCTGTCAAAGTGAACCCGCTTAAACACCACCGCCGCGTCACTGCGGTTGTAATAGTGGTCCTCCAGGTAGATACCGACCCCCGGCTGGGTGGAAAGATTCTCTCCGTCGAAGGTGTACCCCGGAAAGGGTGGATACGGCAGGCCTAGGAACCACTCCGGATGCTCATGCACCCACTTGCTGTCGATTCCGGAATGGTTGGGTACCATGTCGCTGGCGATTCGAATCCCGCGCTGCCACAGGCGCCGTCGCAGGTTGTCCAGTGAGTCCCAACTGCCCAGCTCGTTGGCGATGTCGTAGTCGTAGAGCGAATACGCGCTGGCTTCCGCATCAGGATTTCCGCAGAGATGTTTAATCCGCTTGGACGCACCTGAGCGCTCCCAGAGACCGATCAGCCACAGTCCGGTAAACCCCTGGCCCGCGAGGATATCCAACTCCTCATCGGGGATTTGGTCCAGCGTTCGGATCTCTCGTGTGTACTTCTTGGACAGCTGATCCAGCCACACCAGAGCGCTTTTGGCCATGATGACCGCCCGCGGCATCCACTCCCGGTCGGGACTGAATCGAGCGTAGTCGTCTTCATCCTCGGTGTCGAAGGAGCCGTACTCCAGGACCGGCGCATCCCCCGGAGGACCAAAGGAGCGCGCCTTGCGCTCCTCGGTGATCATGTCCACGGAACGCAGCAGGCGGTCCAGGTAGGATCCGATCATTCCACCCCACTTGGTGCGGATATAGTCTAATTGCGCATGCAGGTCGTCGGGGTGCGCGATCGCCGGAGCGCGGAGGAGATTGATCAGCGTGCGGTCCTCCGGTCCAAAGGAGGGGCGGGAGTCGAAGAACTCCTGTACGACGCGGCTAAATCGGCTGTAGTCGGTATCCAGCGCGATGATCTCCTCGTCGAACAGCTCAATCAGCGGCGAAAACGCCGGATTCCGGTTGCCCAGCCACAACACGATTAACTCTTCGATCGCGATCTGGCGGCCGGAGATCCCATCTACCTGGCGGTTCAAGCTTTCCTGGGCGGTCTCCGTTCCGTGGTAGTGCGCCACGGTGGGAAACCGTTCGGCAAAGGTAACCAGGAGCCGCTCAAACGCCTCGGCCCCCAATGCGCTACGCAGCGCCGCTTCCAGCTGGTCCATGACGCTGCGCCCGTACTGCTCCAGATACAGACCGATCAGGTGGTGAAAGATCTCGTCGATGAGGCCCATGGCGTAGATATCCCCGGCGCGCACCGCCCGCTCGGGATGGAGGGCAGAGCGGCGCACGGTATTCATCTTCATCGCCAGGGTCCGGGCGCTGCGAATATCGGCAAAGAGCACGTGCCCCTGGAGAGAGAAGCCGTCATCGGTAAACTCATACGTATCGCGGGCGCTCCGAGCCACGTGAAACTCACGGCGTGGTCCAGGAATGCGGGGTGAAACAAAGATCGTAGTAGGAAACATCGTCGAAACCAGCATGGAAGACTCCTTCTTCAACGTGCGCGAATAGCGGTCAGGTGCGAGACCTCCGCTCTCAGATCCGGATGGCGGGCAAGTTCCTCCAGGGTCAGGGGCATGCGCCAGGTCCAGTTGAAATCGTTATAGGTGCCGGGAACGTTGACGCGTTCCTGGTGAGGATCCTCGTGGAGCATATCCGGCACCAGGGCCAGCAGATCCTGCAACTGAAACACCACGATCCGACTGGTGGATTTGAGCACCGCCCGGTACACCTGACGCGCCGCCTCGGGGGTAAAATGCTCGGGACAGGCACCGGCAGCACCGATCTCCTGCCACAGCTCCTCCCGGCCGCTTTCCTCTTCCCACCAGCCCCGCATGGTGGAGGTGTCGTGCACACTGGGGGCACATACGGTGAGCTCCGGATACTCATGAAACGGAATGAGCGGTTGTCCCGGTTGGTCCCAGTAGTGCGCCCAACGGGGGATCTTGAGGCCCAGGATTTCCAACTGTCCCAGAACGCGGGGAACCACGTCCGGAACCACCCCGAGATCTTCGGCGCAGGGCAGCATATCGGTGGTTGCTTTCATCACGGAGAGAATCGTCTTGCCGTGGTCCGCCCATAGCTCATTGCTGTCCGCGCCCCGAGCGGCCACCAACGACTCAAAGCGGTCCTTCTCTCCCTCGGTGAGGTGGGCGTAGCGGGAACAGTCGCGAAACGTCCAGGTGGCGGCAAAGCGCCCGTCCGGTAGTTCCACCAGCGCTCGGTCGCGCCACTGTTCCAAGAGCCAGTTCTTCTCGGCCTCCGGAATGTCCAGCTGCGACAGCTGCTGTTCCCCGCTTACCTCCGGGGCGAACACAAAGAGATCCTCCCCGGGGAGTTGGTGCACAATGGGCCCCTGTAACGCCTCCACAGAGGACACCACCTGGGTGCGCAGTTCCTCGCCGGAGAGATGCGGCTCTCGCAACCAGCGAATGCGCCCGTCGTCAAAGCCGTACTCCTGGAGCTCTTCCCGGGAGATGCCGTGCTGCGGCCAGAAGAATCCCGGAATACCGGACCAGTTGCCGGCGGGAATCGTCCAAATCCGGAAGAACCCCAACACGTGGTCGATGCGGTAGGCGTGGTAATAGCGCGAGGCGTGCCGGAGGCGTTCGCGCCACCAGTCATAGTCCCGGTGCGCCAGACGCTCCCAGTTGTAGATAGGAAAGCCCCAGTTCTGACCAAGTTCACTGAACATATCCGGCGGGGCCCCGGCGCGGAGGTTTGGACGAAAGATATCGCGATCATACCACGCGTCCACACTGTCTTCGTTCATAAGGATCGGGATGTCTCCCTTGAGGGCAATGCCCGCTTGTTCCAACTGGTCCGCGGCGGCGGCAAACTGCTCGGCGGCGCGCATCTGCAGCCACGTGTGAAAACGCGTCTCATCCCGGAGCGATGCGCGTTTCCACAGCTTCTCTAGAGTAGCGCTATTGATCTCGCGGTGCTCCGGCCATTCCGTCCACGGCTTCTGCTGGTGGCGATCCTTGAGCGTGCGGAATACCGCATACGCTTTAACCCAGCCGTTACGGCGCAGAAACGCCGCGAGTGCGCTGTCGGCAAGAATCGCTTCCCGCTGCGCCTGATAGATAACCTGTAGAATCGCGAGCTTCTCGTTGAGTACCGCATCGTAATCAAAGCGCTCCGCCCCCTCCTGGGCGGTACGGAGTTCCGACAGGCGGTGGTCCACCGCTGCCTTCTCCGGGTCGGGAAGTGTCTGGTATTCGGGAAGGTCGGTGATCCGTAGATAGATCGGATGGAGTGCAAACGCGCTGAGTGCGCTGTAGGGCGAGCTCTGAGATCCAGTGTCGTTGACCGGCAGAAGCTGAATAATCTTCTGCCCCGTTGCCGCACACCACTGTGCCAGCTCCGGCAGATCGGCGAACTCGCCACACCCGGTACTTGATGAGCTCCGCAGCGCAGCTACCGGCACTAAAACACCGGCGATACGCTCTGTTCCGTGGGGATATTTCAAAAAATTGCCTCCAATACTGTACCTTTGAGTATAGAGGAGAAGGAAATAGGGAGCAATGAAAAGTCGGCGCGCTCTGGGCCGGGCGTAGGAACCTACAGTTCTTTCAGTTTGTCCCGCAACCGGGCCGCTTCTTCGTAGTTCTCGTCATCCACGGCCTTTTGCAGCCGCTCTTCAAGCTCGGTCCGGGGATCGCCCTGGGGACCCTGGTCACCACCCACGTCACCCTCGGTCTGTAGCTGGACCTCATCATCGGAGATGAGGTTCACGGCCACCCCCGCTTCGTCCACGATCGACTCGGCGATATAAACCGGACAGTGGAGGCGGGAGGCGATACCTAAGCTGTCGGAGGGGCGTGAGTCTA
>CAYQRW010000226.1:0-5860 GCA_964419735.1 uncultured Spirochaeta sp.
TCGGCGTCAAACGCCAGATAGCCGTGCATCATGCCGCTGAAGCCGGCCGCCGCGGCGGTGGAGAGCGCTACCCCGTACTGCGCTTTTACGTCGGCCAGTAAGTCGGCGAAGGCGCCGGCGAGACCGGTCCAGACTTCGTCCATGGGGTAGGTCCAGACGCCGTTCTCCTGTTTGTTTTCCCATCCATAGGACCCCGCCGCCAGCGGCCGGTGGTCCGGACCGATGAGCGTGGCCTTGATGCGGGTTGATCCCAGTTCTACTCCGACAACGGTCTTTCCGTCGGCGATGACGGTGGCCGGATCGTAGGATGCTGTGTGTGCCATGTTTTTCCTCCCAGGGAAAGTGTACACCGTCCGGGGCGGGGGCGCACCTATGGAATAGGGCGCTCGCCCCCCTCAGGCGGCGTTCGCCCCACCGGGTGGCGGGGCGCCGAGTATCGCGAAACCGCCTCGTCAGGTTGCGGGTCGCCGACTACTGCGGGTCATCCGCTACTTAGACCGCCAGTACATATCGCTCAGGGCTAACTCCCGCCGAAACGCGCGGAGTTCGGTGGAGTCGTCAATCACCGTCAGTTCGATACCGGCGATCGTGGCGTAGTCCTCCATCATCTCGGTGGTGAGCTGCCGACTGTAGCCGGTGTGGTGGGCGCCCCCGGCGTAGATCCACGCCGCCGCCGCCACTTCCAGGTTGGGTTTGGGTACCCACACGGTCCGCGCCACCGGCAGTTTGGGCAGCGGTGCGTCCGGCTCCACCGCCTCTACTTCGTTCACCAGCAGCCGATAGCGGCCACCTACGTCAATCACCGAGGCGTTGAGCGCCGCCCCGGGGGTGGAGTCAAACACTAGCCGCACCGGATCGGATTTTCCCCCGATTCCCAAGGGGTGAATCTCCACGGAGGGCTTCCCGGAGGCGATCGTGGGGCAGATCTCAAGCATATGAGAGCCGAGCACCCGCTCGCGGCCCGGTTCAAAGTGGTAGGTGTAGTCCTCCATAAAGGAGGTCCCCCCGGGCAGTCCCTCAGCCATAACCTTCATCGCCCGCAGTAGCGCCGCGGTCTTCCAGTCACCTTCGGCGCCAAAGCCGTAGCCGTCGGCCATGAGGCGTTGCACGGCCAGACCGGGAAGCTGATCCACGCCGTGCAGGCTTTCAAAGGTGTCGGTGAACGCCACGAAATCTCCACCGGTGAGAAACGACCGCAAGCCAATTTCCTGGCGGGCGGCGTAGCGGAGCGCCTCGTGGCGGGCGCCGCCGCGGCGCAATTCCGGCGCCACCGCGTACTGATTCTCGTAGGTGTCCACCAGGCCATCGATATCCGCGTCGGTGACCACGTCAAAATACTCCACCAGATCTCCGATTCCGTAGCCGTTGACGGAATATCCGAACGTCATCTCCGCGGAGACCTTGTCCCCCTCGGTGACCGCTACGTTGCGCATGTTATCGCCGAAACGAGCCACCTTGGCTCCCTGCATCGAGGCGTGGGCGGCGGCGGCGCGAGCCCAGGCACCGATGCGGGTGTGAACCGTCTCACTCTTCCAGTGACCCACCACCACTTTGCGGTCCATGCCCATGCGGGTCATCATGAAGCCGAACTCCCGGCCGCCGTGGGCGGTCTGGTTGAGGTTCATGAAGTCCATATCGATCGAATCCCAGGGAATGTCACGGTTGTACTGCGTGTGGAGGTGGAGGATCGGCCGTTGCAGCCGGGAGAGGCCGGTGATCCACATCTTCGCCGGGGAGAAGGTGTGCATCCAGAGGATGACGCCGATACAGCGGTCACTTCCATTAATCTCCTGGACCGCGGCGCTGATCTCCTCAGCGGTGGTGAGGACCGATCTAAATACCACCGTGTGCGGTATTTGGGACGAGCCGTCCAGGCCCCGGGCGATCTCCGCGGCGTGGGTGCGAACCTCCTCCAGCGGACCTGGTCCGTAGAGGTGCTGACTTCCGGCGTACATCCATAGTTCCATTGCGTTACCCTTTCTCTGACACCGGAAGGAGTTGGTGAAACTGCAGCGTCTCCCGCGTCACCAGATCGACCGGTATTCGTATTTGGTGTTCCACCCGTTCTTTGAGAACGGAGTGCCGATACAGCGCATACACTGCCTGATAGCCCTGGTTCTCCGGCTGCTGGTTAATGACAAACGTCAATGAGCCGTCCCGGAGCCGGGCAATGTTCTCCGGAATCAAGTCGTACCCCACGATCGAGGCCTCCGCGGAGGCGCCATCCTCGCTCATCGCGTCGATGACGGTGTGGGCGGCGGCGTTGGTGACGAAAATTCCGTCGATCGCGGGCCGTCGGCGCGCGCGAATCGCCATCTGATCCCGCAGCTCCTGCTCCGAGGCGGCTTCGATGCGTTCGGTCGCCACGGATCCGTGAAAATAGTCCTCAAAGCCGCTGCGCCGCCGCAGCAGGTGATAGTCTTCACGGCCCACTACCACGGATGCGTACCGTCCGGGGCCGGCCATGAGGTGCAAGAGTTTTGCCGCCAGAAGCCCACTTTCGTAACTCTCCTGCGAAATGGAACACAGGAGGTCCACGTCGGGGAGTTCTCCATCCAGAACCACCACCGGAACCGGACCACACCGCCGAGCCAGTTCCGCCGACGCCGATTGCAGCGTCGGGGCCAGGATAATGCCGGCCTGCGTCTCATCGAACTCGGGGCCGGTGTCGATTCCGGTACCCGGGGAGCGCTGCGACGCCTCCCGCACCAGCTCCTCCGCAATCGCCGCGAACGATTCCGGCCGGAACCGGTCATAATGGGCGAAGCGGATGCGCACGTAGTGGTGCGCCAGCTGCTGCACCGCGCGGTTGATCCCTTCCACCACCAGCTGCCAGAATCCCCCATCCTGTTGGGGGTGGGGCAGTACCGCCACCATCGTGCGCCACTGGGCGCGCTTTAGGTTGCTGGCAACCAGATTCGGCTGGAAGTTGAGCGCCGCCGCCGCCGCTCGTACTCGGTCCGCGGTATCCGGGGAGAAACGTCCGCGGTTGTGGAGCACGCGATCTACCGTTCCGATCGATACCCCCGCCTCTCGGGCAACATCTTTCATCGTTGCTGTCGTTGGCCGTGCCATGATGCTCATCTTGTTGGAGTCTGGTGCAGTTGCCAAGTCTTGCCGCCCTGCGTTATCGTTAACGCAATTGTATGGCCGCCTCCGGTCAGCTGTCAACAAAGAAAATTCTTGGTGCTGTGACCGCGGGCTGCGAGGATGGTTGCGAAATATCCGCTGTGAGAGGATTCTGTACCGTATGACCAACTACGAACTGCAAAAAGAAACGCTCCGCGCCAACGAGGCGATCGTACAGGCCGGCCTGGTGCTGCTGACGTGGGGCAACGCCAGCGTCCGCCATCCCTCGGAACCGGTGATGGCGATCAAACCCAGCGGTGTCTCCTACGAGACGTTGGACGCGGAATCGATGGTGCTGGTTTCCATCGACACGGGGGAGGTTGTCAGTGGCACCCTGCGCCCCTCTTCAGATACCGATACTCACCTCGAGATCTATCGCGCCTTTCCCGATGCCCAGGCGGTGGTTCACACCCATAGTGCCAAGGCGGTGGCGTGGGCGCAGGCCCGGCAGGATATTCCGATCTTCGGCACCACCCACGCCGACCACTTCCGTGATGCGGTACCGGTGACGCGGGAGATGCGCCCTGAAGAAGTAGAGAATCGCTATGAGTACAATACGGGCGTGGTAATCGTGGAGACGTTTCAGAGTCGTGGGATCGACCCCGCGGCGGTGCCCGGCGTGCTGGTGGCGAACCACGGGCCCTTTGCCTGGGGAACCACCGCAACCAAGGCGGTGGAAAACGCGATCGTGCTGGAAGCGGTGGCGGCGATGGCGTTGGACACCCGGGCGATAACCCCTGACATTCAACGTGCTCCGGACTACCTCACCGAGAAGCACTGGCTGAGAAAACACGGCGCCGATGCCTACTATGGGCAAAAATGAGACCGCCGCTCAGCAATTGCGAAATTTTTGATTGACCGCTGCCGGAAGCGGTGCTACGCTCATAATTAGACGTTGCGTTAACGATAACGCACGAGCTGACACTTCCGTCGCAGGCGGGTTGGTGTCGGAAAAAATCCCACAAAGGAGGAACTCATATGAAACGATTGAGTTCTGTGTTGCTGTTGGCCGTAATGGTCCTGACAGCGGGAATGGTGTTTGCTGGTGGTCAAGGTGAATCGGACGCTCCCCTGGTTGGGGTATCGATGCCCACGCAATCTTCGCAGCGGTGGATCCAGGACGGAAACTACATGAAGGATTTCCTGGAAGATCGCGGATATCGGGTTGATCTGCAGTACGCGGAAGACAACATCGATGCCCAAGTATCACAGGTCGAGAACATGATCGTGCGCGGTGCCGACGTGCTCGTGATCGCCGCCATTGACGGTGCATCCCTGACCAATGTGCTCGAGCAGGCCAATGACAACGGCGTCGAGGTGATCTCCTACGACCGTTTGATCATCAATACCCCCCATGTGAGCTACTACGCCACCTTCGATAACTTCCAGGTGGGAGTTCTCCAGGGCGGATACATCGTGGACGCCCTTGACCTGGAATCCGGTGCAGGACCCTACAACATCGAGTTGTTTGCCGGTTCTCCCGACGATACCAACGCGTACTACTTCTTTGACGGTGCCATGAGTCAACTCCAACCGTACATCGACAGCGGTCAGCTCAACGTGGTCAGTGGTCAAACCGACTTCGATCAGGTTGCGATTCTTCGTTGGGACGGAGCCACGGCGCAGCAGCGCATGGACAACATCCTCACGGCGGACTACACCGACGAGGACGTGGATGCGGTGCTGTCTCCATACGATGGCCTTTCGATTGGTATCCTCTCCGCGCTGAAGAGCGTCGGATACGGGGAAGGTGGCAAGGAGCTTCCGGTAGTAACCGGACAGGATGCCGAGGTTCCTTCAGTGAAGTCGATTCTCGCCGGCGAGCAGACCTCCACCGTCTTCAAAGATACCCGTGTTCTCGCCGAACGCGCATCACGGATGGTAGACGCGGTGCTCAACGATACCGAGCCGGAGATCAACGATACCGAGACCTATGACAACGGCGTGTTCGTGGTGCCGTCGTATCTCGAAGTACCGGTATCCGTGGATATCGATAACTGGGAAGAGGCGCTGATCGATACCGGTTACTACACCCGGGAAGATCTGGACCTATAGTTCGCGAATGAACCTGGACCGGTCGGCCTCCGGCGGGACTAATCCTGCCGGGACGCCGGCTGTTCACGCGTCACATTTCTGCTACGGGTCGTCGCCTATCAAGGAGTATAATTCAAACTATGGCCGACGTAATTCTTGAAATGGAGAACATCACCAAGCGGTTCTCGGGGGTCACTGCTCTCGATGGTGTCAGCCTTTCCGTGGACGATGATGAGATCCATGCGATCGTCGGTGAGAACGGAGCCGGTAAGTCGACGCTGATGAACGTACTTTCCGGTGTGTTTCCTCACGGACAGTATGAGGGAACGATCCGTTTTCTCGGGTCAGAGGTGGCGTTTCAAAACATCAAAGACAGCGAGAAGGTGGGGATCGTCATTATCCACCAAGAGCTGGCACTGATCCCGCACCTATCGATCGCGGAGAACATCTTTCTCGGAAACGAACAGCTTGGGTCTACAGGACTGATCGAATGGAACAAGGCCGCCAGCCGAGCCCACGAGTTGCTCCGGAAGGTAGGTCTCGAGGAGAATCCCAAAACCCTGATCGGAAATATTGGGGTCGGCAAACAACAACTCGTGGAAATTGCCAAGGCGCTGGCCAAGGACGTGAAACTCCTGATCCTCGATGAGCCCACGGCGGCGCTCAACGATGAGGAGTCGGATCGACTGCTGGAACT
>CAYQRW010000227.1:0-5847 GCA_964419735.1 uncultured Spirochaeta sp.
CGAGCCAACTCATAGGTGCACGGTAGCAGAAGCGGGCGATCAGGACCAGCCGAAGGGAGGCGCCGTCCATCGATGCGTGAACGGCTCCAGGCGGTTGGAAGCGCGCGATCGGCACCAGCCGAAGGGAGGCACCGTCGGTTCCGCGAGACCGCCCGCAGTCACCCGTGTCCCACGGCGGTGGCTTAGTAGGCGACGATGTGCGTCCCTTCGCCCCCCTGCACCGCGGCGGCGAGGTTTTCTTCGTTGGTGATGATAACGCGGTTGCCGGGATCCGCCTGGACGAACTCGATCGCCGCCATCATCTTGGGCCCCATAGACCCGGCGGGAAAGTGCCCCTCCTGGTAGTAGTGACGCGCCTGGGCCAGCGTAATCTTGCTCAGCGCCTCCTCGTTGGGCTTGCCGAAATTGATCGTTACCTTGGGGACTCCGGTGATGATGATCAGTGTGCGGGCGTGCACCGCGATCGCCAGTTTCATGCTGGCCAGGTCCTTGTCGATTACGCAGTCCACACCGGTGATCTCGCCGCTCTCGGCGTGCGATACGGGAATACCGCCGCCGCCACCCGTTATGAGGATGTACTGCTGCTGCAGGAGGTGGCGAATCGCCTCCTTCTCAACGATATCGATCGGATAGGGCGAGGCCACGAACCGACGCCATCCGCGACCGGCATCTTCTTTGAGGAGCCAGCCCTTTTCCGTGATGAGCTGTTGCGCCTGCTCTTCGGTGTAAAAGGGCCCGATCGGTTTGGTGGGGTTTTCCATGGACGGGTCGTAACGATCCACAATGATTTGCGCCGGGATCGTCACCACGTTCCGCCAAATACCCTGGGCGATCATCTCGTTTTGCAGACACTGCTCAATCATATAGCCCATGGAACCACAGGTCATGGCGTCGAGCATGCCCAGGGGAATCTCAGGAACCTCTTCTTTGGCCAATTCGTTCTGGAGCAGGAGATTGCCCACCTGCGGCCCGTTGCCGTGGGTTACAATGAAGTTATAGCCGTTCTTCACGAGCTCCACTACCGGCTTCACGGTACGCCGGACGTTACTAAACTGTTCCTGAGCGGTTCCTCGTTGACCCTTTGCAATGATCGCGTTGCCACCCAATGCGATAACCGCCAGGCTATCGCTGCTTACCTTCTGCTGTTGCTGATTCATGATTGGGTTAGTGTATCACTCGCTGAATACCGGCGCCAGCAGATTTACCGCGCCTCGGCGCGGGCAGCTGCTCACCACGGGCGGCTGCTCACGACGGGCGGCCGCGATGCCCGCCGCCGGCGCCCTACCACCGCACCACGGGCGATCCCCCTACCTCCGTGACCGACAGAGGCAGACCGAACAGCCGCGAGAGCAGCGGCGCGGTCATCGTGTCCGGGATCGAACCGTGCGCCAGCAGCGCTCCATCCCGAACCAAGAGCAGCTCGTCGGCACACACCGCGGCAAACTCCGGGTCATGGGTGGTGAAGATCACCGTGGTACCGTCCGCGGTGAGGGAGCGTACCAGGTTGGCCAGCCGTCGTTTGTTGGAGAGGTCCAGGTGAGAGGTGGGCTCATCCATGAGCAAGATCTGTGGCTGCTGGGTGAGGCTCCGCGCCAGCATAACCAACTGCCGCTCACCGCCACTGATCTCGGTGACCGGTGTGTGGATGTGCGTCTCGAGCCCCACCCGGGCCAGGGACGTCCGGGCGATCTCGCGGTCGGCAGCGGAGGGTGCCGCCAGGGGAGAGAGGTACGGAGTACGCCCAAGGAGTACGTACTCCTCCACGGTATACTCGAAGGGAATGTGCTCCTCCTGGGGAAGCAGGGAAAGTGATTGGCCCATCTCGCGGCGAGTGAGATGACCCAGCGGTCGGCCAAGGATGAGCACGTCGCCGTGAGTCGGGCGGAGCCAGCCCAACAGCAGATTGAGCAGAGTTGTCTTGCCCACGCCGTTGGGGCCGAGGATCGCGGTCACCGCCCGGGGGCTGACTGAGGTGGTGAGTCCCTGCAGCACGGGAGCGGTATTTCCGTCATAGCGGAACCACAGATCCCGTACGGCTACGGCTGAGGCGGTGCCTGCTCTCGCCGCGGGTTCGGAGACGCCGGTGGAGATCGAATCGGCGGCGCTGTCGGTGGCCCTGTTAGGGGTATCGTGAGCGGTGGTGTCAGCTGTGGTGTCAGCGGCCCGCGGAGTCGTCGGTTTCATCGCTCGATCCGTACATTGTTGGTCATCATCAGCGCCAGGAACGCCGTGGCCCCCAGGAGAGAGGTCACGATCCCCAGCGGGATCTCGCCGGCGGTTACGGTGCGGGCGAAGGCGTCGGCGGGAACTACAAAGATTACTCCCAGGAGCGCGGCTGCCGGAAGCGCTACCCCGGCGTCGGCGCCAAACAGCCGGCGAGCGGCGTGGGGTACGATCAGGCCCACCCAGCCGATAATGCCCGCCACCGAGATCACCGCCGCTACCGCAACCGTGGCGGAAACCAGCAGTACCAGGCGTTCACGACTGGGGCTGGCTCCCAGCGAGAAGGACATGCGGTCTTGCAGGGAGAGCACGTTCAAGCGCCACCTCCCGAAATACAGGATCACTAACGCCCCCAGTACCACCGGAAGAATGGGAAGCAGCACGTCCCACCCCACGTTCCACAGCCCTCCTAGCATCCAGAAGGTGATAGTGGGCAGCTGTTCCAGGGGATCCGCGACAAACTTCACCACGCCTACTCCGGAGGAAAGGAGCGCCGATACGGCGATTCCCGACAGCACCAGGCGCAGAATCCACCCGCCGAAACGAAGTCGGCGGGCGATCTGGTAGGCTGCGGTGAGCCCCACCAGCGCCCCGGCGGCGGCCCCCGCCTGAATCGCCCACGCGCCACCGTTGGTGAGCACGATCGTCAGCGCGGCGCCCAACGCAGCCCCCTGGGCGACACCCACGAGGCCCGGTTCCACCAGCGGATTCGCGAAGAGCATCTGCATCACCACCCCGGAGGCCGCCAGGGCGGCGCCCAGGAGGATCGCGGCGATCGTCCGGGGCAGGCGCAGTTCCAGCAGCAGACGTAACGCCAGCGGATCGTCCAGAATCCGAGCGATCGGCAGGAAACCGGGCTCCGGGTATCGTCCTAGGAGGAGCGATGCTGCCACGACGAAAGGCGTCGCCGCTGCCAGCAACGCCACGCGTCGTCGCGTAGCCCCAGCGGTACTCAGTTGAGATCTCCCGTGAGGATCGGTTCGATGATCGCCTCGTACTCCGCACTATCCATACGGTACACCTGCCGGTAGAATTCGCGGATCCGCGTGTCCATGGAGGTGGTGTCGAAAAGGTCCGGATGGAGCGTTCGCGCGATCCACTGCAAGCCGAGAATCCAGCGGGTGTCCGGCTGATCCCAACTGTAGAAGTCCATGGGGAACGCGTGGAAGCGGTCTTCCCGAACCGCGAAGAGCTCCTGCCACCGCGGTTCGGCGGCGAGGTTATCACGGATCTCTTCCGCGTCGCCCTCATACGAGACCAGCATGATCTCATCGGGATTCCAGGCGGCGATCTGTTCAAAGGAGACCGTTCCCCATCCGCTCTGGGCGGCGGACTTCCATACCGGTGTGCCGCCGGCGCGTTCGACCAACTCCGTCTGAATCCAGGACGTAGGCGGAACCTGAAACGAGACCTCCCCATCGCTGCGACCGTAGTACATCAGCAGGGTGGTAGGGCGGCGGCGTTCCGGAAGGAGTTGCGTCTGCGTCTCCACCTCCGCTACCCGACGGCTGTACCATTGCGTCAGTTCCCGCGCTCGCTCCGGTTCATTCAAGACCGTACCCAGCATCGTGATATCCCGTTGATACTGCTCAGGCGTTTCGAGCTCCACGTAAATTACTGGGATGCCCAGCGCCTCGATGCGCTGCCCCACGGTCTCCCGCATAAACGTTTTCATGATGACCAGGTCGGGATTCTCAGCGGCGATCTGTTCGGGGCCCACGTTGGGGGCCAATACCGATTTGTCCGAGTAGTCAGGGTCTATGGCGGGGAGGAAATTGCCGCGGCCCTGGCGGATGCGTCCGATACCCACTACCCGGTCCGGGGCGTTTTCAAAGGCGTAGAGCACGTCGGCGATCATGAGTACCGCGCGTCCGGCGGTGACGATGCGCTCCGGTGACTCAGGCACTGTGACCTCACGGCCCAGCGCGTCGGTGACGGTGCGGGTGGTTTCGGTAGTTTCAGCTGCTCCTGTTGCGTGCACCGTTGGTGGAAGTGAGACGGCCGACACGATCAGCACGGACAGGAAAAGTGGGTACAGATATTTCATAGGACCAATATTGTGAAAGCCTCCTTGCCCGCTGGTCAAGCGCCGTGGCATACCAACTTCTCGTGGCTTGCTTCTTGACAACTCCGGTCACCCACCTGACAATGAAGGCACTATATTCCCTAATTCAATCTCGTAGCGCCGGGCTCTCCCGACTGCCTCCTTGTAAGGAAGTGCGGGATACGTGTCCCTGCGGTGCGTGACGGAGGCAATGCCCCATGCTGCATGATTTTTTGTACCACGATCCGGGGTCGAAGTCGGACGCACTTGCTCTACTGAAAGACCACGGTGAAGAATCCGCCGTACTTTCCGGCGGAACAGACCTCTTAGTAGCGATACGTGCGGGACTTACCAAGCCCCAGCATGTGATAGATCTGAAACGAATCGATGAGCTTCACACGCTCTCCTGGAGCGATACGGAGGGACTCTCCATAGGCGCCTGCGTCACCGTAAACGATCTCGTTGAATCCCCGATTGTGCAAGAGAAATTTCCGGTACTCTTCGCTGCAGGTAGCGAGCTGGCCACCTTCCAACTGCGTAACCGCGCTACCGTTATCGGCAACATCGTCACCGCCAGTCCGTGTGGTGACATGTCGAGTCCGCTGCTGGTCCACGGAGGCCAGGTGGTTCTGAGCAGTTCCACCGGTGAGCGTCAGATGCCGTTGCGAGAGTTTATTACCGGCGTGAAGCGGACGTTGATCCGTCCCGATGAGATCGTCTCCCGCATTATCGTGCCCGCTGACTGGGCGGGTGCGCGCGGAGGATATGAGAAGCTCAAACGGATCAAGGGTCACGACCTCGGTGTCGTGGCGGTGGCGATGATCAAAAGCGAGGCCGGAATTCGGGTAGCGATCAGTTCGGCGGCGCCGACCCCGGTGCTCCTTCCGGACTTTCCCGTAACGGCAACCACGGCGGAGATTCAGAAAAAGGCACAGGAGATGATTAGTCCCATCGATGATGTTCGTGCCACCGCTGAGTACCGCATCTATATGGTGGATGTATATATCCGCCGCTTAATGGAATCCCTGGAGGACAACGCATGAAGACGGTTCATTTTAACATAAACGGAGAGACCTACGAACGGGATGTGACGGAGCATAAAACGCTCCTCCACTTCCTCCGGGAGGATCTCGGGTATACCGGCACCAAGGAAGGCTGCGGCGCGGGGGAGTGTGGCGCCTGCACGGTGATCATGAATGGCAAAGCGGTCAACTCCTGTCTGGTTCTGGCCGCCGAGGTTGATGGAGCGGTGATCGAGACGATCGAGGGTGAAGCCACCGGTAACGAGCTCACCGAAATTCAGCAGGCCTTTGACCGCAACCACGCGGTGCAGTGCGGCTTCTGCACGGCAGGCATGGTAATGACGGTCAAGGACCTGTTCCGGCGCAATCCGCATCCCACGCGACCTGAAGTGATCGAGGGCATCGAGGGCAATTTCTGTCGTTGTACCGGGTACGAGCAGATTATTGAAGCGGTGCTTGATGCCGCGGAGCACGGCGCTGCAGCGCAGATCACTGCCCGGGATGCCGGCGAGAAGAAGGAGGCCACCGATGCTTGAGACAATCCCTGCTTCCGACCTG
>CAYQRW010000228.1:0-5775 GCA_964419735.1 uncultured Spirochaeta sp.
CCGGTGTTGTATATCATCGCCGCGATCGCCCCGGTAAATGCCGCGATAGAACCTACCGAGAGGTCGATATTGCCGATAATAATGACCAGCACCATTCCTGAGGCCAGGATCAGGATGTAACTGTTCTGCATGAAGATGTTTGACACGTTCCGCGGGGAGAAGTTGATCCCGTTGGTCATAACCGCAAACACGATGAAAATGAGGGTCAGCATGATAAACATCGAATAACTTCGAACGTTTTTCTTGAGTAGCTGACCGAGTGACATAGTTTGAGGAGTCTTGTTCGAATCCGCCATTGGTTCTCTCCGACTGTTAGCTCAGGGCCATGTGCATGATGCCTTCTTGGGTGGCTTCGTCACGGTCAAGGCTACCCTTAATCTGGCCCTCGTTCATGACGTAGATCCTATCTGCCATACCGATCGCCTCCGGCAGCTCCGAAGTGACCATGATGATACTCTTACCTTGTGCCGCCAGCTCGTTGAGTATTGTGTAAATCTCGTACTTGGCGCCCACGTCGATACCCCGCGTCGGTTCATCCACGATAAAGATCTCCGGCTCAGCCAAGAGGCTCCTACTGAGGACCACCTTCTGCTGATTACCTCCACTGAGATTCTGAACCATCTGTTCGATCGACGGCGTCTTGATGTTGAGCGAACGCCGATACCGCTCCGCCGCCTCAATTTCGGCGTGGGAATCGAGAATTCCCATGCGGGACAGCCGCGGCAAACTGGAGTTGGTGATGTTGTTTTTCACCGTCTGGATCAGCACCAGTCCCAACGCCTTGCGGTCCTCCGACACGTAGCCGATGCCTTTTTTGATTGCTTCGTGCGGTGACCCTAGTGTGAGCTGTTCTCCATGCAGGAACGCCTCACCGGAGGCGTTGGCACCGTAGGACTTGCCAAAGATACTCATCATCAGCTCGGTCCGTCCGGCCCCCATCGGTCCGCAAAATGCGAGAATCTCTCCCTTACGCACGTTGAAGGAGGCGTTATCGACCACCTTCTTGTCGTGGTACTCCGGATGGTGCACCGTCCAGTTCTTGACTTCAAAGACCACATCCCCAATGTTGGGCGTCTTGTCAGGATAGAGGGCGTTCATCTCGCGCCCCACCATATCCTTAATCAGCATCGACCGGGTCACTTCCTGAGTACGCGCATCATAGGTATTGATCGATTTGCCGTCACGCATGACGGTAATCTCATCTGCCACCCGCAACACCTCGTTGAGCTTGTGCGAGATCATGATGCACGTGAGCCCCTCATTTTTGAGTTCGACAATCAGATCAAGCAATTCCTCGCTTTCGTCGTCGTTCAAAGACGCGGTAGGCTCGTCCAGAATGAGAATCTCAGTGTTTTTGGAGAGCGCCCGGGCAATCTCAACCAGTTGCTGCTTACCCACACCCATCTTACTGACCACTGTCTCCGGTGGTTCTTTGAGCCCGACGCGCTCAAGATAGCTATGAGATCGCTCCAGTAGGTCATCCCAGTCAATGATGCCGAAGCGGGTCTTGGCGTGCCCGAGAAACATGTTTTCGTAAATCGAAAGATACGGGCTTAGCGCAAGTTCCTGGTGGATGATCGTTAAACCCACCTTTTCACTATCGCGCACGCTGCGAAAGTGGGTTTCCTGACCATGAACCAGGACGGTCCCCTCATAACTTCCTACCGGATGCACACCACTGATAACGCCCATAAGCGTGGATTTACCGGCACCGTTTTCTCCACAGATGCCGTGAATCTCGCCCTTCTTCACGCGAAAGTTCACGTTATCCAGAGCGCGCACGCCGGGAAATTCCTTGGTGACGTTCTGTACTTCAAGAATCGTATCGTTGGTCGTGCCAGTACTTGTAGTCGTAGTCATTCTGTTATGTCCTGCTAAACGGGAGCTCGGTCCCGGGGGACCGACGTACACGCATGCACGATTCGTGGCACGCGTCGCCGGGCCGGACCCGAAACCGAGATCTAAAGAGACGTCTCGATTTACTCGAAGTCTTCGGCGGAGTAGTATCCGCTGCCAACCATGATCTCTTCCCAGTTTTCCTCGGTCACGTTGACCGGTTCAAGCAGGTAGGAGTTCACGACTTTCAAGCCGGTGTCGTACGTCTCAGTATCGAGGCGCGCACCGTCGATCTCCGGAGTATCTTCTCCTTCGAGAAGCGCATCGGCCAGAGCAACCGCACCGGCAGCCAGGTCACGGGTGTCTTTGAAGACGGTCATGTGCTGACGACCATCGGCGATCGACTGTACGGAGGAAAGCTGCGCATCCTGTCCGGTGACAACCGGCAGCGAGTCCGTGGTGTCGTACTTGGCATCAGCCGAGAGTGCCTCGATAATGGCCTGAGCCAGCGTGTCATTGGGAGCCAGAACTGCATCAAGAGTGACATCAAGAGCGTCATTGCTCAGGAGGTTCTCCATGCGAGCCTTGGCAACTTCCGCGCGCCAGTTTTCCGTGGCGATCCGCGTAAAGGCGGAGTCATCGGAGGACATCGGAGCGGGGCCGACCACTTCAAGCGCGCCACGCTCTACGTGGGGAGCCAGGATCGACATGGCACCGTCAAAGAAGAAGTTGGCGTTGTTGTCCGTGGGGGATCCGGCAAAGAGGGTGATGTACTTGGGATCGTCGCTGTCGACGTTCTGAAGGTCCAGCGCCTCTTCAATAGCCTGTCCCTGGAACTCACCAACCTTGAAGTTGTCAAAGGTGATGTAGTAGTCGTAGGCGTCGGAACCGGTGATCAGGCGGTCGTACGCGATGACGATAATGCCCTCTTCAGCTGCCTCGGACACGACCGAGTTTACACCTTCGTTGATGTTACCAATGATCAGCACCTGGGCGCCCTTGGTGATGAAGTTCTGGATCTGCTCATTCTGCAGGCCCTGGTCGGCGTCGCCATAGGTAACCTCAGCGGCATAACCCAACTCCTGGGCACCTTCAAGCAGAGCGGCACCATCACGCTGCCAGCGCTCTACGTGGGTCTCCGGCATGGCGATACCAATATCGAGCATACCTTCGCCTTGCCCTGAGGCAAACACCATTCCCGCGGTCATCATGATTGCGAGAGTCGTAAGAACAATTCGTTTCATAAACACTCCTTTGTGTTTGGGATTTATTGAATTGTGGCCCGATCCGACCGAGGTGAATACAGGAAAAATCTTCTCCGTTCTGTACAGGCTTCATCGCAGCCTCCGGTGCGTGCATGAATTAGCACAGATATTACATCACTTCTGTGCTGTCTCCTCGTCTCGGGTGATCGTGCGATATACATCCTCCGCGCTGTGAAACCCGTCACGAATAATCGTCTCTTCCATGTTCCAGCTGAAGACCGCTTGCGGCTCTTCCACATAGAAAGGAATCTCCGTGTCGCTGTCGTTACTGGTATACCGATCCGGCTCCGGAGCGTCACCTGTGGCGATTGCCACCGCAATTTCCACCGCCCGCGTAGCCAGCCGGTGAATCGGCTTGTACACCGTCATCAGCTGCAGACCTTCCACCACCCGCTGCGTGGAAAGGAGATCGGCATCCTGCCCCACTACGGCCACCTCTCCCGCCATTCTACGTTCCGAGAGCAGCTGAATCGCAGCATTAGCGATCTGATCATTGGCGGCGGAGATCGCATCGATATCGGTGGTTCGCTCAAGCACCTCACCGATGCGCTCCCGGGCCTCATCGGAACTCCATGCCTCCAGCCAGATCTCTTCAACGACTTCGATGTCGCCCTGCTCCACATGGGGATCGAGAACCTCGTGCAAGCCGGAGTTCACCCGATAGCTGTTGTTGTCTCGGATCGAACCGTTCACGATGAGATAGCGCCCCTCCGGCACCGCTTCCACCAGCGCCTCCCCAAAGAGTCGTCCCACCTTTTCATTGTCGAACGAGATAAACGCCCGCACCGGCACCCCTTGAATCAGACGATCATAGGAGATTACCGGTATATCCCGGTCATTGGCGGCACGCACCACACCGGCCAGCATATCGGTATCGTGCGGCAGTACTACCAGCACATCGATATTCTGGGTCAGGAGGTAGCGAATCTGTTCGATCTGTGCCTGGGTCCCACCGGCGGACATCTGCAGAAGCACCTCGGCTCCCAGTTCAGAGGCGGCGCTGTTAAATACCTTAATGTCTTTGTTCCACCGCTCAATAATGAACGTATCGGTGGCCACGGAGAAGCCGATACGAATAGAATGCTCATCGCCGCCGCCGGAAGAATCCACCGCATCGTCCTGTCGTCCTGAGCAGGAAGCCACGAGCCCTACAACGAGCGTCACGAGCACCACAACCAGCGAGCGTCTCAAACATCTACTCATCCGCCGCGGTACTCCGCACCAGATCGCTGGGGCTAACTCCCTTGAACTTCTTGAAGATTCGGCTGAAATAGTTGGGATCGTGGTATCCCACCGCATAGGCGATCTCCTTCACCGAGTGGTTTCGCGCCTTCAGCATCCGTTGCGCCGTCTCCAGGCGAATCGAATTCAGATAGTCGTTGAAGCTCGTGCCTACGTGCTCCGAAAATGCCCGGCTCAGATATCCCGGGGAGATGTCACAGTACTCCGCCACCGTAGCCAAGCTTAACGGTTGGGCAAAGTGCTCATCAATGTACGAAACGGCCCGGTGGAGCGCCTCCGGCCATCTGGTTCCCACACGGCGGCTCTGCTCTTCCACGACCCGCCGCAACACGCGGTGCGCCCAGGCGTCAACCGCCTGTCTCGTCTCAAACCCCGCAACATCAGCTGCCGGGTCCGCGATGCTTAACGAGGCGGCGCCGTCCCCGACACGCTCATCAAATTCTCGTAGCAGCCGGTCGAAAACCAGCGCGATACGATTCTTTGCCACCGAGAAACTGCAGGTGGAAAAGACCTCTTCAGACAGGGGCTCATATCGAATGACTGCATCCTCCGCCGCCCGGGCTCGCGCTACCGCCCGTTGCAGCACCCGGCCGAGCTCCCGCACCTGGATTACCTGCCGACCGGAACTCTCCACAGTGGGTAGAGTTGCCAACGCTTCATCACATGACCGGTACAGCTCATCGTACTTCCGACGGCTGCCCACGCCGATCGCCGTAGACTCTCCCGGTCCCACCAAGGTGTCGATAATACCACGGATATAGCGCTCCAGCGTGTCCGGCGCCACCGATTCCGCCACGTAGATCAGGAGCCGGTGCATGTACTCACTCCAGAGGCACCGATACCGCCGCTCGATCTTATCCACCACCGAGGCGTAGAGATCCCGCCGGGGCAGCTCCAACGCTACCACCACGCCGTAGTCGGAGTTCAGTTCAAAGAGCCGTCGATAGCGGTTCCAGGTTGACTCGTCCAGCGGCTTCCACGTGAGCAGCAGCATGAAGTTCTCCACCTCCCGGGAGAGCGCCGCTGCCCCGTGCTGCACCTCCTCGAGGCGCTGGTTGAGTCGCGAGTGCTCCACATCCAGATGATCCTTGGCGCGAAAGAGCGTCTCCATGAAGCGCTTTCGGGAAACCGGCTTCACCAGGTAGGCAAACACCCGCAGGGGAATCGCCCGCTGCGCCAGATCAAAGCGCTCGTAGGCGGTGGACAGTATGTAAAGGGTGTCTGGAAACTGATGCTGCAGCTCGCGGATCGTGTCGATGCCGTCCATGCCGGGCATGGCGATATCCATGAGAACTACGTCAGGGCGATGCTTCTGGGCCACGGCCAATGCCTCGCCCCCGGAGCGGGCGGTACCGCAGACTTCAAAATCATCCAATCCTGATTCGATCAGGTAGGAGTAACTATCGAGAACCGGCTCTTCATCATCAACGAT
>CAYQRW010000229.1:0-5759 GCA_964419735.1 uncultured Spirochaeta sp.
CGCTTTTCGCCTTGCCGTTCGGCGTAGATGATCTGAGACCGTCGGTCACGCTCCGCCTTGATGCGGTCCTGGTACTTCTCCCGCAGCTCTTCGTCGGCCACAAACTGGCGGTAGCGCTCCTCGGCATCCTCAATGTCAGGGTCTTCCTTCAGAATCTCCAACAGAATGTTATCTTCCATGGCATCACCCTCTCCTCGCCCATGCATATAGTACAACCATCGCCGCAGCGTCGTCGAGATGCCGGCGTGTTCGGCTTCCTGTGACCGTGTGTGACCCAGCTTCGGTAACTCCAGAAAATGAATCCCCAGGTGGCTGGTGAGGACAAGCGACCGAGAACTTTCGCCGTCGACCCCTTCTCCTCGTGCGGTCAGGTGAAAGGTGGTGTGCACCGGCTGTGAATCGGGAAAGATCCTGAAGTCCACAACGTTCACGCCTACCACCGGACAGAGTTGTACGTAGTCCTGGCTCTTTCCCAGCTGTCCCGCGTACGCCTGCGCCCAGTAGTACAACGCCCGTTCCCGGAACGCTGCCTCCGGTAACGCCTGCACCTCCACGGTGTAGATGGTGCCGTTTACGTCCCGGGCGCGGACGTCCACCACCGAGGTCTTGGCGTTGTACGAGTCCGCCGGGTTGAAGGGGTTTCTGATCTCCACCTCCGCCACCGCGGGCAGTCCCGCATCGGTCTGCACGGCGGTGAGAAATGAGCGCAGGATGTTGGTGCTGGTCTCACTGCCAAACACGTACTTGAAGACAAAATCGCTGGTGAGGCGGATCGGCTCGTTGGCTTCGGCTCCGGCTCCAGCCGGGTTTTTGACGGTATAGTCCATGGGTACCTCCACAGATACCCACTGCATCGATCCCGACGGTGCTTCGCGAAAACTGACATTCCAGGGCAGGACAGTTCAAAGGCGTCCACGCTGTATTTGATCGGACGACCGGGAAGAAATACGTCGGATCCGCCGGGGGTACTTACGGTATCTGGTCCCGGTGGGCTTCCTGAACTTCTCGCTGACCTCTTCACCGATGGCAATTTCGTAACATTGGTCAAAATGATTGCATTTTAGATTGTCGGCAGTCGTTTGCAATGGTATATTCGATGAATAAATATGCGCATAAGGGGGTTTCATGCGTACAACAGCCAAAATTCTGGTGATCGTTGCAGTACTGGTTCTCGTTCCGCTTCTTGCGGCAGTGGCAGGCGGAAGCGCCGAGGAGGGCGGAGACGGCACTGGTGGTGAAGCGGAAGAGATGCAGTTGGTCTTCGGTACCGGCGGAACGTCCGGTCTGTACTATCCAATCGGCGGTGCGCTGAAAACAGTCTTTGAAGAGAGCGAAATGGTTGAAGGCGTGACCGTTGAGTCCACCGGGGCCTCGGTCATGAACATCAACAACGTTGCCAGCGGTCTCAACCAGGTGGCGATCGTAATGAGCGACGTCGCGTTTGACGCCCGCAACGGTCAGGGGCAGTTTGAGGGCAATGCCGTAGATGTCCGGGCGATTGCCGGGCTGTATCCAAACGTCGTGCAAGTCGTTGCCACCGCCTCCAGCGGAATCACCTCGGTTGCGGATATGCGCGGCAAGCGTGTGGGTGTCGGTCAGGTCGGTTCCGGGGTTGAACAGAGCGCACAGAAAGTGCTTGAGTCCGCCGATCTCACCTATGATGATCTCGGTCAGGTAACCAATACGGGATACGCCGATAGCGTCCAGAGTATGAAAAACGGCACGCTCGACGCGGCGTTCTTTACTTCAGGGATTCCCAATGCCAGTATCGTTGATGTGATGCAGACGATGGATGTCGTTTTTGTTCCGGTTGACGGAGCAGTTGCATCGACGTTGATCGATAACTATCCCTTCTATGAGATGTTCGAAATTCCCGCCGGAGAGTCAGCGCAGTATGACCTGGATTCGCCGGTACAGACCGTAGCAATTCGCAACCTGTTGATCGCAAGCCCGAATTTGCCGGAAGGCCTTGTGGGTGACCTGACGGAACGCTTTTACGAATACCTCGGAAGCGAACAGGTAACGATTGGTGCTCTGCGCCAGTTTGATCGTGAGGCGATGGACGAAGGGCTGGTTCTTGAACTCCACCCCGGGGCACAGCAGTTCTACGGCTCCCGCTGAGACCGGCGCTCCCGCTGAGCCGGGAATTCGCTTCTCACGAAAAGCGGCGACCCACCGGGCCGGGACGCACCGTACGGGCTGCGTTACTGTGGGGTGTCGTTCTGGTCTTCCTTGCCCCGTCCTCCGGTAACGCGGCGGGACGGGCGGAGGAAATACCGTGCCTGGAGGTGTACCGTGAGGAAGACCGGTTCTTTTCGGTGGGCCTCGACGGTCCGCTTGAGTTTGAGGTTTCGTGGATCCATTCGGTTGAGCATGAGCAGTGGCGGGAGCTCTTTGTCGCGAAGCCTTCCGGTGAGATCCTGATCGAATCGACCCGTTTCCGAACGTTTGGAGCCGGCGTTCCCAACGCGGCTCCGGAAACACGTCTTGAGGACGGGTGGGTGGTGATGAGTGGCTTTGATCGGGTTGTGGATCCGCTCGTCATTCGCGCCAACACCGAGACGTCCCACACGTTGATAATTGGTGACGAAACACTGCCGATGGAGCCGGGACAATACCGTTTTCGTGTCGGTTGGAACTGCGGTACTTCAGATTGAGGGAGACAGAGTCGTGGAAAAGAGAGATGAGCACCCACCGATGACAGAGCCCGCCCACGTGATTCCGACGGAAGAGCGGGAACAACGTGATCTTGCCCGCAATGTCGGGCTGGTTGTCTCTACCTTTGCGATCATTCTGGGTCTTTTTCACCTGTATACATCGTACGCGGGGCCTCTTGTTGATTTTCGTCAGCGAAGTGTTCACCTGTACAGCCTTATGTCTATCGCCTTTCTGGTGTTCCCCGGTCGCAAGAAGCGCGTGGACTTGAACGCGCTGGATGTTGCTCTGTCGGTGGGATCATTGGCGATCGGGGTTTATATGGTAGTCGCGTATGGACGGATCGCCCGTATGGGCGGGGTCATCAACCAGCTGGACTTTGTCATAGGCATCGTCGCGATCGTCCTGGTCATAGAGGCGACGCGCCGGGCGATAGGATGGAGTTTGCCTCTTCTTGCTATCGCCTTTCTGATATACGGCGTCTGGGCAAAGCTCCAGATCTACCCGTTTCTGACCGGCCCGGTCATTAACGCTTCGATGCGATCGGTGATCGTCCACCTGGTCTACGTGACCGAAGGGCTTCTTGGTACAGCTATCGGAGTTTCCGCCAGCTATATCATCCTCTTCATCCTCTTTGGCAGCTTTCTCTTGAAAACGGGGGCCGGCGTACTCTTCCAGGATTTTTCCATGGCGATCAGTGGGAGCTCCGACGGAGGACCGGCCAAGGTTGCGACGATTGCGAGCGGGCTGCTGGGTTCGATCAACGGTGCTGCGGTAGCCAACGTCGTTACGACGGGTACGTTTACAATACCATTGATGAAGAAGGTCGGTTATAACAAGGATTTTGCGGGAGCGGTTGAGGCGAGCGCAAGCGTCGGTGGACAGATCCTGCCACCGATTATGGGCGCGGCGGCGTTTATCATGGCGGAGAATCTCGGTATTCCGTACCTCCAGATCGCCCTCGCCGGGATCGTTCCGGCAGCGTTGTACTATTTCGGTGTCCTGATGCAGGTGCATCTGCGGGCAAAACGGAAGGGCCTGAAAGGCCTGCCCAAGGAGCAATTACCACGACTCCGCGAGGTGCTCCGCGTGCGCGGTTATCTGCTTTTCCCGATTCTTGTCCTCGTGTGGCTCCTGTTCAGCGGGCGCACCCCGATATTTGCCGCGTTCTGGTCGATAATGAGCGTTGTTATTATCACCGCCACTCCGAAGTTCCTCTACGGCATCACTGCGGTGGTAGTGGGACTGGTTTTTTCGCCAAGCATCATGGCGTTACTGCGGAATGGCACCTTCCCGCTTCCGTTTGCGCTCCCGGTACTGGCGTTTATCATCCTCGGTTCGGTAATCCTCAATTACCTGTTCCGGCCGGTCCGCGATCAGTCGACGGGACTTTCCACCGTAAGCCTTGCGATCGACGATGGCGTCCGGTCGACGGTTGGTGTTGCTCTCGCGTGCGCATGTGTGGGCGTCGTCGTTGGCGTCTCTACCCAGACGGGAATCGCCATCGATCTTGCCGACTGGGTGATTAATGCCGGTAGCCAAATCGCCTTTCCAATTATTCAGCTCCTGATGACGCTAATGCTTACGATGGTCGCGTCTATCGTGCTTGGGATGGGTCTCCCGAGCATCCCGACGTATATTATTACCAGTACGATGGCTGCTCCCATCCTGTTGGGAACGCCACTCTTCCGTGAGGTAATGGGGAGTGCTGAAACAGCGATCTTCGTAGCACATATGTTTGTCTTCTATTTTGGAATCTTTGCCAACATCACGCCGCCGGTGGCACTGGCGGCGTTTGCCGGCGCTGGAATCAGCGGAGGGGATCCGAATCGCACCGGTTTTGCCGCAATGAAACTCTCTCTTGCAGGTTTTCTCGTACCCTTTCTCTTCGCGTTTGCGCCGGAACTCCTCCTGATCAACGTCGGTTTGTCGACTGTATGGACGATGATCAGCGCCTTTCTTGGAGTGTTTATGCTGTCGACTGCGGTAGAAGGGTACTGGTATCGCGATCTTCCGGCGTGGTTACGTCTGATCGTCGGGTTTTCGGCGGTGTTGCTGATCTATCCGTCATTTTATACCGATCTGGTGGGCCTCGCGGCACTCGCTCTGTTGGTATGGATTGCGTGGTGGCCAACGTATCGAACTGCTACGGTGTAGGTTGAATCGAGACCGCCGAGCGGCGTGCGTGGACTTCAGCATCGCCAAAGGTGGTGGGCTGTTTTTATCGTTTCCGATCCGAAGACTGAACTTGCGTTCTGCGGAGTTTCTTTCTCGGCCCACCGCGTAAAACCGGATCGGGGGGCGGGAACCCGCGTTTCACGCCGACGGTACCTGCTTCCCCTCAGCTATCTCTCCTGCGGGCCATAAGCGCGCATCTCGTAACTCCAGTAGCTGCGGTCCCGCACAAACCCAACCTTCCGTGCAAGCGCGGCCGATTCCGCGTTCATGGCACCCCAACGATCACTGCTGCTCCGCGTTGACCGACAACCGCTTCTCCAAAGACACCATCGGTGTACGACTGCGGGATCCGGTGCGTCGGCTTCCTGAAGCCAAGATTCGAGACAGTACGAAGGTATGTATCCGCTTGGGACACTGGGAACGTCGTCACGGTGATTGGAACCAATACTACGACGGTTGCGAGATGTTGATACACCCTCCGAGAAAGGTGAACCTCATTCCGGACAGGCGCCGATGACCGCGTCGGCCGCCTGGTCAATCTCTTCTTCGGTAGTGAACTTTCCCGTGGAGAAGCGGGTGGTTGATCAGCGAGGTGTTGACGGAAATCAAGTGAAGAAGCCGTTATGTGTGCGCTCAGGCGGTTCGTTGCCGAAGTTCCTCGAGGCGTCGCAGCCATCCCTACATATCAACGCACAAGGCCAGAGCAGAGGTAACCTCGGTGAGGGGGACGACAATCCGCAATCCAGGAGAAGCAAGGGCGTCAACGCTGATTACCACCGCCGGACGCGCTTTTTGTATCTCGTTTCCGACGGTGGGGTCGAAGTTTACCAGCCAAATCTCACCACGTTTCGGGTCACTCGTCGTCATCTATAAGCTCAAGGTCCGACAGCGATCCGCCTTCAGCGTACTCAGGAATTGATTGTTCG
>CAYQRW010000230.1:0-5682 GCA_964419735.1 uncultured Spirochaeta sp.
CTCGCCGCCGCGGTAGCGGCACGTACTGCCGTGGCCAAATCATCACCCGCTTGTGTACGGACAGCCAGCATACCAAGGAACGTATCACCGCTCCCGATAGGATTGACGGTTTTCACTACCGGTACCTCCGCAGTTGCGACGACACCTGAGGGGTTAGCGTACACCACCGGCTCCGTACCACGGGTTACCACCACGGCAGCCTGGTGTTCGCGAGCGAACCGGCTCACGGCGTCATCGATGTGTCTCGTGTCTGCCGCGTCCGCCACCTTGGATGGTTGAGTTGTGGCCCAGAACTCTTCTTCGTTGATCTTTATCGTCACCGGCGTATCGGAACCCAGCACCGGGGAACCCTGATCCTTCGCCGCGAGCGCCGCCACCAAATCGGTTCCGCGAAGGTCGAGAAACAACGGCACGTGGTGCGCTACGGCCGTCGCCACGATCCCGGTGATCGTCGCCGTGGGAACGTTGTCCAAGCGGCTTCCGGCGATGACGCACGCCGACGCACTGGACACCCACCGCCGGAAGGTGGCGCCGATCTCATCTCCCACGTGTTCGGGGACCGGTTCCGGTTCGTTACACACGACCTCCGTGGCGCCGTGGTGGGGATCAACCAACGTCACCGCCCATCGAATCCGTCCGGCATACTCCACCGCAGCCAGATCAACGCCGTCCTCCGCCGCCAGCTGCCGGTAATATGCCGCGTGCTCCGCCCCCAGCGGCGATATCACTCGTGCCCGTCCTCCGGACTGCACGATCACCCGGGCGGCGTTAGCGGCTTTGCCGGCGGCCACCTCCAGATACGTCGCTGCGCGGTTCACCTCCCCCAGGGAAAGGGAGGGCAGCGTTATCACTCGCCCCAAGGCGGGACTCAGACCCACGCAGAGAATCATTGCTCAATCTGCTCTTCAATCCGCGGAGCGTGTGTGAGCAACCACTCCTCGGCAGCCCCGCTCCACAGACCTCCCGCGTCCGCCACGAGGTCCGCCAATGGGCGATACCACCCATCGGTGGCGGAGAGCTGTTCCAACTCATCCAGCGCGATCAACGGAAGATGGATTTCCGGATAGATCAGCTTTTTACCACCTCCCAAGGTATCCAAGTGCATCGTCGTTTCCGGGACGGCGTTGAGTCCCGCCACGTGCGTCACCAGTGCCTGCGGCCGCGTGAGTCCCCGCTCGAGAAGCTCCAGCGCCTCCTTTTCGTCATCTACGGTTCCCCCGGTGGTCCCGATTACGTGGTGTTCTAGGTAATGGACTCCATAGTAGTTGAGCCGCGCCTGAAACTCCGGGTCGGTGGGACCGGCAAAGAAGTTCAAACATCCGTTGAACGCCAGGAGGCGGTCGGCCTGTTCCAACACCGCCGGTACGGGAATCATCACCAGGATATCATCATATCCGCCGTCGCCCGCCAGATTTCGCAGTTCCCGTTCGGACTGGTCGGAAGTGGATGGATTGAAGAAGAACAGTTGAATCTCGCGTTCCGCCGCCACCGGTTGGAAGATATTCCGCGCCCGGTCGAGGCGAGCCTGATCGACATCGGTAACAACCAGTCGCGAAGGCCGCTGCGGGCCACTGAGCGCGTAGTCGATCGCCGCCAACCCCATCGGCCCGCCACCGCCGATGATCGCCATCGCCCCCCCGGTACGGATGCCCATGTAGTGGGTGTGACTTCGACGGTCGGTGCGAAACAGGCTCCGCGCCGCACCGATGACGCAGGAGTAGGGTTCGGAGAGCGCGGCGCGAAAATGGTCCGCCACCGTATGCGGCAGCAGACAATCCATCTCCATGAGTTCCCGTGGGAGAATCACGTAAGTGGCATCTCCGCCGCAGTACGGGTAGGAGTACCCCGGTGAATCCATGCTTCCCCGGTAGTTGAGCGCCGGTTGAATGGTAAATCTCTGTCCCGGCTGATAACGATCGCTCCAGGCAGCCCCCACCTGAACCAGTTCACCGGCCATTTCGTGGCCCACGAGGATGGGATGAGTGGCAACATCATCCGGGACGCGTTTGTGGTCGGGACCAAGCGTGGCCGCCTTTAAGGTGCTCATGCACAGGCTGTCCGCATGAACACGAGCCAAGATCTCGTCGTCATTAATCTCCGGAAGGTCAAACCGTTCCACCCGGATATCGCGTTTCCCGTACAGTCGTGCTCCGATACTCTGCATTATTCCAACTCTCCCGCGTTCAAGGCACGCTCAAACTCTGCCAGAACCCCATGAACCGCCTCCGCATCGGGAGCATTGCGCAAGGCGTCGATGAAACGCTCGCTGTCGCAGAGCTCCGCGATCTGTGGAACCGCCTCCTGATTGTGCTCTTCGCGATCCACCGCCCCAGCAAAAATCAAGAGGTCCACGGGGTCATTCTCCTCGTCACCGAACTCTACCGGTGTCGATAGCGTCATAACGGCATAACCGGTCTTGATAACCCCGTTCTCCGGCTTCGCATGCGGCATCGCGATCCCCGGAGCGATCACGAAATACGGCCCCATTTCCTTGTGGTTCGTGACGATAGCATCGATATAGCGCGTCTCCACCAGTCCCGCCTCAACCATGAGGCGTCCACCTACTCGAACCGCCTCTTCCCAATCGGTAACCGGCTGCTTCACCGCTATGGTGTTACTCTGCCGCAATCGTCCTACAAAACTCGCCATAAAAACCTCAGTTCTCGGGCGGACGAGGCTCCGGAGAACCCCGCCAACCTCAATTTTCTTCAGAGTAGCGGAAGTCTACACTCCCGCAGGGTCTTTCTTCTCGCCGGCCGCGCCGTTGCCCGCCAGTTCCCGTACGATGTCGTCATACTCCGGGGCGTTCACAAAATTGGTAATACTGAAATGTCGCGCATTCGGCGCGACGGCGCGGGCGCGGTCCGTGAGATTCACGTGCGAGATTACAAGTTCGGCATCGGAAGCAACCTCATCCACGGACGCGTGCTCCACCGCCACATCCACACCGGCCGCCTTGAGCTTCTTCTTCAGCCGATTGGCACCCATCGCACTGGATCCCATGCCCGCGTCACAGGCGAAGACGATCTTCGTCACTTTGCCCATGCCCTTGATCTCCTGCACCTGTTGCTTCGCCTCGGAGAGGGTAGTAGCTCCATCTACCTGGCGCTGCGTAAAGCGTCGGACGAACGGCATCGCCACGGCAAAACTCACCGCCGCGGAAATCGTGATACCCGCCAGAATAGCCAGGTGACCGCCACGGGGCGCAACGGCCATGAGGGCGATGATACTACCCGGTGAGGGGGTTGCCACGGCACCGGCGCCGAGGACGACGAACGTCAACACACCGGAGGCACCACCGGCGATCACCGCCAGTAGCAGCGCCGGGTTCATCAGGACATAGGGGAAGTAGATCTCATGAATGCCCCCAAAGAAGTGGATAATGATCGACCCCGGGGTTGAATCCTTTACTGCACCCTTGGAGAAGACGAAGTACGCGAGCAAAATCCCAAGACCCGGTCCTGGGTTGGTTTCCAGGAGGAAGTACACTGACTGGCCGAGATTCTGGACCTGAGCGGCTCCGAGAGGCCCTAAGATTCCGTGATTGATCGCGTTGTTCAGAAACAGAATCTTCCCGGGCTCGATAAAGATCGACGCCAAGGGCAGCAGACCGGCGGTTACAATTACGTCCACTCCCGCCTGGAGAAGAGTGGTAATCCCTACCACCGCCGGGTTGATCGTCACCAGGGCGATCACCGCCAGGGCACCACCGAGGATCCCGGCTGAGAAGTTGTTCACCAGCATCTCGAACCCGACAGGTGTGCGTGGCTCGACCCACTCGTCAAACTTCTTGATAACCACGCCACCCAGTGGTCCCATGATCATCGCACCAAGAAACATCGGGATTTCTGCTCCTACGATCACGCCCATCGTGGCGATCGCTCCAACCACGCCTCCTCGGAGATTCCAGACGATCCGTCCACCGGTGAAACCGATTAAGAGCGGCAGCAGATAGGTAATCATGGGTCCCACCAGCGCGGAAAACCGCTCATTCGGAATCCACCCGGTAGGAATAAACATCGCGGTGATCAGTCCCCACGCGATGAACGCGCCGATATTCGGCATGACCATGCCGCTTAAAAATCGACCGAAGCGCTGAATTCGCGCTCTCGTAGCCATAGCTGTTGCAGCCATTCTCGTAGCCTCCTCGATTGTGTTCTGCAATCATGCTGCGCCCAGGTTGGTGATCACGCAACACAAAGCAATTCGATTGTGGCAGGTGGTGAACATCCGTAATTTGGCAACTGTCAGGTACCCTCACGCTTGTTATTCCCCAGAGCCTGTGGTGTACTATCTCCACGCTATGGGTATCATCGTTGCTACCATCGGTACGGTTTTGGTGTGGCTTCCGCGGGTGGAGCAGTCCGGCACTCCGGTGTGGCCGACGGTGCTTGCCACGGTGGGCTTCTGGGTCCTCGGTGGAATACTCACATGGCTCAAAAAACGATAAGGATCGTCTGTGACTGCACTTACACTCATTTCCTATGTGGTGGGGCCGCTGCTCATCGTGACGGTAATTCGCCGCGTTCCCCAGCTTTCCGGCATTAATCCGATTATTCCCGCCTATGTTCTAGGCTTGCTCTTGTCCCTGGTGGTTCCCCAGACCCAGGAGATGGCGTCGATCCAGGACGTCGTCTCCAGCGTGATGGTGGCGCTCTCCATACCGTTGATGCTCTTCTCCGTGGACCTCACCGCATGGCCCCTGGCGGGGCGCCGGGCGCTACTTTCCATGGGGCTGGCGGTGGTTTCGATCGTCGTGGCGGTCACGGTGGGTCATCTCGTATTCAGAGATACGTTTGTAGAGAGTGCCGACATGGCGGGACTCCTGGTGGGCGTCTACAGCGGCGGCACACCAAACCTGGCGGCAATTCGCACGGCGCTCGACGTCGACACCTCGTTGTATCTCACCGTTCATACGGTGGATATCTTGGTAAGTGCGGTGTACATCCTGTTTATCGTAACGATTGGAGGCAGGATCTTTCGGCGGCTGCTGCCCCGCAAGGCGCTGGCAGGGCCCACCGAGCGCCGGGAGACGCGGCAGGAGCAACTCGACTTTCGTGATATCCTTCGCCGGGGACGGTTGAAGCAGAGCGGGATGGCGCTCACTCTGGCGATCGGTATCGTGGTGTTGGGGCTGGCGATCTCCGTATCGTTTCGTCCCGAGCTACAGACGGTGACGGTGATCCTCGCCATCACCACCCTGGCGCTGCTGGCCACCCGGCTCCCGGGAGTGAATGAGTTGGAGCCGAGCTTCAAAATGGGAGAGCTCCTAATTCTGGTGTTTGCGGTGGTGGTGGGATCGATGGCGGACCCGGCGGAGATCCTGGCTTCCTCCCCCGCGGTGATCGGCTACGTGAGCATTGCGGTCTTCGGCAGTCTCGCGCTGCACCTGGCTCTGGCGCGCCTCTTCCGCGTGGATCCTGAGACGGTGATGGTTACCAGTGTGGCCGCGATCTGCTCCCCACCCTTTGTGGGCATGGTGGCGCCCTCAGTTAAGAATCCGCAAATCATCGCCGCCGGCATCACCACCGGGATTGTGGGCTACGCGATCGGCAACTATCTGGGTGTCGCCACCAGTTGGATGCTCCGGGCTTTTCTGTAACATCCGTGTTCTCCTGGTCTGATCTCCCCCGCCCGATTACCGCCCTGGCGCCCATGGAAGACGTTACGGATACGATCTTC
>CAYQRW010000231.1:0-5680 GCA_964419735.1 uncultured Spirochaeta sp.
AGGTTGCGTAGTAACGCCGGATCGGTGACCATCGCGCCAAATTCGACGAAGTTCAACCGCGTCAGCACCAGCATCCGTACCGGATTAATCTCCGCGAATACGCGGAGAATTCCCGGTTCACGCGTCGCGATCTCCTCCGCGGGTTCCAGCTTGAGCACCGCCGCTTCCGGCGTACTGAGATAGACGTTGAGCACCGCATCAAAATCGAGATGCTCCAACACGCGGTATACCGAGATAAACTTGGTCGCTTTGGGCCGGCCATCCTCGTGAGGATGTACCCCCTTCATGAACTCATCAATATGAAAATAGTCGTTGCGGAACTCTGGATCGATCTCCGCAAAGATGATCTTGCCGTTGTAGTGGCGGATTGAACCTGCCAGGTAGTGGCGGGCAAACGACTGCGGATTGAGTTGTGAGCCGATCAGTGCCGGACTCGGGTGAAATATGGCGTACAGGCGATTCTTGTAACTGTCCACGGTCAACCTCCCATCGTTTTGAGGATCGGGGCGATAACCAACGAGACCACCGCCATCAATTTAATCAAGATGTTGAGTGCCGGCCCCGCGGTGTCTTTGAAGGGATCACCAACGGTATCGCCGACAACCGACGCCTTGTGAGCATCGCTTCCGCGCCCTCCGCCTTCACCAGCCTCAATCATCTTCTTGGCGTTGTCCCAGGCACCTCCGGAGTTTGCCATAAAGATCGCCAGGACCACACCGCTTGCCGTCACGCCTACCAGTAGCCCGACCAGCATGTCCACGCCAGCCTGAAAACCGATCACCACCGGTAGGACGACCGCAATCAGCCCGGGGAGACGCATCTGCTTTAGCGCACTGTCGGTCGAGATCTCGATACACCGATCGTAATCGGGGACGTCCTCGTTGTCGAGGATCTCCGGTTTTTCCTGAAACTGCCGGCGTACCTCGGCGATCATCTCAAACGCGGCGGTTCCGATCGCGTTCATCGCCAGGGCGCTGAACACGTACGGTACCATCGCTCCAATCAGTACCCCGATCAGAACGTCGGTATCGGTGAGATCGATCACCCCTGCCCCCGCGGAGGTCCGGAAACTGGTCAGAAGAATAATCGCGGTGAGCGCCGCTGAACCGGTGGCAAATCCTTTGCCAACTGCAGCGGTTGTGTTTCCCACGCTGTCCAACTCGTCGGTGATATCCCGGACCTCAGAGGGGAATTCGCTCATAACGGCGAGGCCACCGGCGTTATCCGCCACCGGTCCGTACGCGTCTACCGCGAGTTGAATACCCAACGTGATCAACATGCCCACCGCCGCGATCGCGACGCCAAAAAGCCCGGCGGAGGCGTAGCTCAGGAAGATTGCTATCGCGATCAGCAGAATTGGGAACATGGTAGAGATCATGCCGACGCCCAAACCGGTAATAATTGTTGTTGCTGAACCGGTCATCGCGGACTCTACGATTTTCTTTGTGGGCTTTTTGCCGGACCCGGTGAAGTACTCGGTTACCAATCCAATCCCGGTGCCCGTCGCCAGTCCGATGATCACCGTCACGTAGAGTCCGAAGATGCTCATCGCCTCAGGCAGTGCCTGCCCTTCAAGGAGAGCGTAGAGAACGGGGTAGGCGAAGACCGCCGCTATCACCGCCGCCGCGGACGTTCCCAAATTGAGCGCACTTTGTGGAGAACGTTTGCCATTGGTTCGCACTAAAAAGACCCCCAAAATGGAGGCGATGACACCGATGGCACCCAGCGTTACTGGAATCGCCATCAAGCGCAACTTGACGGCAAAGGGAGCGACCGTTTGAAAGGCAAGTACCATTGCGCCCACCAGGGAGCCGACGTAGGATTCAAAGAGGTCGGCTCCCATACCGGCCACGTCACCGACGTTATCGCCAACGTTGTCCGCGATCGCCGCGGGGTTGCGGGGGTCATCCTCAGGGATACCCGCTTCCACTTTTCCCACCAAGTCGGCGCCAACATCGGCGGCTTTGGTAAAGATACCGCCACCTACGCGGGCAAAGAGCGCGATCGTTGAGGCGCCGAGGCTGAACCCGCTAACGATCGGCAGCATGAAATTGGTAATGGATGCTTCATCGCTTCCGACCTGCCGCACGGCGATCAGTACTACCGTGGCCAGCCCGGCGAATACGAGGCCGACCACGCTCATCCCCATCACCGTTCCGCCGGAGAACGCCACCTTTAGGGCCGGGTCCATTCCTGAGAGCGCCGCGTGGGTCGTACGACCGTTGGCTGCGGTCGCCACGTACATACCGATATATCCTGCCAGGCCGCTTGCCGCGGCGCCGATGAGAAAGGAAATCGCCTGCAGTTGGAGAAATCCACTGTTGCCGACGTAAAGAAAACCGGCAACAACAAGAACGAACGGTATCAGGGCACCGTACTCTTTCTTCATGAACGTCATTGCACCGCTACGGACAAACCCGGTGATCCGTTGTAACGTTTCATCTTCCATCGGCTGCCGCATGATCCAACGTGCACGCACCGCCGCGAAGCTCAACGCCGCGAGACCCGCGGCAAGACCAAGAACGATCACGTAAACTATCATGGTAGCCAAACGACACCTCCGGTTCGGTTGTTATTCGAAACGTGCGTGAAGGTACACACAATATCGCGATAGCGGAACCAAATCGCACGCATCGCTTTTTGTACCAGCCGTGGTCTAACCTGTCCGTTGAAGCCGGTGAGATTCATGACCTACCAATTGTAACGTCACTCATCAGACTGAACCATAGCGGCCTTCGTGGGATCACCCGCAGTATTGTTTGCCTCAACCATAATCCGGTATATACGGAAATTGATCATAGCGGTAATGGTCATACCATTTGTCTATTGAACCAGCGAAAGGTAGAGCTGTCAAGGTATACTAGCGATTCCCACAGAAGCAGCTCGCGGGACGAATCGACACAAGCGTCAGACCGCCGGGGCGCGACGATCAGCACGCCTGACCGGGGGTCCTTGCCTATTCCCTTGCTTGTACCTGCCGGGCGGCACCGCACCAATCGCTTCCCGGAAGTTGGCGCCGATTACTCCGTGAGAAATCTCGTTACCTCGGCCCAAAACTTCAGACTGGGGTCGAAGTTAAGCGTGTTGTGCCCAGCCTCCGGCTGGATCCAGAGCTTCTTGGGTCCGTCGTAGCCGTCGTAGAGTTTCCGGCCGAGCTCGGTGGGGACGACGCGGTCCTCGCCGGCGAGGAGTACCGCGACCCGGCCGTTGTACCGGGCGAGGGCACCCTCGTTGTCGTATCGGTCTCGCAGGATCATCCGGACAAGAAATCTGGGGAAGGTCGACCCGCCAACGTCCTCGATGTTAGTAAACGGCGTGATCAGGAGGACGGCCGGGATGCGCTCCGAATACTCCGCAGCAATCTGAGAGGCGACGCCGCTGCCGAGGGAGGTCCCCACGACGTAGAGCGGCTTCTCCGGCTCCTGGTCGAGGAGGCGCTCCGTGGCATCTCGGGCGGCGGCAAGAAGCGCCTCCTCGCTCGGCTCGCCAGGACGGGAGCCGTAACCTGGGTACTCGAGGATGTAGACGTCCCACTCACCGCGGGCGCGGGGGCCGTGAAAAGCACGGACGTAATGGTTGCGATCCACCGCCTGCCCGCCGTTACCGTGAAAGAGTATCACCCGTTGGGCCTCTCCCGGTGCCGGTGAGGCGGCGTACCAGCCGATGCGTTGTTGCCCGCCTCCCAGCCACGGCTCGAGGCGCCGCGAGTCGGCTAGATCGCGGAGCGTAGCTTCATCCTCTACAGTCGGGTGATAGACGAAGAGATCTTGGCATCCGCTCAAGAGCAAACCTCCTAAGATGACGATCACGAGCGTAGCTATCTGGGGCGCGATGGGCGATCTCGTGCCTCCACGGCGATTTGGAAATCTCATTATGGACGCAACTCCTGAGTAATAGGTTAATCCGCCCTCGCGAGCGGAACAACGTGCGCGTGAGGCGGTGGCTGAGCGTGCGCTCACTTACTCTGTAGGTTGCGTCGCGACCAGACACCCGAGATCAGTTCGGCGTGCATCTGCCACAGATCGATTCCCAGCTCAGCACCGATCCCGGGATGCGGGCTGGATACCGGATTGATATCGATGAACACCGGCGCTCCGTCACGATCGATCATGTACTCCACGCTTCCAAGCTGCATCCCGATCAGCCGAAAGAGCTCCATGCACGCGTTGTAGATTGCCGGTGAGAGATCGCGGCTCAATGTGACCGCCGCATCGGAATGTGCCAGACAGTAGTCGGTCTCCGTTGTGTCGATCGGTGATGCCGCCACGTAGGCCAACTCCCGGCCGACAAACTCAGCGCGATAGACAACCGGCTCACCGGGATGCACCCGCTGCTGCAGCACCGCGGTGCCGTCCAGTGCGAACGCAGCCGATGTATCCGCCTGGTCCGCCGATACGATACCCCGACCAAACCCACCGGCGTTCGGCTTGAGAAGCCACTCGCGGCAGTCCACAGCGGGTGTGTCCGGATCGGTCTGGGTGGCGGGCCATTCCCCGTCGAGGAGATAGCGGGTTGCCGGTGTACTCAGCCCAAGCTGACTGAAGCACGCCGCCTGGAGAGCTTTGCTGCTGCCTACGGCGTAGGTCTGTGACCCGTGGATGCAGGGGATGCCGGCCAGCTCCACAGCGGCCAGCAGGTCCTGCGCCTTGCGCAGCAGCGCTGTAGGATGGCCGGTACCCATCTCCGGCCGAGAGGCGATACGGTTGACCACCAGGCCCCACTCGCCAAAGCCAACGTGAGTATTCCAGGTCATCGTGGGCAGATTGAAAAGTCGAGGCTGGAGACCCTGGGCCTCCAACGCCGTGATCAGCGGCTGCACCCAAGTCTCAGAGTCCGCGAGGACTACCAACTGTTCCGTAGCGATATGATTACCTCCATACGTGCAGTCGCTGCTGCAAGATCACGCGAGTGGCCTTTTGCCATGTCGGGTGACGGCACAATAACGGCGATGCTCTGTGACGGTACTGAATCAGCACTATGAACGTCCGGGCGCGAACAAAAAGGATTCGCCCAAACCCGCCTCCCTTTTCCCTCAGCGATAGTGTGTGCTTATCGGTTTACCCGGCCAACAGCGTTATCTCGGGCAGCACACCCAGGTTGACCGGTTCCGCCAGGTTGGCTCCCACGGGTGGGCCGAAGCGCTCGCCCTCCCGGCGGTAAATGATAAGGTCAAGATTATCAGGATTGAGGATCCAGTACTCGGTGACGCGGCACTCCTGATAGAGCTGCTTCTTGTCGGTCTGATCTTTCCACGCCGTGGCGGCGGACAGGATCTCCAGCACCCAGGTGGGCGCGCCAAAAACTCCCTCTTCCCGGCACTGGGAGGGATCACACACAATCATGAGATCCGGCTGAACCACGGTATCGGCGCGTTCGTCCTCAGCGTCCGGACAGGGGTACAGATCAACCGGGGCGATAAACGGCTCACAGGTCTGACCCTCAAGTTGGACCGAAAGCCGAGCGAAAATCCTGCCAAGCAGCCGTTGGTGTTTCAACCGCGGGGCGGGACTCATCGCATAGGCGATCCCGTTGATCAGTTCCCACTGTTCATCAGTCTCCCACTCCCGCCGCTCGGCAAGCGTATATCGGCCGCCGGGTTGTATCGCACTGGATCCGCGCGTTTCCATCGCATCCTCCCTGTCATAGTATACACACCTCCGGTGCGTCAGCACTACCGCAA
>CAYQRW010000232.1:0-5659 GCA_964419735.1 uncultured Spirochaeta sp.
GGGGGCAGGCTATTCCAGAACATCCGACCGTAGCTCTTCCTGATCATGCGGGGATCGGTGATTACCACCGCACCGTAATCATCCACGCGCCGCATCAGCCGACCGAAGCCCTGCTTTAGGCGCATCACCGCCTGCGGAAGGCTAAACTCAACGAAGGAGTTCCCGCCGCCCTTTTCCACCGCCTCCGCTCGCGCAAGCTGGACCGGATCGGTGGGCACGCGAAACGGGAGCCGGCACACAACCACTAGCCGCAGCGTTTCGCCGGGAATATCGACGCCCTCCCAAAAACTGTCCGTGGCAAACAGGACACTGGCCAAATCGGTCCGAAACTGTTCCAGCAGGCGCACGCGGTCATCGCTGCCCTGCCGGTAGCAGGAGTAGCCCCGGCCCTCGAGCACCGGTGCCACCTCCTCATACACCGCTTGAAGTTGCCGGTAGGAGGTGAAGAGCACCAGAACACCGCCACCACCGGCGTGAACCAGGCGGGGAATAATCGTCTTCAGGTAGCGTTCGTAGAGCGGATCGTCCGGGGTGGGAGCGTCGGAGGGAACTGCCAGTGTGACGCGCTGCGCGTAGTCAAAGGGTGAGGCAAACTGACCCTCCGTGGTGTCGTCTTCATTGAGCGGTACTCCGAGCCGTCCTCCCCAATAGCGAAAATCCCCGTTCACCGCCAGAGTGGCGCTGGTCATAACCACCGTCTGGTAGGGAGTAAAGACTGCCTCCCGCATGAGAGCACTGATATCCAGGGGTGTGGCATTCAGTGCCACGTAGGGAGTGTTTCCGCCGGCTGTGCGCCGATCCATCCAGAGCACGGTATCTTCATCGGGAATCGCCTGGGAAAAGCGGTCCAGCAGAGCGGCCATGCCCTCAAGGCGGCGAATAATCACCACCAGTTCAAGAAAGGTTGGGTCTTCTCGAAAGCGGTCGTCGGTAGTGCGCGCGATCGCTCCCAGACGGTCCGCGGTAGCCAGAAGCGCTCGATGCATATCGAGCAGCGCCGGTCCCACGCCGTCCCGCAAGGCCGCGGCCGTGGCACCGGTGAGCCGCCAGGAACTCTCCCCCACCAGAAACGCCACCAGGGACGCATTGAGCGTCTCCGCCTGGTCGCGGAGCGTCTCCAGTTCCGCCTCCGCCTGCTTCAACTGGTGAGGATCCGCCTCCAGCGCCGGTAACCGGTCCAGCAATCCGAATCGGTGTCGGCCGCGCCGTCGCAGCAGGCGTCCGGCATGCTTGAGGACGGAGAAATAGCTCAACGACTCGGAGAAGAAGGAGGTCGCCGCCCGCTCCAGATTGTGCGCCTCATCAAATACAAGCCGCTGGAACGGCGGCAGGATCGCGGTAGAGTCGTAGCCCGCGCCGGCCTGGCGTACCGCCAGATCACTAAACACCAAATGGTGGTTGGCCACCAAAATTTTGGCTCCCGCCGCCCGCTGCCGCGCCTTTAAGATGAAGCAGCGCTCCCGGTTAGGACACCGCGAGGCAGAGCAGGTGTCGGGCTCACTGTTGACCCGAGACCACTCCTCCGAGCTCACGGGAAACGGAAGATCACTTCGGGAGCCGGTGGGACTGCTTTCGGCCCATTCCGCGATCGCCCGCACCGACTCACCATCACTAAACAGATCCGCCTCCGCCCGCTGCTCGTCCAATCGACGGCGACACACGTAGTTGCCCCGCCCCTTCACCAGCGCCACGGGAATATCGGTTCCGAGACTGCGCTGCACCAGCGGCAGGTCATGCTCCACCAGTTGCTGTTGCAGATTAATCGTGGCGGTGGCAATTACCACACGTTCGCTGTTCGCATGGACCCAACTCACCGCGGGGATCAGGTAGGCGAAAGATTTTCCCACACCGGTCCCCGCTTCGGCCACGGCGATCTGCGATCGATTGAAGGCGGAGGTCACCTGGCGCAGCATCTCAACCTGGGAGGGACGCGTGCGGAATCCGGGAAGCTGTACCGCCACCGCTCCGTGATCGCTAATCACGGCGGAGAGCTCTTCCTCGTCGAGCAAGACCGTTTCCTCCGCGACTACCGGTTCCACCAGGACGTAGATCCGGTCCACGCCGTTATCGATGAGCGCCGAGCCGATCCCCTGCTCCGATAGGCGCGCCGCCACCGCCACGTCCGCCTCGCTCGGGCGCAAATGACCACTCGGATGGTTGTGGATGACGATGTCACCCCGTTCACAGAACTCCGCCGGCGCCGCCACCGCCGCCTCACTACCTCGGGCGTAGACTTCTACGGAAGACACCACTCCCTCGCGGTCGAGATGCCCTACAAAGAGGACTTCCTGACCTTCCGATTGCGCTATTTCCCGGCGCATAGAGAGAAGCGCGTCGCTGCTGATTCGGTCCCGGGCACTGCTACTCACAAATCCCGAGTGTAGCACCATTTACGACCATGTTGACAGCCGGTACCAGCTCATCTACGCTGCGCGGTTATGAGCCGAATTCCTATCGCAGTTCTCGGTGCCACCGGTACCGTAGGTCAGAAGTTTGTTGTGCTGTTGCAGGACCATCCCCAATTCGAAATCGCCGAGTTGGTGGCTAGTCCCCGGAGCGCCGGAAAGGCGTACGGTGAGGCGTGTGCCTGGAAACAGGATCAGCCGATGCCCACCCCGGTGGCACAGATGACGGTAAAGAGCACCACCGAGCCCCTCTCCTCACCGATACTGTTCTCCGGACTGGATAGCTCGGTCGCCGGGGAAGCCGAGGTCAACTACGCCGAGGCCGGCCACGTGGTGATCAGTAACTCCCGAAACCACCGCATGGACCCGGATGTACCGCTGGTGATTCCCGAGATCAACGCTGATCACTTTGAAATGGTCTCCCGTCAGAAATGGTCCGGAGCAATTATCACCAACTCCAACTGCTCCACGATGTTCCTCGCCATGGCGCTGGCACCGATCCAGGCGCAGTGGGGCATCCAATGGGTGCAGGTCACCACCATGCAGGCGATTAGCGGGGCCGGATATCCCGGGGTAGCGTCCATGGATATTCTGGGGAACGTAGTGCCCTATATCTCCGGAGAAGAGGAGAAGATGGAAATTGAGGCTCAAAAGATTCTCGGAACGCTTACCCCCGGCGGGATCGACCCGGCCCCGTTTGTCGTGAGCGCTGCCTGTACGCGGGTGCCGGTCTTCGATGGCCACCTGGAAACGGTGACGGTGAAGCTGCCGGAAGGGATCGCTCCCACGATCGAAGAGGTGGCGCACGTGCTGGATACGTGGCGGGGTATGCCGCAGGACCGCGCCCTGCCATCGGCCCCGAGTCAGCCGATAGAAGTCTTAACCGAGCCTGACCGCCCCCAGCCGGCGCGGGATGTGTGGCGCAATAAGGGGATGTCCACCCTGGTGGGGCGTCTGCGGTCGGATCCTATCGGAACGTTCAAAATGGTGATTATGGGTCACAACACCGTCCGCGGGGCGGCGGGGGCTGCCATTTTGAACGCCGAAGCGTTCGTTGCGTTGGGTCATTTTGATCGGTACCGGCGATGATCGTACTCAAGTTCGGCGGAAGTAGCGTTCGGGACGCCCAGTGGATCGATCGGGTGTTGACGATCGCCGCTGAGCGGCTGGAGGAGGCGCCGGTCCTGGTGAGCTCTGCCATGGGGAAGACCACCGACCGACTGGCTGAGCTGGGGTCGCTGGCAAAGTCGGGCGAAGCCACGGCGGTGGAGGAAGGAAGTGCCGCCCTCATCAGTGAGCACGATGCGGCGCTGGAAACGCTGACCGATGCGCTTGATCCGGAGCGCCGCTCCCACTGGCGCAATCTCCTCACTACCATCGAGGATGAGCTTCGCACCTTGCTCCACGGCGTTTTGCTGATCAGGGACCTCAGCCCCCGCTCTACCGACGCGCTCCTCTCCTTCGGTGAGCGTCTGGCCACCACCGTTATCGCGGCCGCCGCAGAGGCCCGAGCTATTCCCGCCACGCTCCTGGATAGCCGAGCACTGGTGCGTACCGACGAGGAATTCGGCGGTGCGCGACCCGACCTGGCTGCCACTCAGTCTTTGATCGGAGCCTCGGTGGCCCCGCGCCCGGGTCATCTATTTATCACGCAGGGTTTCATCGGCTCCACGACGAGTGGTATTACCACGACCTTGGGTCGTGGTGGCTCCGACTATTCCGCCACTATCTTCGGTGTGTCTCTCGACGCTGAGCGAGTAGAAATCTGGACCGACGTAGACGGCATTATGACCGCAGACCCCCGGAAGATCCCCTCCGCCCGGACGATTCCGGAGGTGAGTTACCACGAGGCGGCGGAGCTGGCGTACTTCGGTGCCAAAGTGGTTCATCCCGCCACCATGATTCCCGCGGTGGAGTCGGACATCCCGGTGGTGGTATGCAATACCGGAAACCCCGCCGGCCCCAAGACGCGCATTACCGCAACCCCCTCCACCACCGGTCTGCGCGCCTTGGCCGGCCGCGGCGGCGTGACGATTATCACGGTACATTCGAGCCGCATGCTGAACGCTTGGGGCTTTTTGAGCCGGATGTTTCGGGTGTTCGAGTCACATCGGGTCAGCGTCGATCTTATCGCCACCAGCGAGGTATCGGTGTCGGTATCGGTGGATGTGCCGGTAGCCCCGACGGCGATGATTGCCGAGCTTGAACAGCTCGGCCGGGTGACGGTGGATTCCGAAAAAGCGGTCGTCTCCTTGGTGGGGGAGCGACTGTGGCGCGACCCCGCCCTGATCCGGGATGTCTTTGCCTCACTCGCGGACTCCATCCAGCACCGAGTTGAGATGATCAGCCTTGGATCGTCCGATACAAACCTCTCGGTTGTAGTACCGGAGAAGATCTACTCTTCCGTCCTGGAGCGGCTCCATACCCGTTTTTTTGACTTTGCAGAGAACGATGAATCTCGTATAGTTAGCGGGTAGGTGGAAGTGAGAAATGGATCTCTGGTTCCGGGTTGAGATGCTGGTACGCTCCTGGCTACATACGGACGACTCGGAACGGGTCGCCGCGGACGCCTGGCAAGAGCTCGAAGATTTTCTACGCGAAGAGACGCTGGAGCCCTCTTTAGGGTCTCTTCGCGGACAAGAGGCACCGGCCGGCGAACCGGACAGCCGGCTTCCCGCGGAGATCCGTCAGGCGCTTATCGATCTCGAGTTGTCCCCGGGGGTGACCCTGGATGAGGTGAAGCGGGCCTATAGAAAACAGTTGATCCAATACCATCCGGATCGACACTCGGGGGACGAGATGCGGTATCAAACTGCAGCAGAGGTCACCCGCCGTCTTACGCTGGCGTATCAGCGACTGTGCGACTACTATAGTTGAGGGAGGACACCAATTTCTGCTCGTATTGCTGCCATCGCGTTCGTAGCGTTTCTGATTAACGTACTGCTCACTCCGTTCATTCTGCGGCTTGCCCATAAGTTCGAGTGGTATGACCACCTCAATGATCGGAAGATCCACACCGAATCCACCCCCCGTCTGGGAGGAGTAGGGATCTTTCTCTCCTTCGTGGCGGCGTCACTCCTGGGTCTCGCGTTCATTGCAGGCTCGCCCGGTATTGCCCCTTGGTCGATCCGCTCCGTGGCGCTCGTTCTGGCGGGCCTCGCTCTGGTGCACGGGCTGGGGCTTTACGATGATTTCGTCAACCTCAGAGCTCCGTTGAAGTTCCTGGTGCAGCTCGGCGCCGGTACGCTGGTCGC
>CAYQRW010000233.1:0-5654 GCA_964419735.1 uncultured Spirochaeta sp.
ATACCCGCTAAAATATGTGCTCCGCGGTCGGCGGTCAACGCGGCGCGGCGTGGAAAAGCTGTGGAGCCAGCCGCCGCGGGGGCGTGCGTCCCGGCCCGGCTGAACCAGGGCGCGCGGGTAGCGTAGCGCCCACCGCTTTGACGACGCGGGGCGATGGGTGTGTTGTGTAGGTGACCACGCTCCGGGATTATTTTGCGGGTTCATCCGAGGGTGGCAGACGGAGCGAAAAATTCTCTACAATAGGGGCGCTGGTTCAGCACATAATAAGATAACGGTTGGTGTCAGGAGGGTCTCCATGCGTGGTGACGTCATAATTGTAGAGGAGCATCATCGAAAGGCCGCCACTCAGATTGTGGCGCATCTGAAAGATCGGGTCCGACCGGAAGAAGCCAGATATACGGTCACGGTGGCCGGCGAATCCGGGAGCGGCAAATCAGAAATGGGTAAGGCCTTGAAGGAGGCGTTCGATGCGGAGGGGCTCCCCGGCTTGGTCCTCGGCCAGGATGACTACTTCGTACTGCCCCCGAAGTCCAACGATGCCCGGCGGCGGGAAGATATCTCGTGGGTCGGTCCCAACGAAGTTAAACTGGACCTGTTAAACGAACATCTACGGGCAGCCAAGCACGGGGCCACAGTGATCACGAAACCAGAAGTCATTTACGATGAGGACCGGGCGGTGGAAGAATCGGTCTCATTAGAGGGGGTTGCGGTCGTCATCGCCGAAGGAACCTATACGACGACCTTGAGCGCAGCCGACACGCATGTCTTCATCGACCGGGACTACCGCGCGACGCTGGAAGCGCGCAAACGGCGCAATCGGGAGAAATTCGATCCCTTTATCGAGCAGGTTCTCGAGGTTGAACACCAGATTATCCGGTCTCACAAGTCTCGGGCGGAGATCGTGATCACCACCAACTACGACGTGATCCTGTGATGACAGCGGCAGAGTTTGGCAGGACGCACGGAGAGATCGCCGAACGGTGGCGGCGGTTCGCAGAGGAGTCTGTGACCGAGTTTGCCGCGGGGAGGTCGAGTTTCTGTGCGAATCTGCTACCTGCGGAAGCGGTGACTCTGTCGGATGCCCGTGCTCTCGAGATTCTTAGGGGGCGATATGGGCCCGCCGTGGGTGATGCGATTTCGCGGGAGGCTACCGACTCGCCCGGAGCCGCAGGGCCGTCCGACTCGCCCGATCCGCGCTCAGCCGCCGATACCGATTCCGGCAGCACCGGGGTGGTGGGGGTTCCGGGGCCGCACCACGACAAAGCGGATGCCCATTGGTTACAGACGAGCAACGTGGTGGGAGTGAACGTGCGCACGGTGGGGTCCTTTATCAACGTGGTGAAGTATGCCCTCACTCTCTCGGACGCCCATGATGCGATTCACCTGCTGCCGATCTGGGAACCGGGGGTTGTGGGCAGCCTGTACGGCATGAGTAGCTGGAAGATCAATGACGAGTTCTTCTCGCCGGCGTTGGCCGCTACGCATCCCCACTTGGACACGCCCGATCGTCAGCTCAAGGCCACGGTGAACTTGCTGCATCTCATGGGTAAGGCGGTGGGGATGGACGTTATCCCCCATACGGACCGCTTCTCCGAGATCGTGCTCGCCCATCCGCACCACTTCGAATGGATTCGTCGGGAGGATCTGTCGATCGTTGACCACCGGGCCGAGCTGCACGAAGAGGTGCAGGAACTGGTTATTGATTTCCTGCGGACCTACGGTAGTGCGGATCCGGAGATCCCGATACCGAGGGACGGGGCCTCGCTCTTTGCTCCCGATTTCGACGAGGCGGAGCGGGACCGACTTCTCTTCGGACACGCGTCGGATCGGGCGGCGCGAGAAACGCGTCGGGGTGCTCTGGCACGTTCGATCTATCTCCTGGGGTACGAGCCGGCTCCCGCCACGATGGCGCCGCCGTATCGCGGACTCGAGGTTGACCGGGAGACGGCTCACGTAGATGGCGACGGTCACGTCTGGCGGGAGTACCGCATTACCCGGCCGGAGAGCATGTCCCGTGTGTTTGGTCCGCTGACGCGGTACAAGTTATACGAGCGCCGGCATGACAACCGGGATTGGCAAATCGACTTCTCCCACCCGCGGCGGGAGACGTGGAGGTATGTAGAGGAGCGCTACCGGGAGGTGCAGCGGCGCTTCGGATTCGACTTCATGCGCGGCGATATGTCGCACGTGCAGATGCGGCCCCAGGGCGTTCCTGATCAGACGGATCACTACTACGATATCTTGGGGGCCGTGCGCGAGGCGATCGCCGAGCGGTCGCCCGCGCCCTGGTTCGCATACTTTGCCGAAACGTTCATGGCACCGCCAAACATTATGGCCTATGGCGACGAGGTGGACCATCTGGAAGCATCGGGGGCCGGGGTAACGCTGGGGGATCTGCAGTCGGTGCCGGTGGAGAGCACCGATTTCCTGCAGCGTCTGCGCCGCTACCGAGACGTTGCGATCACGCGGACCGTGAAGCCGGCGTTCACTACGATGACCGCCGATAAGGATGATCCCCGCTTCGACGAGTTCTATCTCTCGGGGAACGAAGCGCGCTATTTTGTGGCGCTGTTTCTCACCGACATGCCGAGCTACACCGGCCTCAACTTTGAATGCCGGGATCCGCATTATGAGCCGGCGCCCAACGAGCAGTACTCCAAGCTGTACGTGTTTCACGAGACGGATGGCCCCAAAGCCGTTTCCGGGCCGTTTCAATTCGGCCGCAACGGATACCTGTTCTTTCGCCTTAGTCGGATTCGGCGATTCGCAGAACGGATGCTGTCCCAATGGCGCGGTGCCGCGGTACGCTGGCTCCTGCCGCCGGACGCCACCGGTACCACCCGCATCGTGGCGTGGCAAATTCTCGTGACTGATGGCGCGCCGCAGCCGGTGTGCGTGGTGAACACCGACCCGTACCACCCGCAATCCAACGTGCATATCCCACTGCCTGCCGCGGGCGGGGTCTCTATCGAGGGCGGGGCTGCCGGGGCCAGTCGGGCCACCTCCGGTGCACTGTCGGCGGCCGGGCAGTCCAGCGAGGCGGGGGTCGTCGAGGCCGGTCCTCGTGAGCCGGGTCGTGTCGCGGCCGGGGAGTTCAGCGAGAGCGGGCAGTCCCCCGGGGCCGGGCTTCCCGCGGCGACAGTTGTGTTTTCCACCGATGAGCAACGCCGGCAATCCGCCGATCGCGCTCGCAGCGCCGGCGGCTCCAGGGCGGGCAGCCCCGGTGCCGGTGGCTCCAGTGCCGCGGACCGCAGTGGCGGCGGCCGGATTGCCGGCGACCCCACTGCCGGCAGCCCACCAGAACCGGCGCCGGAAGACCAAGAGCTCGTCGTGTCTCGAAGGTCCGGTAGATCAACCTGGCTGACGGTGAGACAGCTGGGCCCCGGCGAGTCGATCGTGATCACGCTTTCCGGAGAGGTGGTGGCGGCGGAGGATGCGGCGACCCTTGCTTCGGAGCGCAAACCGTAGTAGGTTGACTTGTAGTCGGTCAGCGGCCGACAAAATACTGAATCGGAGCTCCTATGAAACATGAAACGATCCCCAAGATGTTGCGCTATATCACCGCAACGTACCCCGACACACCCGCCCAGATGAGCCGCGTCGACGGTGGCGCCTTCCAGCCGCGGAGCTACACGGACCTGCAGCGTTCCGTTCACGCCTTCGCCGCCGGCCTGCAGGAACTCGGCGTGGTACGGGGCACCCATGTGGGGCTCGTTTCGGAAAACCGGGAGGAATGGTTTACCGCAGACCTGGCGATTTTGGCGTTGGGTGCCTCCGACGTGCCCCGTGGCAATGACAGCACCGCCGAGGAGTTGGAGTTCATCTTATCTCTGCCGGAGTGTCCGGTGGCGATCGTGGAAAACGAAGCGCAGTTGAAGAAGGTGATGGAGTCGGTGTCCACCAAGAAGCTGCCGAAGCTGAAGCACCTGATCATCATGGAAGGTGAGATCGAAGCAAAGCCCACCCGGGGGGTAGCGGGTCACCGCTTCCAGGATGTGGCTGCCGCCGGCGAAAAGGCCCTGGAAAAGGACGTCACCCGTATCGATCGTGAGATCGATGCCGGCACCGGTGGAGAAGTTGCCACTATCATCTTCACCTCCGGCACCACCGGAGAACCGAAGGGCGTCATGCTTACACACGACAACTTCCTGTACCAAGTGCAGTACGTTCCTGACCGGATCGACTCCCAGCCGGGAGATATTTGGCTCTGCGTGCTTCCCGTGTGGCATTCCTTTGAGCGGATCGTTCAGTATATCGCGCTGTTCACCGCCACGACGCTGGCCTATTCCAAGCCGATCGGCAAGATCATGCTCGCCGATATGGCGGAGATTCGTCCCAAGTGGATGGCTTCGGTTCCGCGAATATGGGAGGCGGTCCGCGCCGGTATCTACCGCAACATCAAGGCGCAGGGTGGGGCCAAGGAGGTGCTGTTCACCTTCTTCGTCGCCGTGGGAGGAACCCACAAGCATCTTACCGATATGATGCGTGGGCTGGTACCAGACTTCAAGAAGCGCAATCGTCTGCTCGACAAAGTAGTCGCCTTCGTGCCGTGGTTGCTCCTCACGCCGGTGAAGGCGCTTGGCAACGTGCTGGTCTTCGGGAAGATTAAGGCGCGCCTCGGCGGACAGTTCATCGCCGGCGTCTCCGGCGGTGGGGCACTTCCCCCGGCGGTAGATGCGTTCTTCGGCTCCGCGGGGGTTCTGCTGCTGGAAGGCTACGGTCTCACCGAGACTGCGCCGGTACTCGCCGTTCGTAGTCAATTCACTCCGGTTCCGGGGACGGTGGGAACGCTCCTGCCGGGCACCGAGTGCAGCATCCGGGATGAACACGGCACTGAACTGGCTCCTGGAGAGATGGGCATCATCTTCGTCCGCGGGCCCCAGGTGATGCAGGGCTACTACCAGCGCCCGCAGCTCACCGAAGCGGTCCTCGACAACGAAGGCTGGCTCAACACCGGCGACCTGGGCATGTTGAGCCACCGGGGAGAGCTTAAGATTACCGGCCGCGCCAAGGACACCGTGGTCCTTCTGGGTGGTGAGAACATCGAACCGCTGCCGATCGAACAGAAGATTCAAGAGAGTGAATTCGTCGAACGCGCCGTGGTTGTCGGACAAGATCAGAAGTATCTGGCTGCCCTGATCTGCCCGTCTATGGACGCGGTCATCAGTTATGCCGATGAGAACCACGTGCCCTACATGGAAACCTCAGACCTCTTGGAAAACGAGGCGATTCGCGAACTGGTCGCCGGCGAAGTCAGCAATCAGGTGAATCGTCGCACCGGCTTCAAGGGCTTTGAGCTCATCTACCGCACGACCCTGATCCCGGACGACTTCGAGGTTGGGCGGGAGCTCTCCGCCAAGCAGGAGATCAAGCGCCACGTCATCAGTGAGCGCTATCAGAACGAAATCGCGGCCCTGTTTTCCTAGAGAACATCGGTGCAGCTGACGATTCCCGGTGTGTATGGGGGCTGTATCCAGATACCTGTTGCACTATCCCCCGCTGACCGCCTGGTTGAGGCGCTCGGCGCGGCGGTACTGCCCCGCTTGTTGAGGCACCCGCAGGGGATTCGCCCCCGGCCGTCAGATCGCCGCTTCGCTGTATCACGCAGCCCGCGCCAGGTCACGCTGGGTGTAGCGGGGAAGCCGCACGGGAGT
>CAYQRW010000234.1:0-3647 GCA_964419735.1 uncultured Spirochaeta sp.
ACAGCGTGCGCCGAGTAATCGCACGAAAGAAGTACCGGTAGTGACGATCGGTGTAGTCCATCATGGGCGCCACACTGACCACGGGTACACCGCTCTTGGTGTAGCCGGCCGGCGATTCAGTTCGTAGCGCTCCGTTCATCGTCCGTGCTCCTCGGGGGCATCGATAATCATGCCCGCCCCCAGACAAATCTCACCGTGGTAGAACACCGCAAACTGTCCCGGAGCTACTCCGCGGTCGGCCTGTTCCATCGTCACGGTGAGCTCCTGGGCAGCCTCCAGCGGACCGCCGCCGGGCACCTCCAGAGTACAGGAGGTCCGCTCCGGGCCGTGGCGCAGTTTCAGGGTCAAAGCACCGCCGGCGGCAACCTCCTCCGGCGGTGGCCCCGCGATCCAGTGCAGATTGCCTACCACAAAGCGTCGGCGCGCCCGCTGGGCAACACGCATCGCGTGGGATACCTCCACTACGTTGCACTCGATATCCCGCCGCACCACATACCACGGGCCGTTACCGAGACCCAGTCCCTGCCGCTGACCAATCGTGTAAAACCATGCCCCCCGGTGCCGCCCCAGTTCTTTCCCGGTGTCGGCGTTTCTGATCGGGCCCTCCCGGTCCCCCAGGTAGTGGCGGACAAAGTCGGTGTACTTAATGCGCCCCAGGAAGCAGATCCCCTGACTGTCCGGGCGATCGCGGTTACTCAACTGTAGCTCGTTGGCTCGAGCTCGCACCTGCGCTTTGGTCATCTCCCCCAGGGGGAACTCTGAGCGGCTCAACTGCTCTTGGGACAGATGCGAGAGGAAATAGGTCTGGTCCTTGACCGCATCCGGAGCCATGCCCAGCCGCACGGGAGCCGCTCCGTCACCGCTCGGTCGGAGGACGCGGGCGTAATGCCCAGTCACGATCCGGTCCGCGCCGCCGCCGATGGCATCGTAGAACGCCCCAAACTTGATACGCTGATTGCAAAAGATATCCGGTGACGGGGTGTGGCCCGCCTTAAGTTCCGCCAGCGTGTAGCTCACCACCCGCTCATAGTACTGATCCTGCAGCGGCACCACTTCCAAGGGAACGCCCGCGGCGGCGCACACATCGCGGGCGTACTGCAGATCCTCTTCCCAGGGGCACTCCCCCAGAAAGGACAGTTCGTCCTCGAGCCAGATTTTGAGGTAGTACGCCCGTACCGGACCATCGGCGCGGGCGGCGATCGTGTGCAGGGCGACGGCGCTGTCGACACCGCCGGACACGAGAGCTGCGTATTCCATGGGCCGTGTATAGTGACAAATTCCGGCCCGGGAGACAACACAGACGGCGAAGTCCGTGACACAATAGGACCTTCATATTCATATTAGAACTGGGAGGTTGAACATATGCGTGTAGCAAGTCTCATCTATGATGATTTCGAAGATCTGGAATTCTGGTACCCCGCGATGCGCCTGGAAGAGGCGGGGCATACGGTAGACGTTCTCGGCGAAAAGGCCGATCTCACTTACCACGGAAAGTACGGCGTCCCCGCCAAGAGCACCCACAGCTTCCTTACAGCCGATGCATCGGACTACCAGGTGCTGCTGGTGCCGGGAGGCTGGGCCCCGGATAAACTGCGTCGATTCCCCAAGGTTCTCGATCTGGTACGCAGCATGAATCGCGACGGCAAGATTATTGGAGAGATCTGTCACGCCGGATGGGTACTCATCTCCGCCGGGATACTTTCCGGGAGAACGGTCACCAGCACACCGGGAATCAAGGATGATATGACCAACGCCGGAGCCACCTGGCTCGACGAACCGGTAGTTACCGATGGCAACCTGGTGTCCAGTCGGCGTCCACCGGACCTGCCGGATTACGGAAAAGCGCTTCTGGCCGCGATGGATCGCCTTTAAACCGACCGTAAGTTAGGTTACCTTTACAACACTGGTGTGTTGTCGATTTCGGCCTGGAGACCGTATATTTCCGCCGCACTGGAGGAGAGGACATTACATGAAAGAAACGACTGTCGGCATCGGCGATATGAGTCTCTACGTACCCGCGTGGAAGATCGACCTTGACGACATCCTGAAACAGAGAGCCGCGGAAGATCCGTCCTTTGAGCGTCGCCTGCGACGGGCGATCGAATCCACCAATCAGAAGGCGATCCGGTTTACCGCTCCCTGGCAGGATTCGGTTACGCTCGCCGCCCAAGCGGCCAGACCACTTCTGGAGGATGAATCGCGAGCGGCGGGGGTACGCTACTTTGCGGTGGGATCGGAAACTTCGGTGGACATGTCCAAGCCGATTGCCGCCTACGCCCAAGGGGCACTGCAGCGCTCCGGCGTCGCACTACCGCGAACACTCTCCACCTTTCAGGTGCAACACGCCTGTGCCGGGGGAACGATTGCGATGCTCAGTGTCGCCGGTATGCTCCACTGTACCGGGCGCCCCGGGGAGTCGGGGCTAGTGGTCAACTCCGATGTCGCCCGCTACCAGACGCCGTCCACCGCGGAGATCACTCAGGGTGCCGGCGCGGTGGCGCTCCGCATCGAAACCAATCCGCAGCTCCTTGAGTTGGATACGCACCACGTGGGATTCGCCTCCTCCGATGAGGATGACTTCTTTCGTCCCTTGGGATCGGTCACCGCCCGGGTGAAGGGACGGTATTCGGTGGACTGCTATAACGATGCGCTGAACGTGGCGTTCATGGATCACGCCTCCCGCCGAGGGGTCACCCCGGAGGAGGCGCTCCGCGCGCACGACCTATTTGTAGTGCACGTACCGTTCCACAAGATGGCGATCACCGGTCTTACCAAGTTGGTAGAGCGGCATCTGGGCACCGATCCGGCGGAGACCGCCGCGTTTCTCAACGAACACCATTTTGACGACGGTATCGAGGCGTCGCGGTGGGTGGGAAACATCTACTCCGGCTCGGCGTATATGTCCCTGATGTTTCTCCTGTGGAACCGCTACCACGCTGAAGGCGACGGCATCGTAGGAAAGCGCGTTCTCATCGCCTCTTACGGCTCCGGCAACACGATGACCATCCTCTCCGCCCGCATCGCCGAGGGAGCCCCGGAGGTGATTGAACGCTGGAACCTGGATTCCATCCTCTCCGGGGCGGTGGACGTGGGGTTTGACACCTACCGGCATTTTGTTGCCGATGAGACGTATTCGCTGGATCACGGTCCGGTGAGTGACGGCAGCGACGTGCCCGGCGGCCTGTACTACCTGAGTTCTATCCGGGAGGATGGATATCGCCTCTATGAGTATCGGGATGCATGAGTTCTCACAGCGCCTCTGAAATGAGCCGGAGAAAGGCGCAGCACCTGGAGATCTGCGTCGACCGGGATACCTACTCCGTGGAAACGGGCCGCACCCGTCTGGATGAGGTCCATTTGGTACACCGCTCACTACCGGAGATCGATGCCTCCTCTGTGGATTCAAGCCTGGAGTTCCTCGGGCACCGGGTACGCATGCCGGTGTTCATTTCCTCCATGACCGGTGGCAGCGAGGCTGGGTATCAGACCAACAAAGACCTGGCGGCGGTGGCGCAGGAGTTGGGAATACCGGTGGGAATGGGCTCGATCCGGATCTTGTTCCGCAAGCCGGAGGTGATCGAGCACTTCTATCTGAAGCGGTACGCCCCGGACGTGCCGGTATTTGCCAACATCGGTGGCGTGCAGCT
>CAYQRW010000234.1:3747-5605 GCA_964419735.1 uncultured Spirochaeta sp.
CGGGTGGAGGCATACCGCCGGGAGGAGGCGTTTATGGCCGAAGCCGCCGCCGAGTTTGATGAATGGGGACTGTCCACGGGCCTGGTCCTGGCCGCCCTGGGGCGGACCACGGCCGGGGTCTTGGCCTCGGGAGGGATCCGCACCGGTATGGACGTGGTCAAGTCCGTGGCTCTGGGAGCGGAGGCGGCGGGCATGGCCCTCCCCTTTGTCCGTGCCTTACACCGGGGCGGTGTAGCGGCGGCGGTGGAATTCGGCCGAAGAGTTGAGTATGTTATCGGCACCGCCATGGCGCTGTGCGGGTGCTCGAATCTGGCCGAGCTGAGAGAGGCACCGTTGTGGATGGAGGAACGATTGCAGGCGGATGCGGCCGCGCTGGCCGGGGCCTGCGGAGATTCACACGAGACGAGGTAGCATGGCAGACACAGCGTTTTCCTTGAACGACGAGACGGTTGAACTCCCCCCGAATTTCCGGAAGCTCAGCGCCCGGAAAAAGCGGGAAGTTCTGTCGGAGCTCCTGGATCTGGATGCCCACGAGCTGTATACCTCCCTGGCAAATGAAGACCTCCTGGATCTGGCGGATGTGATGGTCGAGTCGGCGGTGGGCGTGATGCCGGTGCCGCTGGGCATCGCCAGCGGAATCCGCATCGATGATCGCGTCTTCAATATTCCTATGGCGGTGGAGGAGCCCTCGGTGGTGGCGGCGGCTACCTATGCGGGACGACTGATCTCCCGCGGGGGAAACTCCTTTCACACCAGCACCACCGGGCAGGTGATGACCGCGGAAATCGCGATCGACCAATGGACCGCGGGCGCAGACGATCGGGTCCGGGCCGCAGAGCGCGATCTCCATGCGGAACTGCTGGATATTCTCGGTCCCATGACGCGGCGCGGCGGCGGCTATCGCGGACTGGACGCCTCAGTCAACGAGGAGAGTGGGCTCCTGGTGGTGTACCTCCACGTGGACACCCGGGATGCCATGGGCGCCAACATCATTAACACCGCCGCTGAAGCGCTCCGTGCTCCCCTGGAACAGCTCACCGGCGGCACGGTACTGATGGCAATCCTTACTAATGCCGCGCCCCGACGTCGGGCACGAGCTACCTTTACCGTTCCCGTTGACCGTCTCACCCGCTCCCCCTACGACGGCGGGACGATGGCGCAGCGCATCGTGCGCGCCAATGAGTTTGCCAATACCGATTCGCTCCGGGCGGTGACGCACAACAAGGGCGTAATGAACGGGATCACCTCGCTGGCGCTTGCCACCGGTAATGACACCCGGGCGATCGAGGCCGCCGCCCACGCTCACGCCGCCCGGGACGGACAGTACCGCAGTCTCACGGAGTATCGAATCGACGGAGACGCGCTGGTGGGGGCGCTGGAAATTCCCCTGGCGGTGGGTACCGTGGGCGGTGCGGTAGGTTTTCATCCGGTTACCAGCTTCGCCCTGAAGGTACTCTTCCTGGACGACGATCTGGAACCTTCAGCGGATCGCCTGAGCCGCGTGGCGGTATCCTTGGGTCTGGCGCAGAATCTGGCGGCGCTGATGGCGCTGGTAAGTGAGGGGATCCAAAGTGGCCACATGCGTCAGCACGCCCGCCGGCTGGCGTGGCAGGCGGGCGCCCGTGATGAGGAACTGGCCCTCTTGGCCCGTCGCGTATGGGACAACGGGACGTTCAATATTCAGACCGCCCGGGACCTGCTTCACACACTCCGCAGTGAACGGTAATCGCCGGAGTACAAGCCAGGCGGTACCCGACGCGTCTGGGGTGGTGGCACGCGCGGTTGCACACCCATCCTTGGCACTGGTGAAGTACTGGGGCAAACGGTCCGGCGGCGTCAATCTCCCCGCCACCAGCAG
>CAYQRW010000235.1:0-5601 GCA_964419735.1 uncultured Spirochaeta sp.
GCCACGGAAGTCTTCGTGGATCTCACGCCGATCAACCGCGAGCAGGCGGCGGACACGCTGCGCTACTTCGTGATTATCGTGGCGATCATTCTGGCGCTCATGCTGCTCTACAGTCCCCACTTTGCCATGACGGTGAGCGATCCGATTCACGTCATGCGCCGCGGGCTGGCCGAGAAGAACTACCGCCTGGAGGTCCGGGTGCCGTGGCAGTATCGCCATGATGATGTGTACCGCCTGGCGCAGGAGTACAACCGCGTCTACTTACCGATGAAGGACCGGGAATCCGCATCAGAGGAGGCCGGGGCACCCTCGGGGCTCACCATGGGTGACGTGAAGGACCTGTTCGAGTAGCCACTGATGAACGTTTCTATGCTTTTGGCGATTCTGGAGCTCCCAGATATCACCTCAATTAAGGACAAGCGTAAGATCGTGGTGAGTCTTCGGGATCGTCTGATCCGTAAGTACAAGGTGAGCGCCGCCGAAGTAGACCTCCATGACAGCCTCACCTTTGCCCAGCTGGGGGTAGCGGTAGTCTCCAACGATAAGCAACACGGTGAACGGGTGATGCAGAATGTACTCAGGTTTATTGAGGATCACTTGCCGGGACGTGTGCAAGAGGTCCAGACGCACACCGAAGTCTACGACTGAGAGCACCGCCGATGTTCAATAGCGTTGTCGGCGCGGCGGCTTAGCTACACGGGAAACAGATACAGGTCCGGCAGCTGGTGGTCGCGCCCCAGGTTGAACCCTTGTGTCTCGCGGTCATCACTGGAGAGCTCAACGGTGAAGTGGTGCGATAACTCATAGTAGCCTGGGGTGGTCACCACCAGTTCAAAGTCGAACGCCTGCGTTTCACCAGGGGTTTCGGCTTCCACGGGAGCGGGCCAGAACGTAAACGTCCCCGGCGTCCGGTCGGAAATCCGGTAGGGATTTGACCAGCGCTCGTCAAACATTTCAACCAACGTATCGTGGCGGCGCAGCTCCACATCCACCCCGGAAACGGGCATAAACGCCGCGCCATCCAGAATGCGTCCCTTGATCGTGGGGAAGTTGTAGCAGACCCCCGGAATGCGGCGTCCCTGGGTGACATCGTAATACCCACGGCGAACGGCGCTGACTCGGTGGAGCCCCTCGTGGGCAAGTTTTACCACGTCGATCATCAACTGCTGATCGTTGCGCAAGTCATCGGTGAGATGCGCCAGTCCCCGTCCGGAACTCACGTAGCGGGGTGCAACGCGGTTGAGTACGTAGCACACCGCATCGGTCCGGCACTGCTGCGTGGTGCAGTACTGCCCGGCGCCCCGCTCGTCATCCTGACAGAGTTCGGCAACCGTGGAGTGGACCAGTTCCTCCATGAGGTTATGAATCTCCATGGGAAGCCCCCTTTTCGTTTTCCAGGTGGATCTCGAAGATCTCCTGATTCGCCTCCACCGCATCGCGGAAGTCCCGGATCGTCTCTTTCAGGGCGAAGTAGTTAAGTCCGGCGAAGTAGATCTTGGAAAAGATCGTGTAGGTGATCTCTGTTTGATCGATCTGCAGCGATAGGTAGCAGCCGTACTCATACAGCGTATGCAGCATCTCTTCGATCCGCTCCCGAATGAAGTCGGCCATCGTATTGCCAAAGGTAAAGGTGAAGGCGAGCTCCAGAAATTTGGAATCGGCATCGATGAAGAGTCCCGCCTGAAAGCCATCGGGAGCCACAAACCCGCCGCTGTAGCTGTCTTCGGTAACCTCTCCGTCCTGGACCTCGTTCCCCAGTTCGCGAAGGAGTACTTGGGTCCGGCGGATTCGTTCCTGCATCAATCGGCTTGGTTTCATATTCCACCTACCACTGTACAGTATCGCCGGCGGTCACGGAAGGTACTCATGGTCGATGTTGGTAAGGGAGCGGTAGACATTCTCCCGAACTCCGGGGTTGATCCGTTCCAGCTGCTCCACCACGGGGCGAATTCGCGCGCGGATGTTCCGTTCCCGAAAGGGGCACTCGATATTGCTCACCGGCAGCTGCGCCGCCGCCGCCACGTCTGCTACCATCTGTTCCCGGACCTCGCACATGGGGCGGATCACCCGTAGGTTATCATCGAAGAACGATTGCACCGGGTTCATCGTGGAAAAGGAGCCGCGCATGACCATGTTCATCAGGGTTGTCTGCACCACGTCATCCAGGTGGTGGCCGGTGGCGATCAGCGGTCGGCCGGGCCACTCCTGCACCAGGTCAAACAGAATACGTCGCCGATTGCGCCCGCACCGGTAGCAGTCAAAGCGTCCCCCAAAGGAGTCCGGCCGCATGTCTGCGTCGATCACCTGCAGCGGGGTTCCAATCGCCTCGAAGAAGTGGTGGAGTTTCTCGAGTGCCTCCGGGCGGTGGGGATACTCGCGCCAGTTGATCATTACCGGCACCAGCTCGTAGGAGATCGGCAGAAACCGCAGCCGCATGCGTAAGCCCAGCGCGAGTACCAGGGAGTCTTTGCCACCGGACACGGAAACCAGTACGCGATCTTCGTGGGAAATCATCCGGTGGGCGTTGATCCCGCGGCCCAGGCGCTTGAGAAAGCGCATGAACAGCGGTGGCGGGTGAGCGGTGACCAGCTCACTCCACACCGGCGATCGCCTCTTCCAGGGTTGCCCGGGGATCGGTGAGGGTGTCGCTCACCGCGTGGGGAATCATCAAGCGGATCCGGCGAATCGTCTCCGTGAAGCGAGCGACCACATCGGTGGAGAAGACGCTCTTCCCGGCGAACTCATGCGCCACTCCATCCACGAAAATCGGAAAGTGCGCCTCGAAGGACACCGGGTCCGGGAGATCAATAATCACCTGATACTCGGGAACCTTGAACTCCCGCGCCAAGGCGCGTTCCAACGCTTGCCGCGTCCCAATGTGGGTTAGTTTCCGGTGTCCCGCGTCTTCCCCATCGAAGGCGATGTCGGCAGCCGGTTTCAGGAGACGCCGGGCGCCTACCTGAGCGATTAATTCAAACGGCGGATAGGGATGCCCGGCAAACCGGGAAAAGAATAACTCATCATCGAGCCCGTACAGATCATCCGGCTGGATGATGCCATCTTGCAGTCCTTGGTTCACCGATTTCTTGATCATCGCCGTGGCCACGCGCACGGTCCGGTGCCAGTAGACTGCACGGTACATAAGGTACTTGGAGAAGAGAATGTTCTCCACCGCCGAGACGCCGCTCTCCTCCAGGCCAACGCCATCGTAACCCACCGGCACCAGGCGGCTCAGAGCGAAATCGATATCCTGGAGACCATAGGGAACGCCGCAGAAATAGGCGTCACGGTTCAGGTAGTCAAGCTTGTCCGGATCCAGGCTGCCGGACAGCAGACTGCGGTAGAGGCGAATCTCATCATTTCCGTCCCCCGGTAGCGACTCGTCCACAATCGCCGCAACCATAGCCGGGTCCACCCGCAGATCCTCCCGGATGCGGTGCGCCAGCTCTCCCTGCTGAATATAGCGACCGGTGAGGTATTCGTGTTCCGCCAGCGGAAGGCTTTTGAAACTGTGGGTATAGGGGAAGTGTCCCACATCGTGGAGGAGACTGGCCGCCAGGAACGCCTTTACCCCCGGCAGGGTCAGCTGTGGGGCCTCAGGATGGTGGACCAGGCGGGTGATGATCCGTCGGGCGATATGGAAGACACCGAGGCTATGGTTGAGTCGCGTATGGGTAGCCCCTGGATACACCAGAAAGGTGGGTCCCAGCTGCTTAATGCGGGAAAGCTGCTGAAACTCCGCAGTATCGGTGAGGCGCATCATCGCCGGAGAGAGATAGATATGACTCCACAGCGGATCACGGATCGGCGAGGTGTAGTCGGTTTCCAGGTGGCGAGAAATATCGGGGCTGTTCATAGGGCAGTGGGCATACTACCATCGCAGCGTGACTGTTGGTAGAGGTGGCGGGACCTTCCGCCGGACGATTCTTATACTTCTCGTGGTAGGTCTGGTGGTGGCCGTACTGGCCGGAGTGCTCGTGACTTCCGGGGGGTGGAGTGGGGACGATCCTGCTGATTCACCCGATAGCTCCGGTGCCGATGCGGTACCGGCCCAGCGGTCGGAGCCTGAACCGCCTCCATCAGTCGAGGGGGAGCGCGAGGAAGCCGATCAAGACGAGCGCGTCACCGAGGGTGACACTGCCTCCGAACCCGACTCGACCCGCGGACGCGAAGCCCCCGCCGGGCGCGAGGCCGGCGATGACGGCCCCCGGGAACCACGCGGGGCTTCCCTGCAGGGCCCCCGGGCGGCGCGGATGCAGCGGTGGAAGCCGCGGTTCGGGGACGACGGGTCGACCCGCGCGGTGTCCGCCCGGTCCACGGTGGTGGATGCGGTGGTGCGTGCGGTCTCGCTGGACACCGCCGACGGGCGCGACGCCGTGGCGGTGCGCATCGCCCGCGGTCGGTGGGATGAGCTCACCGACGGGGTGGCGAGTGAAGTGCCGTCGATCGTGTGGGAGTCGATAGCGCGCGGTGTGGGAGATGCCGGTGAGTTGCGGGAGGTGTATGCAATTGACAGCGCGCGCCCCGCGGAGTACATCCTGCGCTTTACCAACGATCAGCTGCTCCTACGCCTCTACGGTAGCAGTTCATCCGTGGATGATGCCGAGGTAGAAGCGCTGCCGCGTCCCTAATCGTTGTCTCCGGCGATGCCGATACTGTCTACACATGTACTATCTCCTTGTCGAAGCAGCTGGGATGCGCCAAATCGCAAGAATTCACCCCGAACGGCACCGGGAGTTTATCCTCCATCTCGAAGCTGTCATGCAGCGGGGTGGGTTTTCGCACGTGCTCAGTGATGGAGATCTCGTGCTTTTTCAGCAGGATCACGCGGTCACCGTCCAACCGGAGATCCTATCCTCGGTGGCCCGGTCGATGTTGGAGGCGCTGCGGTCCGCATCGGAAGACCTCCTCGATTTTCTCATCGTGGTGGACTATGGTGAAATCGAAAACGTGCAGGAGGAGCTGACCCAAATGCAGCGCCTGCTGCGGCGCGCCCGTAACCAGAACGCCGTCTACATAACCGAGCCGGTGCGTTCGGCGATTGAGCCGCTCGTTCAGACGGAATCACACGCGGATCTCCACCGGGTAGTGGCATTCATCGGAGGCGACCATGTGGTGCACCAGCGTTACGCCGAGGCGGTGGCCGTGGAGGATCTGACGCGGCAGATCTCACAGGCGCTTGAACCGGAACCGGCGCCGTGGACCTACCTCATTAGTCCGGATACCTCACGGCTCGCCGCCTCCTTGGCCGCAGCCGCCGCCACGCTCGATCTCCGCGACCACATTGGAGTGCAATGTCGCGCCGAGAGTACCACGGAGACGATTCTCCAAGCCGTGGTGGCGCAGCTCCCGGAGGCGCGCGGGGATGATCACCCGCGGTATGGTGCGGAGGAGATCGACCTACGGGAGCGAGGGGCGCTGGCGGCGTTGCACGACCGCTTTGCCGACCCCGCGACCCTGCTCCTCTCCGAGGGGTGGCGCCGTGGTGAGTTGGGTATGCTGCTCGCGCGGTGGACCTCGGCTGAAGCCGGCCGGCAACAGTGGGTGCTGGTGGAGTTGCGGGATATCGATCTCGTGCAACCGGAGGTGGCGCGTTCCGTG
>CAYQRW010000236.1:0-1363 GCA_964419735.1 uncultured Spirochaeta sp.
CAAGCGATCGCCGCGGCGGCGCGGACGATGCTGCAGGAGGTGGGGTGATGCCGGTGGTCTTTGAGAAAACGCGGGGCCTTACCGATGCTGAGACCCATTACTGCCCGGGGTGCACCCACGGGATCATCCATCGAATGGTGGGGGAGGTGCTCGAGGAGATGTCACTCCTGGACGCCTCCATCGGGGTTGCCCCGGTGGGGTGTGCGGTGTTGGCCTATAAGTACTTCAACTGTGACATGCACGAGGCGGCCCACGGTCGTGCGCCGGCGGTGGCCACCGGCATTAAGCGGGTCGTTCCCGATCGCACCGTGTTTGCCTATCAGGGTGACGGTGATCTGGCCTCTATCGGGACGGCGGAGATTGTGCATGCGGCGCACCGGGGAGAGAAGATCACGGTGATCTTCGTGAACAACGCGATCTACGGCATGACCGGGGGACAGATGGCACCCACCACCCTGCTGGGACAGAAGACTACCACCAGCCCCTATGGACGGGAGCAGAGCCACGCCGGAAGTCCCCTGCGAGTGAGTGAAATGCTGGCAACTATAGAGGGGGCGGCGTTTATTGAGCGCACCTCGGTGCACGATCCGCAGTCGGTGCGCAAGACCAAAGCGGCGATTCGTCGCGCGTTTACCGTACAGCAGAAGGGCCTGGGGTTCAGTATGGTGGAAATTCTATCCACCTGTCCCACCAACTGGGGCATGACCCCGGTGGACTCCCTGAAGTGGGTCCAGGAGTACATGATTCCATACTTCCCGCTGGGCAATTTGCGTGACCCGGAGACGGAGGCCCCCACATGAGTGAATCCAAGATCATCTGCGCCGGATTCGGTGGGCAGGGTGTCATGTCGATGGGCCGGCTCATCGCCTACACCGGCATGCTGCAAGGGCTCGAGGTGAGCTGGCTGCCCAGTTATGGACCGGAAATGCGCGGCGGCACGGCCAATTGCCACGTGATCGTCAGCGATCACCCGGTGGGCTCTCCCATTATTCACCGGGATGCCACCGCGGCGATCGTGATGAACCTGCCGTCGATGCACAAGTTCGAAACGGAACTCGTCTCCGGCGGCCTGATCGTGATCAACGAAAGCCTCATCGAAGACGCGCCGGAGCGAGCCGATCTGGAGGTGCTCCCGGTGCGGGCCAATGAGATCGCCGGCGAGGTGGGAAGTGCCAAGGCGGCAAACATGGTCATGCTCGGCGCGTTCCTGGGACGAACGGAGTTATTCACGCTGGCCGCCATAGGGGAGGCGTTGCAGAAGGTCTTTGGGCCCAAGAAGCAACACTTTCTGCCGGTGAATGAGGCTGCCCTGGCGCGGGGTGCCGGATTGGCAGCGCCGGCGGGACGCTGAGATGCGGGGAAT
>CAYQRW010000236.1:1463-5594 GCA_964419735.1 uncultured Spirochaeta sp.
GCTCGCATCGACGGTGCCCCTGACCGCCGTACGCGGGTCGCGGTGGCGGCTGCGGCCGACGGGGATGTGCTGGAGGCGGTCATTGCCGCCCGGGACCGGGGACTGGTGGAACCGATTCTGGTGGGCTCAGCAGATGCCGTTGCGCAGGCGGCCTCCGCGCAAGCTCTCGACCTGGCGGGAATCGCAATCGAGACGGTCACTGAAGATCCCGCCCAGGCGGCGCGGCGGGCGGTAGAGATCGTGGCCGCCGGTGAGGCGGAAACGCTCATGAAGGGCCTCGTGGATACCGGGGTCCTGTTGAAGGAGGTTCTCAACCGTGAACACGGCCTGCGGGGTGACGGGGTGTTGAGTCATCTGGCCATCTTTGAGCTTCCCGAGTATCCGCGGCCCCTGGCGATCACCGACGCCGCGGTGAATATCGCACCCTCCGGGGAGACGAAGCAGGCGATCGTCCGCAACGCGGTGAGCTTTTTGCATCGTCTGGGGTATGATGTGCCCCGGGTGGCGATTCTGGCGGCTACCGAACGCACCAATCCGGCGATGCCGGCCACCACCGACGCCCGGGAGCTGGTGGCCGCCTGGGAGCGGGGCGAGCTGCCGGAGTGTGTCGTGGCGGGACCGCTGGCTCTGGACAATGCGGTCTCGCCGGCGGCGGCGCGGACCAAAGGGATCACCTCACCGGTGGCGGGGCAGGCTGATCTGCTGGTGGTTCCCACCATTGAGAGCGGTAACATACTCTACAAGGCACTGGCGTTTCTCACCGCTTCCCGCCACGCGGGGCTCATTCTCGGGGCGCGGGTACCGATCATTCTCACCAGCCGCGCCGATTCCCCAGCATCGAAGGTGGACTCCCTGGCGCTGGCCTCATACGCGGCGCGGCGCGGCGGTACGTTCCCGCTGTAGCGACTCCAGTAGCGTCACCACAGCCGACCAGGAGGAGACTTCGTACGTGGGTGTTTCTCCGTTGTGGGCATGGTCCGCGAGCGTTTCGCGGTCTTCGTTGTACCAGATCACCGGCAGTCCCGCCGCGGTGGCGCCTCCCACATCGTGATACACGCTGTTGCCGATGTACCACGCGGTTTCACCGGGAACGGTACACAGACCGCTGGCGCTTTGAAGGATCGCCGGATGGGGCTTGCGGACACCAAACCGGGCGGACGTCACCAGGGGGCCGGTGAAGAAGTGATCCAACCCGTGCCGGTCCAGCTCGCGAGAGATGCAGGTAGGGCCAAAGACGGTGTTGCTGACGATTGCCAGGCGAACACCGAGGTCCTGGATCTTCTGTAAGGCGTCCCGCACACCCGGTTCCGGCTCGAACCCCAGCGCGTTGCGCCAGTAGTGCCACTCCAGGTTGTCGTCGTCGCAGAGCAGTTCTATTCCGTGCGTTCCGAAGAGCAAGCGGAGAAAATCGGCCTCTCGATACTCGATCAAGCTTTCCGCGGCGTGAGGTTCGATATAGGTGTCCAGCTCTTCCCCGGTGGCCACGAGGGCGTCCAGGGAGAAGCGACGGCCATCGCTACAGAACGGACGCAGCGCCGTGAGGCCGTTCTCGCGGGAATAGTGGTTCCAGCGAATCAGTGTGTCCCCCACGTCGCAGATGAGGACGTCCGGAAGGGTAGTAGTGTTCATACGCCCAGAGGTACCACAGATTTGGTTCTAATGAAACTGGCTCCGCACCGCCTCGGCCAGTTCCGCCAGCCGGGATCGATCGGCAGTGGCCCGCATGCGGGCGGCGATCTCCCGCGCTTCCGCCACGGAGGTGCGTTGAATGACTTCCGCCACGGAGGTCAGACCGTCTGGGTCAACACTGAGCGAGCGAATTCCGACTCCCAGAAAGAACGCGATCATCGCCGGATCGGTAGCTGCCGCACCGCAGACGGAGATGGGAATGCCCGTGGGCGCCACGGCTTCCATGAGGCGGGCGATTGCGCGGAGTACCGCCGGGTGGACGGTGCGATATAGCTCTCCCACGCGGTGATTGGTCCGGTCCGCGGCGAGCATGTACATGATCAGGTCGTTGGTTCCGATCGAGAGATAGTCGGTAACTTCCGCGAGCTCCGGCGCGATATCAATTGCTGAGGGGAGCTCGATCATTACGCCGAGCCGGGGAGACCGGTTGTGGGTTACCCCTTCCCGGGTGAGTTGATCGATGCACATATGTACCTCGTTCCGGGCGGCAAGAAATTCGTCTAGACTCGCGATCATGGGGAACTGGATGCCCAGCTCGATGCCCGCGCCGGCCCGAAGCATAGCCCGGAGCTGCTCCCGGAAGAGCTCGCGGTGTTCCAGGAGAAATCGGATACCACGAAACCCGAGGAAGGGGTTGTCCTCGCGGCCCACCTGGGAACTGAGTAGCTTGTCTCCTCCCAGGTCCAAGGTACGAAAGGAGACCGGTTTTCCCGCCGTTTCTTCCACAACGCGTTGGTACACCGCCAGCTGCTCATCCTCCGTGGGAAATCCGTTGCGGATGAGGAAGGGAAACTCGCTGCGGTAGAGGCCCACGCCGGCGGCGTTGAGCTGGTGGGCGGCGCGGGCATCCTTTACCAGGTTCACATTGGCGAAGAGGGAGATTTCCGCCCCGTCGCTGGTCCTGAGGATATCCGGAAGCGGCTCCTCAGAGGCGGCGAGCCGCCGCATGCCTAGAGCTGAGATTCGGGATCGGTACGCGTCCAAGATCTCCTTGCCGGGACGTACGACGATCTTACCGTCCTCCGCATCGATCACCACCTGCGTGCCGGTGGTAGCCGAGAACAGTCGTGGATCCGCCGTGGCCACCACCGGAAGGTTTAACGACTGGGCGAGGATCGCCACGTGGCTGGTCGCGCCTCCTCCGGAAAACGCCAGCCCCTCCACGTTCTGGAGATAGAGTTTCACCAGTTCCGACGGGAAGATGTCGTGGGCGGCCACCACGTGTCCCCGATAGTCACCGTCGTGTTCATCCCGCTGTTGGAGATTGCGAACGATACGATGCCCCAGATCCTGAACATCCTGCACCTTCTCCTGGAACCGGGGATCGGGAATCGACATGAAGCGTCGGGAGAAGTCGTCCACCACCCGTTGCACCGCGGTTACGGGATCCGTCCCCTCCCGATGGATACGGTACATCTCACCCACGAAGCTGTCATCCCGGAGCATGAGGAGATGCGAACTAAAGATCATGGCGGCCACGTCGGAAAGGGTCTCATCCACATGCCGCTGCAGCTCCTCCAGCTGACTGCTGCTGACGTCGATCGCCTCTTCCAGCGTGCGCTGGGAGGGGTGGGAGAGAATGTCCAGGTGCTGGTCTAGATACTCCAGATGTCCGATGGCGATTCCCCGGGAGGCGCTGGTGCCGTTTATCAGGCCCGACTCAAACACCCCGGAGCTGTGAGACTCGGTGGGAGGCGCTTCGTGCAGTTCATAGAGGGCAGCGGCGTTCTCCAGGGCCGCCGCCAAGTGGGAGGCCAGCGACCGGAGGGTTCGCAGCTCCTGCTCACCGATGCCGTCATCCGCCCGGTACTGCAACGTGAGTACGCCGATCCCTAGGTTGTTGCGCTTAATGGGCACACCGAGAAACACCGGATACTCCTCCTCCCCCAGATCAGGGATCGGTTTGTTCAGGGTTGAGTTATCGGCCTGGTGCTCCAGCACGGGACTGTTATTGAGGAACGCGTAGCCGGTCAGCCCCTCTCCGCTGTGAAGGCGGACCTTTCCCACCAGGGTAGGATTGAGCCCCATGGTAGCGCGCAGCACCAGCAGGTCCTGCTCCACATCGTACAAATACACGGAGCACACGTCCGCCTGCAGGTGATCCGCCACGATGACGGTGAGATCCTGCAGGAACTCGTCAACTGTGCTTCGTTTCCCAAGCAACTCAGAAAGTTCCGTTACCGCATTAATTAGCGCAAGCCCATCAAACCGTGCCACCTCTCCATAATAGGATAGATTTGAAAAACCGGAAACCGAGTATGGATTTTTATCGGTTTTCCCGATGAATATGGAAAAACATTGGTGACGGTTCTATACTATGCGCGGTGTTAACCTAATACACTGAGGAGGAACTATGAAACGAACGTTTGTACCGGCAGTTGCGGTACTGATTCTTGCGGCGATTGTACTTGCCGGCTGTTCAAGCTCGCCGGAACCCACGGA
>CAYQRW010000237.1:0-5585 GCA_964419735.1 uncultured Spirochaeta sp.
GCGATAATTCTTGACGGCTGGGTAATTTACCTCTAAACTCTCGCGGACTATCATGGCAGAACGGATTACACCCAGAAACGAGAGTTACGCGGACTGGTACATCGATATCGTGCTCAACGCACAGCTGGCGGACTATAGCCCGGTAAAGGGCTCCATGGTTATTCGTCCCCGGGGCTATGCCCTGTGGGAACAGATCCAGCGCGGCCTGGACGATATGTTCAAGGCCACCGGTCACAGTAACGCCTACTTCCCCCTCCTGATTCCTGAGAGTTTCATTAAGCGCGAAGCGGAACATGTTGAAGGGTTTGCGCCGGAATTGGCCATTGTCACCCATGGCGGTGGCCAGGAACTCGAGGAACCACTGGTCATTCGACCCACGTCTGAGACAATTATCTGGAGCATGTACAAGAAGTGGATCCAGTCCTATCGGGACCTTCCGCTCCTCATCAACCAGTGGGCCAACGTCCTGCGCTGGGAGAAACGGACCCGCCTCTTCTTGAGAACCACCGAGTTTCTGTGGCAGGAAGGCCACACCGCCCACGAGACGGAAGCGGAAGCTCGTGAGGAGACGCTCCGCATGCTGGAAGTCTACCGCACCTTTGCGGAAGACTTCATGGCGATCCCCGTGCTCACCGGAGCCAAGAGCGAGGCGGAGAAGTTTGCCGGGGCCATTTCTACCTACGCGATCGAGGCGCTCATGCAGGACCGCAAGGCGCTGCAGGCGGGCACCTCCCACTTCCTGGGTCAGAACTTTGCCAAAGCGTTTGACGTTCAGTTTCAGAGCCGGGAGAGCACCCTGGAGTACGTGTGGGCCACCAGCTGGGGGGTTTCCACGCGCCTCATCGGAGCGCTGATCATGGCGCACTCCGATGACAAAGGGCTCGTGCTGCCGCCGAAGTTGGCACCGACCGAGGTGGTCCTGGTGCCGATCTTCCGCAACAAGAACAAAGAAGAGGTACTCGGAGTCGCCCGCAGTCTCTACGATGATCTCAAGAAAGAGTTCCGCATCGCCATGGACGACGATGAAAACAACTCCCCCGGCTGGAAATTTGCCGAATGGGAGATGCGCGGTGTCCCAATCCGCGTGGAAATGGGCCCCCGCGACATCGAAGCCGGCCAGGTAACGCTGGTGCGGCGGGATACGGGAGAGAAGGAAGCGGTGCCCACCGCGGAAGCGGCGGTGCGTATTCGCACCCTTCTGGTGGAGATCCAGGGCGATCTTTACGCCCGAGCCAAAGCGTTCCGGGACGAGAGCACGTACTATCCCAGCAGTTACGATGAGTTCAAGAAGCTCTTTAATGACGGTCCCGGAGGATTTGCCGTAGCTCCCTGGGATGGAGATCCCGCCACGGAAGCGCAGGTGAAGGCAGATACCAAAGCCACGATTCGCGTGCTTCCCTTTGGAAACGAGGCGGAGGCCCAGGGCAAACGGTGCCTATTTAGTGGCAATCCCGCCACGTATATGGCGGTGTTTGCTAAGAGTTACTGATCGGTGGCGGGCTGTGGTATATTTGCGAAGGTGAAGACCCGGAGTCCCCGAACCACCTCCAACGCCACCCCTTCTCCCCCGCGCGTCCGGGTAATCGCCCTGCTTCTTTTCGCAGGGCTCACACTCGCCCCGGCGTCGCTTTCCGCCCAGACCGTGTTTGGGCTGCGCATCAGTCGCCTCTTTGCCACCGCCATGCCGGTTTGGATGTACAACGGTTTCACCGAAACTGCCGAGGGTGAACCGGTACAGGGAAGCGAGGTGAGTCCGATCCGCATGAGTTTTGGTGCGGGTTTCGAGCTGCGCTTCACGGAACGGATGTCCTTTGAGCCCCAGGGCTGGCTGTTCATGCAGGAGTACGTCGCCCTTAACGCGTATGACAAGACGGTTCCCACCCAGATCGAGACCGGTAACCAGGTCGGAGATATCGCGAACACCATCGGCCTCGCGCTTTCCGTACCGTGGGTGTACACCCTATCTCCGGCATGGGCGGAGAACTGGGAGTTTCATGGGAGCGCCGGGCTTTCACTGATCTACCGGATTCCGATTAGCGGGATCGACGGGAGCAAGGCGGGACCGGTGGGACGCTACTGGATTGCCGGGCGTTTCCTCTATCCGCAGATGGGCTTGGCCGCGGATTATCGTTTCACCAACCGCGTGCAGGTGGGAGCAGGGATTACCTGGTACATTCCGTTCTACAACACGTGGGGACGCTCCGAGGATATCCCATTTCTGGATGAGACGATGCTGCGCTACGGACTCCGGGTGCGGTGGTATACCGACGCCGGCCAGCCGTAGCTAACGCCGCCCCCGGACACGCGGCCAGTAATCGGCGAACGGCCAACCCCGCTACACCGTCCGATCCACCCGCCGAAGATAGCGCCCGGTGCGAGCCACCGCCTGAGAGACGAATCCGATCGTCATCATATCCAGCCAGGCGCCGATCCGTTCCAACAACGGCATCACCGGTAGGAGAATGAGATACGACTCCTCCATTCCCTGTCCGTAACGCACCGAAAGATAACTGAGCAGCACCATCACCGCCCCCGCCGGATAGCGTCCCAGAACCAGCGAGTACAGCACGCCCGCCACGGTGAGTTCCACCACCGCCGCCACTCCGATCTCCAGGGCGGTATACGACCGAATCACCAGCAGAAAGGCGGCGACGCTCACCAGCGCCGTGCCGGCGCGCCCAAACACCGCCATCAGCGGCGGTACCACGCCCCCCACCGGTCGCGGAACCCCCTGGTTTTCGTTGCTTACCCGGGCGTACGTGGCTGAGGCGAAAAACACATCACCAGTGACCAGCGCCGCCACCGCCGCCGGGGTCATGCGGTACAGCCACGTCACCGGCCGCGATGCCTCCCGATCGAGCAGATACAGGACCACCGGATAGGCCACCGCCCCCACCAGTAGGGCCGCGGTGACCACCACTAAGAGCAGCTGGCCAAAAATCATCAGGTCCTCGGTTTGGCGCGTGCTCACCACCACCATCGCCGCGGGAATCACCAGGGCAAAGCCGATGACCTGCGTCAGCCCGGCGTTGAGCCGATACAGAATGCGGTTGGCGGAGTCCGCCACCAGCGACACCGGTGAGGTCATCTCCCGGTCATAGCGCAGGGTAGCCCCCACGATCATTCCAAAGAGCACGATCATGAGCAGCATATTCTCCCCGGCAACAAACAGTTGAAACGCGTTGCCCGGAATCGTCTCCCCGAGAATCGACAGAATCTCCGGGGCGGTCCCGGCCCGGCCCTCCTGCACCATGGGAGGAATCCGCTGCGGTTGGAGCACCAGTACCGAGAGCGCGCCCATGGCCACGGCGAATATCAGCGACGCCGCCAGCAGCAGCCCCGCCGTGAGCAGCGTCTTCACCCCGCGCTGATCGTCGCGAAGCTCGTCCATCGCGACGATCGCCGCAAAGAAGGCCATCGGAAAGAAGAGGAACCGCCCCACCCGAATGAGAATTGCCGAGAGCTCCTGCAGTACCATGTAGGTGTCTCCACCGGAGAGGGGGACCAGCACGCCGAGGAGAATCCCCAGCACGGCTCCCAGGAGGTAGCGCATCCATATCTTCATCGGTTATTCATCTCCCATTTATCGTCGGAACGGCAGGATGCCCATTTTCTGACCATACCGCTGCAGGCGGCCGGCGGACTTGTCACCACGATCGAAGGTGTGCTCCAGGACCCAGCGGGCCACCAGGCGGCGCTCGCTGTCGGAGGCGTGAAACCCGCGCATTATCACCGCTTCGTCTTCGTAGAAGGCGATGAGCGAGCGCATCAGGCCGTGGACGGCGCCGGCGATCGTCGCGTCCACCGGCGGCATCACCTCGGAACCCCCATCGTACCAGACCATCGTGCACTCACCGCCACCGTTGCGCAGCAGTTGCGCAATCACTTCTTTGATGATGAACAGATACCCCTTGATCGCCCCATCGACCCGTTCCTCGATTACGGCGGACTCCGTTTCATGGAGAGGCTGGTTGATCCCTTCCGGTGAACATACCACGATCGCGTGCTGGAGCCCTTCCTGCTCCCGCTCCGCGGAAAGCAGTACCGACCGCGCGGATAGTAAGGAACGGCGCGTCCACGGGGTGTAGCTGAGCATATCACCAAAGGTATCGGGGATTTCCGGTGGGGTATCGGTGGGATCGTGAGTTGCCAGGATGTGCAATTTCCGGTTGAGGGCCTCCTGAACGAGGTCATCGGTGAAGCCGGATTGCTTGCCCGTTATCAGGACGGCTCCGTTCATGGTACGCTATAGTAGTTGGGCAGCAAAACGAGGTCAACGGCGTGAACGTGAAACTATCACTAGGACAGATAAACAGTACGATCGGCGACTTTGCCGGCAATAGCACCAAAATTCGCGATGCCGCGATCCGGGCGCGCAGCGAAGGCGCGGAGCTGATCGTCTTTCCGGAACTGAGCCTCTGCGGGTATCCGCCCATGGATCTCCTCGACTACGAAGCGTTTGTGGAGGAAAACATTACCGCCCTACGCCGACTGCAGCAGTCGCTGCCGCCGGATATCGCCGTGGTGGTGGGGTATGTGGACCGCACCCAGGGAAGCACCGGGAAGAGTCTCCAGAACGTGGCCGCGGTACTGCTCAACGGGGAGGTGGTGTTTCGCCAGGCGAAACGGTTGCTACCCACCTATGATGTCTTTGATGAGGCGCGCTACTTTGAGCCCGCCCGGGAAAGCCGGGTGTGGCAGTTTGGCGCACTCAAGATCGGTATCGCGATCTGTGAGGATATCTGGTGGGAAACCGAGCCGGTGCCGGGTACGCGCTACCCGGTAGATCCGGTACGGGACCTGCTGGACGCCGGGGCGCAGCTGATCCTGGCCCCTTCGGCGAGTCCCTTCCACTCGGGCAAGCTCCATACGCGCGCCCGGCTGGTGTCCAGCATCGGCCGCAATAACAGCGTCCCCGTGATCTACGTGAACATGGTCGGCGGAAACGATAGCCTTATCTTTGACGGATACTCCTTCGCCACCGACCGCTCCGGCGCGATCCGCCATCTTTCCCCGGGATTCACGGAACACGTGGCGATCGTGGAAAGTACCACCCTCATGAACACCTCTACCGGGCGGGAGACGCCACCGGCGGCACCACTTCTTCCGGGAGAGGACGATCGTTTTGCGGAACTGGAGCGCGCCCTGATTCTGGGACTTCGGGACTATCTTGCCAAGACCGGCTTCTCCCGGGTGCACTTGGGTCTATCTGGAGGGATCGACTCCGCGGTGGTAGCGGTGATCGCCGCCCGGGCGGTGGGAGCAGAAAACCTAAAAGTCTTTCTCATGCCCTCGCAGTATTCCAGCAGCGGCAGCGTCACCGACTCGGAGCAGCTGGCGCGCAACTTGGAGGTGGCGTATCGCACGCTGCCGATCCTGCCCGTGTACGACGCTTTCGCCGAGCTCCTGCAGGAGGAGTTCGCCGGAACCGAGCCGGGCATCGCCGAGGAGAACATTCAGGCCCGCACCCGGGGCGACCTGTTGATGGCGTGGTCCAACAAGTTTGGATCTCTCACCTTAACCACCGGTAACAAGAGCGAACTGGCGGTGGGATACTGCACCCTCTACGGTGATATGTCCGGCGG
>CAYQRW010000238.1:0-5577 GCA_964419735.1 uncultured Spirochaeta sp.
GCTTTCGGCGGGAGGCGCAAGCCCTGGGGAGCCGCTACGCCACGATCACCAAGGACGAGCTCTTTCAACACCGTACCGTGACGCTCCGGGAAAAATCTGGAGCCTACTACGAGACGTGCAGTATTCAAGTTAATCCGAACCTCCCAGAGCAGATTGCAAACCAGGTGGAGGCGTTGCTTTCGCACGGACGCTATGGTGCAACCCAGGTGTCGGACCTGATTCGGTACTACCGTGGAAATCGGTACGTCATCGATGCGGTGGAAGCCCACCTGGACCGTTCGGGGGTGGCGATTCGCCGCGGTCCGATCTACCAGTTGCTCTATCCCGGCCGTTACGAGAAACTTCTCCACGAGCACGACGACCGGGAAAATCAATTAGAAAACGCACTGCGTCAGGAATTGTCCCTCTTCGATATCATGGGAAAGGTGGGTAAGTACCAGGATATCATCAACACAACCTCCGTCACCGACGTTGAAATGGTGCCGTTCTCCAGCTTTGAGCGCTACGTGAGCCTCGCGATGGACCAGTATCAGCGGCGCTACGAAGAGTTGAAGACCGAAATTGCTCAGCGCGCGTATTTCCATAACGTCGTGTTTCCGATGGTCTTTAAGTTGATTGAGGCGGCGGTCCTGGAGTTCCAAAATGACCAGGAAGATCTGGAACTGCTCAGCGGTTAAGCGCCGGTTGTCTACTCAGTGTTCACTCGCCGGTAGCGGGTGAAAATCGCTATGTTCACCCCATGAGCACATTCACGAATAGAACCGTTTTGGTAGTCGGGGCGTCGTCTGGTATTGGCCACGCCGTGGTGGAGAGTCTGCTTGATAAGGGTGCGGTGGTCCACGCTTGGAGCCGCAGTGAGCCGGAGGGAGGTTTTCCCGCGGGGGTGACGTACTCCGCGGTAGATGTGACGCAGGATATTGCAGAGCAGCATCCGGTGGTGCCAGATGACTTGGATGGCGTCGTCTTCGCTCCGGGAAACATCACCCTCGGTGCGTTTAAACAGCTGAAACCGCAGGTATATCTGGACGACTACAACTTAAACGTGGTCGGCGCGGTGCGCGTGCTCCAGACGGTGCAGAAAGCGCTTATCGCCGGTGGGGGGGCATCCGTCGTGATGTACAGCACCGTGGCGGCGGGGATCGGGATGCAGTTTCACGCCTCGGTGGCCAGTGCCAAGGGAGCCTTACACGGACTTACGGGAACGCTGGCCGCGGAGTTCGCCGACAAGAACGTCCGCTTCAATTTGGTAGCGCCGTCGCTTACCGACACCCCCTTGGCCACGCGGTTGCTATCCAACGACAAGAAGCGGGAAGCTGCCGCGCAGCGCCACCCCTTGAAGCGCGTAGGCACGCCGGAGGACATCGCCCGCGCCACGCTTTTCTTCCTGAACCCGGAAAACTCCTGGATTACCGGTCAAGTGATCGGTGTAGACGGGGGATTGAGCGCCATTTCCGGACTCTAACTTCCCAGAAGAGCACGCAGGGCCGGGATAATGCGACGCCCCGCCAGATGCGCTCCCACGAGGTTGCGGGCGGGGGGACCAATTTCCAGTTCCGCCAGGGCCCCGGTTACAAAGAGTCCCGGTGCCCACTGCAGGTCTCCGCTGGGAATGGGATAGCCGTCCTCCGCCCGGGGCGCGGGTAGCACCCGCGCGATCTGCTGAACAAGGTCAGCGGCCGGCGGCCCGCCACTGAATCCGGTACACGCCACCACGGCGTCATATTCCCCGCTCTGTGTCCCGCTCTGTACCTCGGCACGCAGAACCACGCGGCCACCGGCGCCGCCCACTGAACCGGCGACGGTGGCCTGCGTCACCTCGCCCCGGATGACGCGGATCCGGCGGCTGTACTCGAGTCGACGGAGCTCCCAGAAGAGATCCTGCGGGACGCTGCCAGGACGCCGGCTCCGCTGGATCAAAGATCGGCGATGGTGGTAGTCCTCGATCGACCCGATAATCCCGGCACACCGGGGACCGATGAAACAAGGGTTGCTATCAAATTGGTGGCTGGTGAACCGGTCGCGATTCCAGATCGTTACGTGGTGGCCGCCACGACTGAGGGCTACTGCCAGGTGCCCCGCCGCGATACCACCCCCTACAATCGCGATTTCGCTGCCCCGCGCCAGATGATCGAGCGCCGACGCATCGCGATGAACGTGATAGACCGCTGCTGTGGAGGGGAGCGCCTCTAACACGCGCGGCATACGCGGAGATGGCTGTCCCACCGCCAGAATGACCACATCGGCCGAGATCGTGCGCTCGCCGCTTTCCGCGGAGACGGACAGCGTATACCCGGTCCCGGTAGGGGCAGGCTGGATCTTCCGTACCCACCCCTGTACCCGGGGCACTCCCGATAGTGTTGCTTCGCGGTGACGCTGGAGGTGTTCCGCGAACAGGTTGATCGACGGTCGGTGGTACGGGGGCGTGAAATCCCGACTGGTACGGATCGTTCGTCGAATCGTGCGGTAGTCTGGAGCGATGCCGTGGCTGGCCGGAGACCGAAGAAACTGCATGCGGCAGTTGCCGACGCGCCGGTGCCACTGGCTAAATGCTTCCGCGTGCGGATCTATCACAACCACGTGGTCCGGGGACAGGAGCCGCTCGGAAAGGGCCCGACCCAGGACGTGGACTCCTACCGGCCCGCTCCCAATCAGAGCAACGGTGTAGCGTTTTTTTTCGGTGGCGGCATTTGTCGTTACTGTATTGATATGCATATCCTTGTAATATGTTTGCAATGCGTTCGCTAACGGTTGCCGTAATGGCCCTGGCGCTTGTCGGCTGTGCCTCCGCTCCCGACGGTCTCGATCCGATTCGCGATACCGGCCCCACTCCGGAATTGAGTCCTCGAGAGGTGGTGCAGATTCAGCTGCAGGCGTTCGGTAATAACAACGCCGAAGATGAGGGTATCGAAATCGGATTTCGTTTTGCAAGTCCGCAGAATCGGCGTCGTACCGGCCCCTTACCCCGATTCGCCGCGATGCTCAAGGGGCCCGCCTATGGAGTAATGCTTGAGCATGATCGTGCCGAATATGCTGAGCTCCTGGTGCGCGATGGGCTGGCCCTGCAACGCGTTCAGTTGATTCGAGGAGATACGGTCGCGGTGTACGATTTCTACTTGCGTCGGCAGAACATCTCTGAGTGTCAAGGGTGCTGGATGACCGAGGCGGTCTACCTGTTCCAGGCAGGCACTATCCGGGATGGACAGCAGGTGCTGTAATTCTTCATTCGGCGTATCGGTGGCATATCAGGAATCCTTTTTGATCGTGTTGCCGAACTGATCCCAGGCGGAGTCAACCTGCTTCTTGGAATACGCTCGCTTCGCGGCCTCCGAGGCTGGTCCGGCCTTGGGAGCGCGGCTCGATTTGCGGTCCGCGCGGCGAGTAGCGTCTTTCTGCGGGTCGGTAGGGTTAGATGAGCCGGTACTCGTGCGCGACGAGCGTCTGTCGGAGGGGGCTGCGCCGTCTTTGGCGGCGGTAACGCGCCGCTCCGAAGTGCCAGCGCCAGCGCCGGCGCGAGCGGTGGAAGATCGCGGCGGAGCCGCCGTTGCCCCTTGTAGCGCCGTCTGTCCAAGATACCGTCCGCGATAACTCTCATATTTGCCCGTGAGCCGAATCCAAATCCGCTTCAGCACCGGCTGCTTTTCGAACGCCTGCTCAAACAGATCGAGGGGCCGAAGATTGAACCACTGGTGGAGCGGCAATGGCTGCATCGTCTCCGGATCAAAGTATACGGAAAGACGCTGCTTGAGCTCGTTCACATCCTTTGCCAGCCGGTTCTGCTTGACATGCAAGATCATCGCCTCCGCCAGGATCGACGGTTTTTCGATGAGGCTGGCAACAAATTCGCTTCGTGCGCGGACCTGAGCCGCGATCGCCTCGTTGAAGTTATCCAGACTGTAGAAGGTCGAATCTTTGCTTCGATTTCCCGACTTCAGCTGTTGTTCCATGTGCAACGCGAACTCCGTCGCCAACTCCGATTCTAGCATACGAAAATCCTGCAGAAAGAAGGAGAAAACATTGTCGCGATGAATGTACTTACGATTGAGAAGTACGATTTTGGGGAGCGTGTTCTTGCCACGGGCGTGGACGTAGCGCTCGTAAAACTCCTCCCGAAACTTCTCAAATTGATCGCCATAGTTGTCTTTGTGACGCTCCAGCAGATCCGTGAGCGTCGTCTGCTTGATCCACTGTTCCGGAGCCTCTTTTACCGCCAGGGCAATCGCGTTAAGATCGAGTTGGCGGTTCTCCGCTTCTTCCTTTTTCTGTTTCGCTTCAGCGATTTGAGATTCGATCAGGTTCTTGAGAAGTACCGCCGCATGAAAGAAGTTCTCATCCACCGAGAGGCTACGAACCGCCTGCAGATCACGCCGGTGATCCACCGCAGTTTTGGTCAATGCCAGCCAGAACGTCGGGTCCTTTCCGGCACACTGCTGCTTCAGGTTCAGGAGGCTGGTATCCTGCAACTTTGCCAGGGCGCCCAGGAGGGTAGTGTTGCTCATGAAGTAGCGCAACTTCAGGATCGCCACGTTTACAAAGGGGCGCAACCGTTTCTGCGAAATTAGGAGCGCCTCGTTCCCCAAGCTGGGCACCGACAACGCCTTCTCGGAGGTCAGCTTGCCGCTGTAGTAGGCGGCAATCTGATCTGCAGGTACCGGTTGAATCGCCCCGGCAGGAATCTGGCCGAGTTCATCTTCAATAGTACTGACCAGGGGCAGCGGATTGAGGATCGACTCCAGCATATCGGTGAAATACTCATCCGCTAATTCTCCAAAAAACACGGGGCTGTCCTGATCGGTGAGAATCATCGTTTCCCGTGAGCGCTGACCGTCACTGACGCTCGTCCTGAGGATTCCCATGCGCGCCTGGCGCAGCTTACCCATGAGACTGATCAAATCCGAGGTAGTCCCTCCGTCATCGTGGTTAAGAAAAGAGACGAACCGGTCGTAGGGTATTCGCTCCTGCCAGTGCTGACACAGCAGATGAAACACACTCCGCTCCGCGGGGGTGAAATTGCCGGTCTGTGAGAGAAGCTCTTCTCGATCTTTCGTGTCCAAGCTGATGTAGTCTGGGCGCATACGCCTCCCTCATGGATAATATACCAAGGTCGGCGGGAGCTGTCATGTATTGCGGTCGTTAGGTATACACGGAATCGATATTTCGGTGCCCTGGGTGCTGGCCTTCAGTCCACCGGGACTGATACCATGATAACGAGAACGTAACACGCGATGTATACAAGAAGGGACATGAAAGCCCAGGAATTCAGCACCGTAAATCTCGGAGAACTCTATGACCGTACCCCGGTACGAAGCCTGACGGAAAACGATCGAATCGTGATCTTCAGCGATCTTCACATGGGAAACGGCTCGCGGACCGATGACTTCGTTCACAACGGAGATCTCTTTTCCGATGTGATTCGTGACTACTATGCCCCAGCGAACTACCATCTGATTCTCAATGGAGATGTAGAAGACCTTCAGCGTTATCCGATGAAGTCTATCGTGCGCCGATGGCCGCAGGTGTACCATGCGCTTCAGCAGGTGGCGATGCGGGCCGGCATTACGCGCATCGTCGGCAATCACG